>CAMDLX010000225.1 GCA_945901935.1 Bifidobacterium breve | reverse complement strand
TCTGACACGGCTTTTCGCACCCAGGTTTGATGTAGCTGATTCTCGAGCGAGCCAAGCACCAGTGCGCATGCCGTGTTCAGAATCGGTAAACCCACGCGAATCCAACTCGGCAAGAACCTGAACTGACGCAGCATCAACAAACCTACGGGCCTGTTCAATCTGAGTCACCGCCAAACACAACTCCTCGCCCGAAAACATCGAAGTGTCCCACTGGGCCAGATCTGCCAGCGCAATGCTGGCACTATCAAGTTCAGCAAAGAAGGCCGGTTCGGACAGGTCAGGTTGTGTTTGGGGTGACCGCCCATCGAACATATGTTCTACAATAAACAACGGCTGTGACACTGACCAGAACAGCGCTCCCAGCCAAAGATCAAGCCCGTCGCGAGCATCTTGTCGCGCACTTCACCGCTCAATGTGCGAAACTTGATCTGGTGAGTGACGAGTTGATGAAGACAGTACAAAGCGAGGCCTCTGAGCGCATGGCTAAGGCCGTGACACACACAAAGTCCGAGTTTGCAGGTGTGCGAACGGGTAGGGCAACGCCGGCGCTGGTCGAAAAGCTGCCAGTCGAGTACTACGGCTCGACGATGCCTTTGCAGCAATTGGCAGGGTTCTCGGTACCCGAGGCTCGAATGCTCTTCATTACGCCGTTCGATAAGGGGTCGATGCCGGCCATCGAGAAGGCACTGCAGAACTCGAATCTCGGGCTGAATCCATCGAACGATGGCATTACTGTGCGCTTGGCTTTCCCGCCGCTCACTGAGGAGCGTCGCAAGGAGTTTGTGAAGCTCGTCAAGGCAAAGGCTGAGGACGGCCGGACAGCAGTTCGCAGCGCACGTCGAGATGCTCGCAAGGACCTTGAAGCGCTCGAGAAGGACGGCGACATCTCCTCTGACGACATGCACCGCGCAGAGGCTGAGCTAGATCGAACAACAAAGCAGTTTGAGGCGGAGATCGACGACGCTCTCAACATCAAAACAGTGGAACTCCTCGAGGGGTAACCGAGCAGCTTCTGTGACTCGGGTTTACCCGCAGCACAAGGATGCAAGACAGAGTGAGAAGGCCAGGAGGACAGTGATGAGTGACGAGAATGATCCTGAAGAGGGTCGCACAGAGGGCGTAAGAATAATTGGGGCTCAAGAAGCAGCCGAGGCTGCCGGACGCAGCGATGTTGTGCGCCGTCGCCGTGGAGGGCAAAAGAAGTACGGCGACCGGCCCGATGAGCCAGCGGCCAGCGCTGATCTGCCAAAGATCACGATTTCGACCACAGAGGACGACCCAGCGAGCAACCCTGAGCGCTATGGGGCAACTGCCAGATCCTCCGACGACTTTGACGGTAGTGAGGATGTCCCCATTTGGGCTGACCCACCAGTCGAAAGATATGGCCCTACTGACGAGAACGGCGACCGAATCGAAGTTGGTCACGCCCGAATGATTCCTGCGGAACCTGAACCAGACCGTGCCGACACCGATCGTGCCGCCACCGAGAGCGCCGGCACAGAGCAGGCTAGCCAGAGTGGATTTCCCGGTGCTGGCGATGAACCCTACGGAGACCCTCGCTACATGACTGACCCAGACGAGTTCGACCAGACTGCGACTGAGCAGCCTTACTCTGATGAGGACTCGTTCGTTCTGCCGCATTGGACCGAGCCCCCAACGGGGCAGGTTCCCAAGGTGGTTATTGGCGAGGATGCCCCCGAGCCGGAGCCCTTGGCTACTCACTCCAATCAACCTCGTTGGCGTGATGAGGGTGAGCGTGAAGTGGCAACCGACTTTGATGATCTTGTCGATGATGCTCCCCGTCTGGGTGCGCTCGGCGGTGATAGCGGTGCCTCAGTTGCCGACGAGTTCTTCTCGGATACTCGAACAGAGGGCGCCGAGGGCATTGAGTCATCCGAAGCCATGGATGATTTCTCTCCAGAGGGAGATTTCTCCGAACTGGATTCGCCCCGGTCGGGCGCCGGAAAGCGTCGTCAGGCAGCAGCAGCCTCGGGATCTGGGGATGTCTCAGCGGATCCCAGTGACGCTGATCAGGCTGCTTCAGTTTCCGCTGGCGGAGAACGCAACCTAGGAACCGCAATCGGCGTTGGAGTTGGCCTCGTCATATTGGGGTTGGTGTGCTTCAAGCTTGGAGCCCTACCAACTGCCATTCTTGCAACAGCCATCATTACCTTCGCTGCTTTTGAATACTTCACAGCAGTGCGGAGTAGCGGCCACAATCCGGCTACGCTGCTCGGCCTCGTTGCAGTGGCTGGCCTGGTCTTCGCCACCTTTACTTCTGGCCTGAGCGCATTTCCCATCGTGATGGGTCTGGCAGTTATGGCTGGGCTGGTGTGGTACCTGTGGGTTGCACCAGGAGAGCATTCGGTTGCGAATCTGGGTCTGACCTTGCTTGGGGTTCTATGGATCGGCTTTTTGGGTTCGTTTGCAACGCTCTTCTTGGGCCTTGGCAAGCAGATGGAAGATGTCAGCCCAGCGCTTACTTCTAATCCGGGTATCGGTGTGTTGTTGGCAGCAGTCATCGTCGCCGTGAGCCACGATGTAGGTGCGTTCTTTGTTGGCAAGTACATGGGTAGCACTCCACTTTCGGCGGCTAGCCCAAACAAAACCCAAGAGGGCATGATCGGCGGGGTGCTGAGCGCTCTGGTGGTCACCGTGGTGATCATTGGATTTGGCGGAATCTCTCCGATCGGCGACAGCATTCCTCGGACCATCGTCTTCGCAGTGTTGTGTGCCTTGGCTGCTCCGCTCGGTGACTTGTGCGAGTCCTTCGTCAAGCGAGACTTGAAGGTCAAGGACATGGGTTCGGTGCTGCCGGGGCACGGTGGAGTGCTCGACCGATTCGATGCCCTTCTCTTCGTTCTACCGACCGCCTACTTCGTAACCGTGCTGTTCAATGTGTGGACCTTGTCCGCATCCTGAGAAGATTCAGCAGTGGCGTCCGGTGCTTGACACCGGTCCTCGGTAGCATAGAAACATCATGACGACGGTTGCAGTACTCGGCTCAACAGGCTCAATTG
>CAMDLX010000224.1 GCA_945901935.1 Bifidobacterium breve | reverse complement strand
CTGATCGTCGACCAACACAACGACCTGCGTGGCATCTACAATTGATGCGTGGACAGGTACCAATACCTCATTCTGATGGGGCTCTGCATTCTGGGAACCTTGCCCTTGGAGCTCGTCCTTGGCGCAAGGGTCTACCGGCAGCCTCGTCGACTGCTGCTGACCATGATTGTCCCGGTCTGCCTCTTCGTCGTATGGGATGTGTTTGCTATTGCTTGGGATCATTGGAGCTACACCCCAGAGTTTGTGACAGGTTGGGAACTGCCGGGTGCCTTACCCATTGAAGAACTTACCTTCTTCTTAGTGATTCCAATCTGCGGTCTGCTTACCCTTGAAACAGTTCGCAAATTGAGAGGTCGATGATGGGTGCGTACACGCTTCTCACCCTTCTTGCCATGGTGCTCGTTGTGCTCTACGAGTTACTCATTGCTCGAACGGGAATCTTTCGCACTGGCAGCTACTGGATTGCAATGGCAATTGTTGGGTTCTTTCAGGTGCTAGTCGATGGTTGGTTGACCAAGGCCTCGTCACCCATCGTGAACTACAACAGCGATGTGTTCTCTGGTATCCGAGTGTTCTTTCATTCTCCTCTTGAGGACTTTGGGTTCGGCTTTGCGCTCGTGACCCTCACGATGGTGGTGTGGGATCAACTTGGCCGAAGAGCCACTCAGTCGGTAGAACTAAATGACACGAACGTGGTACCCGACAGCGAGGCTGTCAGTGAAAGTGAGGCATAGATGAATGTGCTTGTTGTGGTCTTGGCGGCAGTAGCTGCTTTTTTGGTGATGGAGCCAGTCACTGCACTAACTCATCGCGTGGTCTTTCATGGGTTTGGACATTTTTTGCACCGCAGCCATCACCGCCCCGGTAGTACTGGCTGGGAGGCGAACGATTTTTTCCCGGTTATCTTTGCGGGGTCCACGATTGCCATCATGGCTATCGGGGCGCTTCAACCACAGCTGAGCATTCTGATTGCCATCGGTGCCGGAATCACCGCTTATGGAATGTCCTATTTGGTGATTCACGACTTTTATATTCATCGTCGCCTTTCTGTGTTGCCCGAGCGTGTTGCGTTCTTAGAGCCGCTTCGCGAGGCACACCGGATTCATCACCTCTACAACGCTGCGCCGTACGGCATGTTGGCGCCCGTGATTCCAGCTGCACTTCGAGAGCGTGCAGCGAGCACGACTCGTGACCCGATTCGGGTTGCAGCAGCTGCTCAAACGGCAGCAGCTCAAACAGCAGCAGCCCAAACGGCCAGCTAGCCCAAGCAGCCAGTTAGCCCAAGCAGCTAGTTGTTTCGCTGCTGAGCTGAGGCAGCGAAGCGCTAACTCAGTGCCGACGAAGCGCTGCGGGAGCGTGGGCATTCCAGAACTGCCCGAGAGGAACAATCATCTCGGTAGCTACCGCTACTTTGCGCATGAGCGGCACACGAGCACGTTGACTAAACACGTCGTACTCGTTCGCCTCGATGTGATCCAGAATTTCCGAGTACAGAATTCGCGCAGCGCGAATTGAGCGAGCCGAGGAACCGTACAGTTCGGCTACGCCAAGGTCTGCAGAGAGGTAGAGCTCTCTGGAGCGCTCAATCTCGAACTGCATCAGATTTCGCCACTCCGGGGTAACCCTTCGCAGGTGTGGGTCGGCGCCGAATTTCTCTAGGTCTTCCTGAGGGATGTACACCCGACCGCGGTCAAGATCTTCACCCACGTCACGCAGAAAATTCGTCAGTTGGAATGCCAGGCCCAAGTCTCGAGCGTGCGGAATCGCCGCTGGGCTAGCCGGTTCCAGAATGGGCAGCATCATTTCGCCGATCACGCAGGCAGAGCCGTCCATGTAATCGCAGAGGTCATCCCAAGTGGCGTACGAATCCACGCTCAGATCCATGGTCATGGAGTTCAAGAAACGGTGGAACAGCTCTGGGTCGATGGAGAAGGCCTTGACGGTATGCACCACGGCCTTGAGGACCAAGTCATCGGACTCGCCTCGATCTAGATCCGCAAAAAAGCGGTCGCCAAAGGCGGCCAGAGCGGCAGCTCTCTGCTCGGGGCTTGCCGGGCCCATATCGTCCACGATGTCATCGGCATAGCGGCAGAACCCGTAGAGAGCGTGCACATGATGACGCTTGACTCCCGGGAGCACCTGGGTTGCCCAGTAGTAGGTGGTTCCCGACTTACGGTTGAGTCTCTTGCATTCGGCGTAGCTCGCCTCGAGTGTGGTCACCTGCTTACAGAGCGAGAACGGCCCGCTTTGCCTCTGCTTCCCGCACCAGCCATGGCTTCGGCGCGCTCAGCTGCAAGGCGACCAGAGACAAGAACCATTGGTACACCAACCCCTGGCACAGTTCCTGATCCAACAAGAACTAGGCCGGGAATCTTGCGGTCAATATTGGGTGCCCGGAATGGGCCGGTGCGAGCGAACTTGTGGGCCATTGCAAACGGAGTTCCGCGCTCCATGCCGAGTGCATCCCAATCAAGCGGGTCAATCAGTTGCTCGCACTCAATGACCTCTGGATACCCCAGCGCCGCAACTCGTGCCGCTAGGCGATCACGGGCTGGCACGCGCTCAGTAGACCAATCAACTTTGCCATCGAGATTTGGCACTGGCTCCAACACATAGAGCGTGTTGCTACCGGCGGGAGCGCAGCTCGGGTCAGTCACAGAAGGTGCTGATACAAGGATCGATGGGTCGGTCATCATCGTGCCCTTTTTGAGCAGTTCATCGAATGAGACTGTCCACTCTTTACTGAAGTGAATGTTGTGGTGCACTGCCCGCTCAGGCATGTCACCCTTTACGCCAACCAGCCATAACAAGCAGGAGGGGGAGTAGGTGCCGGTGCGTGCACGCCAAGGGGGTGTGGCTGAAAGAAGCTCTCGGTACACCGCTGGAACATCAGGATTCGCCACCACCACATCGGCGTCGAATCGTTGCCCGCCTGCTGTGCGAACTCCACTCACTTCACCGCTGCCGGGACGGCGCTCAATGCGAATCACTGGATCCCCATAGTGGAACTGTGCCCCCGCCTT
>CAMDLX010000223.1 GCA_945901935.1 Bifidobacterium breve | reverse complement strand
AATCCGCCGCCATGGATCCACACCATGACCGCAAGGCCAGAACCAGATGCTGGCTGATCCTGGATTGGGAGTTGCGGAGTCCAGACGTTGAGGTACAAGCAATCCTCTGACCACTCCTCAGACTCGCCACCAAAAAGTGAGTCCATGAGCGAGGGATTCTGCGCAGAGACTGGTCCGAACCCCGTTGCATCACGCTCACCTTCCCATGGCTCGGCTGCAACAGGTGGCCGAAACCTGAGCTCACCTATCGGCGGCTGCGCAAAGGGCACCCCGCTAAAGCGGGCAATCTGGTCAGTCCACACGCCCCGAAGGGCGCCCTGAGCAGTTGAAACAGAGACTGTGGTGCCGTCAGCAGAGGTCTTCATGCCCCTTTATTAGCAGCATCGGACAAGACTGTGCTCAGTGGGGGTCGCTAAAATACCAGCCGCCATCAGTGTCCGCTACGTTCACGCAGTCTCTTCCCACCCGCCAGAGCGCAGCTGGTACCGGAGTCGGATCGAATCGGTACCACTCGGGAAATGCTTGAGCGATAGCTTCTGTTGCTGCCTGTGCGTGGTAGTGAGGGATTCGGTGGTCGATGTGATGCGCCACGTGCGTGCTGCCGATGCGATGGTGCAACAGGTCGATCAGCTTGCCGTAAGGGCGATCCACGGTCTGAAACGCACCCAGCATCCAAGACCAATCCGGGTCTGCAAAGTGGGGGATTTTGACATCGGTATGTTGCAGCCAGGTGTAGGTCACTAGCCACGCGTTGACCACCAAGTAAGGCCCCACGTAGAGCAGCAACACGGGTACTGCAGAGCCAACTGCAACCGACAATGCCACAAGGGCCGCTAGCACTAGAAGGACTCCAGCAGTTGATGCCCACACTCGACGGTGCCAGCGTGGAGGGAACAACTCAGTAGAGAACGGCCGGATCGGCCAAAAGTGATTGGTCTTGCCCCGGCTCGGTCCGCCAGAGGCTCCAGCAAGAAGATACGCAGGCCAACCAATGAGCAGCGCCTGCGAAATTGCGATTAGGGCTGCAAGGTTTGGATGCTTAGGCAAGGAGCGTTCGGAACTTGAATGGCTATGGAACGTTGCCCGACCCGGGACATGGGTTTCGCCCTCGTCAAGATGGTTGGTCTTGGCGTGATGAACGCTATGACTCCGCTGCCAAGAAAAATATGGAACCAACAGCACCGAGTGGAGCACATATCCAACTCCATCCTGCAGCCAACCTATGGCCGAGAATGCGCCGTGGCCGCACTCATGCGCAATAACCCACAACCCCACTGCTGCTGTTCCTGTGACCACGGCATAGAGAGCCCAGACCGGCAGCCAAGCCCAAGTCATGGGTAACCAGACAGCCGCAGCAATCACCAAGATTGCTACTAGGGCAAAGGAGCCTGCCAGATAGGCCAAGGAACGCGCTGTGCTTCGGTGAAAGCACTCATCGGGAATCACCTCTCGGACTTGGCCCCTTATCGGAAGGACTCGAGGGGTGGAATCGGACTGAAACTGCGCCTCGTCAAGGAGTTCGGAAGTCATCGATATATAGCTTGGCGCGAACCCTCATCGATGCGAAATCCGCAGGATTTCTTGCTCATAGTGTGTATAGACGGGCCATACTTATTACATGGCTTCAACATTTACACGCATGGACGAGTCCACCGCCGAGCAGTGGGCGGTCATCGGCGCCGAGACGTCAAAGAACCAGGTTCGAGTCGCAGACCGTGTGCTTGATCTGCTGCGCTCGTTGTCAAGCATCACCGACGGGTTTGGCACCGACCAACTGACTCATTGCTTGCAAACCGCGACGCTGGCCGAGCAGTCAGGCGCTGACGATCAGGTGGTCGTAGCCGCCCTGTGTCATGACATTGGCAAGGCAATCTCTGTGCCGAATCACCCGAAGATCGCAGCCGAGATTCTGAGGCCCTATGTGCGGCCAGAGGTTTTCAACATGATTCTGGTGCATCAGGACTTTCAGGGTCGGCATTATTACGCTCACTTCGGCGGCAACCCAGATGCACGCGAAGAGCACCGAGACACCCTCTCCGAGAGCGAGTTTGCACTAGCTGCCAAGTTTGCCGACGAGTGGGATCAGATTGCCTTTGACCCTGAGCGTGAAACCTTGCCGCTTGAACACTTCGAGCCAAAGGTGCGGTCAGTGTTCGCAGCAGCACAGATGATGTAACCAACCGTTCTGAGCCAGCGCGCCCAGAACAGCTACATCGCTAACTAAGTGGCCACCGGCTTAGTAGTCGGAACGCTGCTGAGCTGAGTCGACCACCAAGACTCGACTCGCTCCGCCACTGCGCCGAGTTCGCTCTGCTCAAGCCAGGAGCGGACCTGATCAAGGCGTGCTGCGATCTCTGGACCGGTTGCATCTGCCGCAATGCTGATGCTTCCTGGGAACCCCGCTAAGGCCGACAAACCCTCGGCTTTGAGTCGGTAATACTCTGAGTCAACGACTAACACAGCTGGGGTTTTGGCCTGCAATGCCCAAAGCGCCAAGTGATACGAGTGCGTGACCACGAACGATGCTCGAGACAACAGACTCACGGTGAGATCAACCGATTGGCCGGCATCGATCACTCTCCAAGGGGCAGCAAGATTCGCAGTCTGGGCAATGCTGGCTAGCAGTTCCCCTTCGGCCGGTGGATTGTTGTTGACTGCAAGCCCGAGCACACTCAAGTTGGATTCAACCCCAAGTTGGTCCACCGCTGCTGCTAGGTCTCCTAGTTGGGTGCTCCCCACATAGGAAGCCTGGCGAGCATGGAACAACAGGAACTCCCCCGGTGGAACAAGAGCCGACCGAAGCACCTGATCTAGCCGTTGTGAGTTGGCTTCCGCAGCCGCATCTGTGATCGCAGACATATCTGTGACCGCAGGCGCATCTGTGACCGCAGACATGGCATCGTCGCCAACTAACTCCACCTTGCCAGACTGCTGGGAGTCGATCAGTTTCGCCGAGCCTGCATCCCGACAGCCGAATGCTTGGGCCTGGCCAGCCCTCCACTGAACAAGCAAGAGTTCCTGTTCCTCGCAGGGTGCCACCCCCTGCCCAG
>CAMDLX010000222.1 GCA_945901935.1 Bifidobacterium breve | reverse complement strand
CCTCGCACATCTGCAATCACGGCATGCTGCGATGCCAGTTCACTCAGCCCAGCGCGTAATTGCTCGCCGCGAGCGGTGACATGGTCAAGAAATCCGGGCTCGGTCAGCACATCAATGGTGGCAAGGGCTGCTGCGCAGCCAATCGGATTACCTCCGTAGGTTCCACCATGGGAGCCCACTGGCCACCGAGCCATAAGTTCCTTTGAGGCACCAATCGCAGCGAATGGAAAGCCAGACGCAATACCCTTGGCCATGACGATGATGTCTGGCTGTAGATCACACTGTTCGACTGCAAACATGGTTCCCGTCCTCGCAAATCCTGACTGCACCTCATCGGCAATAAACAAGATCCCATGTTCGGCACAGATGGCGGCCACCTCTCGCATGAACCGTGGCGGCGCTTGGACATATCCGCCTTCACCGAGCACTGGTTCGATAATGACTGCCGCAGTTTCGGAGGGCGCAGTTTGACTCGCTAACAAGAATCGAAGCCCAGCAATAGCAGTGTCGATTGCAAGATCATCTGTCTGCTCGATACTGAGTCCCGGGTGAAGTTGTGCCATATCTAAGCACTGCGGAAACGGTGAGACGAACACCCCAGATGGAAGCGGGGCATGGCCTGCCCGATACCCCGTCTTTGAAGTCGTCATCGCCATTGCTAAGTGAGTTCGTCCATGAAAACTCCCCTGAAACACGATGGTGTTCGGCCGGCCAGTTGCCTGCTTAGCTAGCTTGATTGCACCCTCTGTTGCCTCCGCTCCGGAGTTAGCGAAGAAGAAGGTATCGATTCCATCGGGCGTAATTTCCGCTAGGCGCTCAGCGAGCGGTTCGAGCAGATCATGTCGATAACAATTCACCTGAGCATGAATAAATCTGGCCGCCTGAGCCTGTATTGCCTGCACTACATGTGGATGGCAATGGCCCGTAGAAACCACAGCAATTCCCCCGGTGAAATCCAAGTACTTCTCGCCACCTGATGTCGTCACCCAACAACCGCTGCCCTCCACCAGATCAAGATCAGTCACTTGAAACCAAACGGGCGCAAGATGTGTACTCATAGGAATCCTTCGCTTCGGTAAAGGGTGCTTCGGTAAAGGGTGCGTTGTGAAAGGGTGCACGGTGAAAGGGTGCGCTCACCAAACTATGCCAACTAGGTTCTGTAGCTATGAGCACCGACTCCCCCGAGAAGACCAATCGCCCCTTGCGTATTGGTTTCCTCGGCCCGGCGGGAACATTTTCCGAGCAAGTGATTCTTCGGCAGGCGGATCTCGCTCAAGGTGAGCTTGTCCCCTATCCCCTCATGACCGATGTGTTGTTTGCCGTGGCCGAAGGCGAAATTGACCAAGGAGTGGTTCCGGTCGAGAACGCCATCGAGGGAACCGTCAATGCCATCGTCGACACAATGGCCTTTGATGTCGACGTACTCATTCAGCGTGAGATGCTCGAGCCCGTTTCTCTGTACTTGCTGGTTCGGCCGGGAGCGTCGATCACCCAAGTCACTCGCCTGATCTCGATTCCCGTTGCCTCATCTCAGTGCCGCACTTGGTTGCGCGATCACCTCCCCGCCGTTGAATACGTAGCTGCGAACTCGAATGCTCAAGCAGCGGAGTTGGCTGCGGAGGCAAACGACCCGAGCGTTGCTGCGCTAGCGAATCTGCGGGCTGCCGAGTTATACGGACTCGAAGTTGCAGCGGCAGAGATCGAGGATCATCCGGAGAATTCCACACGGTTTGTTCTGGTCTCTCGCTCCGGGGTGCCAGCGCCCACCGGTCAGGACAAGACCTCAATCGTCGTCTACCAGCGCGCCGACACGCCTGGTTCACTGCTGCGCATCCTGCAGGAGTTTGCGGCACGCTCCATTAACTTGTCGCTGCTGCTGTCACGGCCCACCAAGACTTCCCTTGGCGAGTATTGCTTTATGTTGGATCTTGAGGGCCACATTGCCGACCCGATTGTGGCTGATTGTTTGCGCAGCCTGCGCTCCCATCAGGCGAACGTAAAGTTCCTTGGCTCCTACCCTGCCGCAACGGCTGCGGCACCGGCCGCCCGTGAGCAGAACCAGTCTGATAACAACAAAGCCGAGGCCTGGCTAGACGCCTATATCCAACAGATCGGCAGTTGAGTCACACAGGCGGCCAGGTAGATTCAGTCGGCTAAGGAGCTTCGGGTTCCGTCTGCCCGGCCTGCTCGGCCTGCTCAATCTGTTCAGCAAGGTCCTTGGCTCCGTACAGCGAAACCATCCTTGCAATCACTGTTGCCAAAAATACTTGCCCGCACATTGCCTCAATGACTGCGACCCTGCGAGCAAGATCAGACACTGGCGAGATATCTCCATACCCCAGCGTGGTTAGGGTCACGAAACTGAAATAGGAGTAGTCCGGTCGAGCGATTGGATCACCAAAAATCGGGGTTGAGGAGAACACATCCAGGGCGTGGAATACCGTCGAGAACATCAGCCCGAGCAAAAAGTAAATGCAGAGCGCACCCAAAATGGTCTCTAGGTCGACTCCTCGTTCAGACATCACCCGTCGGACAACCAAATACAAAATGGCTGCATAGATCAGCACTGAGACAATCGAAGCAGCTCCCGAAATTGTGTTGCTCCCTGCTCCCTCGTAGAACAGCATCGAGCCAATTGAAACCCCGAGGAGCAAGATGAAGGGAAAGAGCAGACGGTTGCGCGTCACACCATCGATGCGCGTCGAGTAATACACCACCACAAGTAGCGCAATCTGTATTCCAGCGAGCACCACACGCGCCCAACGTTGCTCAATGAATCCATTCAGCATGAACGCTGCGACTAAGAGCGTCAGCAGAGTGCCGAACCGATCATGAACGCGAACATCGCGAAAACGCGAAACGCCAAGCTGGGAGAGATCAGTCATTGCCTCAATCATGGACTGAATTTGGCTGGGCCGACAGAGAAGAACCTGATTACAGAAGTTTCGGGTTTTTGAGTGGAGCCCGTGCTGGCTCTACTCTGGGAGGCGGAAGGATGGCAGAGCGGACGAATGCGACGGTCTTGAAAACCGTTGAGGTGCAAGCCTCCGGGG
>CAMDLX010000221.1 GCA_945901935.1 Bifidobacterium breve | reverse complement strand
CTTCACTTAGACGGCGATTTCGTAGCCGACACAGCAGCAACAATTCGAGCAGCACTCCTGACTGAAACCGACCGGCGTGTCGCGCATCACCGCAAACTCAAAACAGCAAACCCTGATCACATCATCCCGGGGAGACCACAACTTCTAGCTGAAGCACTCACCGAACTCATCCGCAGAGCTATCAGCACCCAACCAGGAACCACAAACAACCCAGCAACAGACATCACCCTTGTCATCCAAGCCTCAGACCCCGTCCACGCCACCACACCAGATGGTGTCCGCCTCCAAGACGGCACCACCCGACTCCTCAACTGCGACCCCACAATCCAAGCACTCATCATCAACAGCCTCGGCATCCCACTCGACCTCGGAACCGCCGTCAGATACGCAACACCCAGCCAACGCAAAGCCATAGCCATCAGAGACCAAGGATGCGTCGTCCCCGGATGCGACGCACCACACAACTGGGTAGACCTACACCACGTCAAAGAAGCCCAAGACGGTGGACCAACAGATCTCAACAATTTGGTTTCTCTTTGTAAACCACACCACGCGCTACTCCACACAAACGGCTGGACCATCACCGAAAACCCCAACAAACCCGGCCGATACATCATCACCACACCAACCGGCACCCAACTCAACACCCAACACAACGGCAAACCCAGCCCCTAACACGGCCATCGCGGTCAGCCCGCCAATAGCCTCACATGGAACAGGACCAATCAAGTTCCCCCTCACCCGGGCAGTTGCTCAGCCCCGAGAAGTGGAATCTTGCTATCGTTTCGACATGCGGGGAATCTGGATAGCAGTCATTGGCGTTTTCTGTCTCATTAGCGCGGTTGCGTGTACTTCTGCGCCGCTCGTCACCTTCCCAGAGGGTCCCGCTGATGCAGTGACCTCCGAGCCGGCAGATGTGATCGGCCCGCTACACATGCGCGGACGCGATCTTGTGGATGCAACCGGGCGCGTGGTTCTTATCCACGGTACCAACGTGGTGAATAAGTCCGAGCCCTTCCTTGCGCCGCTCGAGAACGGATGGCTTGGGCCGCAAGATTTTGCTGAATTCCAAGCAGACGGCTTTAACGGCATTCGACTCGGCGTTTGGGCAGCCAAACTGATGCCAGCACCTGGAGTGATCGACACGGATTATCTGGCCGAAGTCGCCCAGGTCATCGACACGCTCACTGCTCAGAACCTGTGGGTACTGCTCGACTTCCATCAGGACGTCTTCTGGGGAATGCCTAGTTGGGCGACGACGGCCGAAGCCGCCGCACTCTCGCCTACTGCACCCAAAGAAATCGAGGCCGCTATCGGCTGGGCTGCGAATTATCTCTCGCCGCGTTCACTGCGACAGTGGAATGACTGGTGGGCCCAAGTCCCAGTTTCGGAGGGCCGAAGTGCAATCGACTTGTATGGCGATGGGGTGGCCGCGCTTGCCAACGAGGTGAAAGACGAAACCAACGTGATTGGCATCGATTTGATCAACGAGCCATTCCCTGGGGACAAATTCTTTGAATGCGTTACCTCATGTGGCGGCCGTTACCGCCAAGCCGAGGCTATGTACACCAGCTTGACCGCCAGGGTAAACCAAGCCGCTCCTGGCCTTGCAGTCTGGTGGGCACCATTCAACATCGGCGAACCCTTCCCCGACACACCCGCACCCGGCGCCAATATCGGATACACATTCCACGCCTACTGCTACGACACAGATGGCGGAGAGCCAGTTCAACCTGACCCCGCACCATCGGCCCTGTGCGACGCAGTATTTGGCTCAGTCTTTAGTGATGCGCACTCGGTCAGTACCCGATGGAACTCCCCCACCTTGCTTGGCGAATTTGGCGCCTCGCAGAGCCCGCTCAACGTGACTCGCACCACCCAGCTTGCCGACGAGTACCTGTTCTCTTGGATGCACTGGCATCACCCCGGCACCTGGCCAGAAGTTGTTCGCACACAGCTCGTGCGTGCCTATGCCCAAGCAACGGCAGGCCACCCCATCAGTCAGCACTTTGACACGGCCACCGGAGTTTTCAACTTTCGCTATCAGCCCGATGAGACCGTGCTTGCACCAACCAGCATTGTTCTGCCAGCAGTGCACTACCCAGATGGCTACTCAGCAACAGTCACGGGGGGAACCGTGACCTCGGAGGCAAACTCGGGTCGGCTCACCGTTGAACCGCTCCCCGGGGCAGCCGAGGTTCGCGTGCACGTGCAGCGCAGCGCTCCCGAGGCCTAACAGCCCGACCCGCTACTACTGCAGACCGCGACTTGCTCCGCCATCGACGATGATCGAAGCACCGCAAACAAAGTTGGCCATTTCGCTACACAAAAAGGCCGCAACGGAACCGAAGTCGGTGGCATTTCCTACTTTGCCCGCCGGAATCGACTGCAGCAGTTCGGCGCTTTGCTCCGCAGACAAATCTGCATTGCGAGCAGTCTTATGAGTCCCCGGCTGAATCGTGTTTGCAGTCACACCGTCAATTGCGACCTCAGTCGCTAGGTTCTTGATAAACGCAGTTGTGGCAACTCGTGCTGCAGTCGAAGCTGCAAGAAAAGCAATCGGCTGTCGTGCACCAATCGAGGTGATTGCCAGAATGCGTCCCCAGCCTTCTTCCCGCATAGCTGGAACTGCCTCGAGCGTTAGCGCAATGGTTGACAAGCAGTTCAGCTCTAGGGCCGACCGGTACTGCTCCACGCTTGTCGCAGTGGCTACCCCCGGCGGCGGACCACCAGCGTTTGCCACCAGAATCTGGATATGGCCGCCCAATGCCTCGGCTGCAGCCTGAGCGAACCCTTGTGCGCCCGCGCTAGTTGACATATCTGCCTGAATACCAATAGCCGAAGGTCCGAGACTTGCAACCGCTGCAGCAAGTCGCTCCGGGTCACGCCCGCAAATAGCAACCTGCGCGCCCTCATTGACGAGTGCCTGTGCTGTTGCAAGGCCAAGGCCTGCTGAGCCGGCAGCAACTGCAGCGCGACGTCCTTCTATTCCCAGATCCATGACGTATTCTCCCGGCTAACTTTCACGAAGTTGATGCAGCTACGGACACTACTGCCACGCGCAGCTCGGCCTAGCCAAGACCAAGTCCGGGCCTGGTCCGGGCCACGAGCTAGCCCGAGCCACGACCTAGTCCGAGCCACGACC
>CAMDLX010000220.1 GCA_945901935.1 Bifidobacterium breve | reverse complement strand
ACCACCACGAGTGTTCCTCCCCAGGCTAGTGAAGCAAAGATCTCAAATATCGAAAGATCCCAAGAGAGTGAAGTAGAAAACAGGATTCGGGATCGGTCCTCATCAGAGAACGCATCCCGAGCCCAACGGGCCAGATTCACAGCGTTGCTGTGCCTGATCATCACGCCTTTGGGCTGGCCAGTTGAACCCGAGGTGTAGAGCAGATATGCCAGATCTTCTGGTTCAACGCTTGCTGATTGAGCGGGCTGAGTCTGTGGCTGCAGAAGCACTTTTGGGCTCAACAAGGTGAGCTTGGCTTCAGTCAAGAGTCCTGATTCGAACAGTTCAGAATCGTAGAAATTGGCGAAGCTCGCGTCACAGATCACAACTCGAGCGCTGCAATCAGTAGTCATGAAACGCAGTCGTTCTTTGGGGTAAGCAGGATCGAGCGGAACATAAGCCGCCCCAGATGCCAGCACGCCAAGTACCACAGCCAACAGTTCGGCGCTCCTGCCAACACAGATTCCAACGAAGTCGCCGCGACCGACCCCATATGCGCGCAACGAGGCCGCTACCTGCTCGGCTTGTTCCCGGAGTTCGCGATAGGCGGTCTTCGAACCATCATCGATCGCTATTGCATCTGGTGTTCGCTCGGCTTGGTCGAAAACCAAGCCATGCAATGTTGATGCGTTTTCCACCTCATCAGCCTAAGGGTGCTGAGAAAAAAGCGAGCGTGACCAACTCTCCGCGCCAAACCGCTGTCATAGGCGCTCAGAATGTGATCCACTGTGGGGATGCAGGGATTTTTGATTTTCGCCGTATTTGGTGTGGTGCTCATTGGAGCCTTTTTTGTAATCCTCGGTAAGCGCCGGGACTACGACGCCAATGAGACCGAGGCAGACAAGCTCAGTGATGCCGATTTTCGTCGGATTGAGTTTGGCGACGAAGACATCTAAGTCAGTCCTCACTGTTAGGCGCGGGTTCTCACCGTTAGACCCAGTTCTCAGATCCTGACACTGCTCAGTCTTTGACTTGAAGCTCGGTTCCCTCGGGAGCGTCTTTCGGAGACAGATAGCTCTCATAGCCATCTTCGCCCGCCACATAGGTCTGCAAGAACGCAATGGTGATGCCATTGGTAATGCTGTGAGCCTCGTCAATCGGGATGAGGTCCTTGGTGCAGCCCTCGAGTGCCATCTCATTGACTACGTCGATAAACACTTGTGGCAGATTCGGCAAAGTGGACAAGGAATCTTGGTAGCGGCAGACATCGGTAAAGGACTGATGTCCTGCTTTGTCGATATCCATGCGAAGCAGCGGACGGCCCGAGATCAGATCCCATGGACGAGTGGTGTCATTGACAATCGGGGTAGTTGTATCGAGCACACCTGCTACCAGCAGGCTGGGAATATTGATTGCCGCTAGTTCCTCATCGGAGTTCAGTTCAGAGTACGGCGCCATCGTTGCAATGGCCTTGACGCGCTTATCTGCGGGAACGCTCCCCAACTCATTGCTATAACCGCCTGCTGTGGCCAGCGTGGTGAACCCGCCAAAGGAATGGCCCGTTACCCCGATGCGCTCGGGGTCCATCGTCCCGGACAGCGGGTCACCCGCAGTGGCAGAGATTCCGAGCATGGCCGTAATCAAATACTGAACATCTTGGACTCGGTTGAGAGCATTGACTGGCCTGGGCGTACTGGCACCTGTCACCGAGTCGAGAGCAGTGTTGCCGGTGTGGTCCACTGCGACCACAACAAACCCATGACTCGCTAGGGCCTCGGTAAACCAAGAGGCTATGTAGCGCAGACCGCCGCTCCCGTGGGAGTACACCACCATGGGGAATGGCCCTGCAGCACTCGCTGGTGCATCGGCTAGCGCTGTCAAAGATGCCAATTCGATTCCCGGAATGAACTGGTAGATCGACAGAGGCGCAGTCACGCCCTGCTCAACGGGGTACCAGACATCTGCAGTGAGTGCTCTGCCGCGAGCGGCATCGCTGATCTGTATGACTCGTCGACCAACTTGATACGGGCCTGGCTGATCAGGAGGAGACACTGCAACTGCTTTCTCGGTGGTTGTACTTCCGGCCGAATCCTTCTGATTGTCCTCAGTGCTTGAACTTGTACAACCAGCGAAGAGCGCCACAGCTAGACACGCAGAAACAATGAGGGGGGAGATTCGAGACATGGTGGGTGATCGTAGCCGTGCTCAGCCAAAGAACTTCGCAGCATGCTCACCGATCATGATCGCCGTAGCCGCCGGTCCTCGAGACACTGGTACGGGCAGGATTGAGGTATCAACCACGCTCAAGCCCGCCAGGCTGTGCACCTGACACCGAGCGTCAACAACAGCAGATGGGTCTCTAGCAGGGCCCATCGGACAGGTACCCATCAGGTGAAACGCCGTGCCGAGGCGTTCTGCAATCCACGAATCGAGTTGCGTATTCGAGGAAAGCACAGTTGATTCCGGGCCAAAGAGTTGATCAACCATTGGGCGAAACTCAGGTGATTCAGCAAGTTCTACAGCGATTCGGATTGCATCCCGAAGCCGCTCCCGGTCAGATTCATCTTGTAAATAGTTGTAGCTGCTCACCGGCTGATCCTGCGGCTCCGCCGACTGCAGTCGCAGGCTGCCTCGACTCTGAGGAAGGGTCAGAGAAATACGAATACTCAACAGGTCATCCATCGGATCTAACCCGGTGACCTGACCGTAGGGCCGGCGAGTTGGCATGAACTCCAGATCACCTCCAGCAGGTCCAAGGTGAAGGGCCATCTGCATAAAGCTTGACGAAGCAGGGAGCGCAATAGAGGGCATTGGGCGATACATCAGATCGATAGTGGGGTGATTCGACACGAGGCTGCCCACTCCAGGAAGGTCAGCATGTACCGAGATTCCCAGGCGGCGCGACGCCTCCGCCGCTCCGACTCCCGACAGCAGCAGCAGTTTGGCCGAGCCTTGAGCACCGGCGCAGAGAACTACCTGCTCTGATCGAATAACCCGGCGCTGGCCGTCCTGGAGTACCTGCACTCCAACGGCGCGACCCTGTTCGATGACTACCCGCTGCACCGTGCTGTTCGTCTGAATACTCAGATTGTTGCGGTCTCGGTTTGGCTGCACATACGCAGCAGCAGCGTTCACTCGCACACCGTCAACGATGTTGCAGGGAACAGG
>CAMDLX010000219.1 GCA_945901935.1 Bifidobacterium breve | reverse complement strand
ACCTTCAATTGCTGTTTGCTCGGCCGCATCTTCTGATCAAATCTCCTACCGAGGGCAGCCTCTTTCTGTGCTCGCTTCCGACCACGCTTGCTGACTGGAGTAGCTGGTCCCATCCGGCGCTGTGCACGAGAGAGCTTTCTGGCGCTGCGAAGCTGCGATTTCGTTGGACGATTGAGCGCTTCGAACTTGCGGTTGAGGGAGCGCTCAGACTTTGCCAACTTGCGTTCCCTCCGCGTAGCGGGAGGCCTTGCGACGACTGTGTAGCTCTCGCCAGCACGCAAGCGGACACGCGTAACTTCCTGGTCCTCTCGGTGGACAGCCTGGGAAATCTCTTTTCCGAGGAACTCAGTTCCGCGAACAGCGACTCCCGAAGCCATGCCCTCGCCGAAAACGCGGGAGAGAAGCCACTCCCACAAGTTCTGCAGCATTAGGAGCGGCGAACTTCAATGATCGCAGAGGAGCGCTTGCCGCCGCGGCGACCCAGAAGAAAGACCACAACAAGGACCGCAACGGCAACCCCTGCAGCTACTGCGACCAGTTGGCTCTTTGCTTCGCCGACCTGATCGAGGGCCTCACCCTGAAGGTCTCCGAGTTTGTTCTTGATGTCTTCGCGGCTGATCGGAACGTCTGACCTGTTCTGGCTCATTGAGATCCCTTGTTCTTCTTGGTGAGCGTTGTCTTCATGCTGGATGGGCGCTTGCTGCGTGATGCTGGTTCAAGTTGACGATTAAACGCCACAGAAAGAGCACTACCAACACCGTACCGGCAGCGGCCGTAATGAAATAGGGTGCCCATGAAAAGGTTCCGCCGTCGATCTGGCTTGGGTCATTAAAAACTGTGAACTGCTGAAGACCTCGCAGGAGTGCGAGCAACAACAGGAAGAATCCAAGCCCCATCACCATGGAACCTGCGAACCCGTACCCCAAGTACCGGCCAAGAGTTTTTAGCGGATCCACCGTCTGCTGTTTGGCGTACCCGGCAACTAGGTCTTTCAATTCGGTGATTTGTCCTACCGGTCCAGACTTAGATTTCGGTCGGAACTTCTCTGCGAATTGATCTGACAACTTGCCCTCCTGCTTTTCAGTCCCCAGTTTTACCACCCCCGAAGCCTCAGAGGTGTTACTCCCCAGGAGCAGTTTCTAGATGCCAAAGCAGTCACGCCCGATAGCAGCAAGAAATGGAGACCAATAATTTCTAGTCACCGAAAGTAAGGCGTCCTTGTAACAGAAGTTCTTGTTCTTCAAGCATCTCGATCAGCAACTCGTAGCGG
This sequence comes from Bifidobacterium breve, assembly GCA_945901935.1. Taxonomy (GTDB): domain Bacteria; phylum Actinomycetota; class Acidimicrobiia; order Acidimicrobiales; family Microtrichaceae; genus IMCC26207. Next base: position 1,910 of record CAMDLX010000219.1, on the reverse strand, counting down.
GTAGGGAGATCGGGTGTGCACAGCAGTCGACTGCGGTCGAGAGCCCCGAGCGGGGCCATAGTCGCTAACTCATAGAGACGGCAGCTGGGGTCGGCACTGAGCTGAGAATCTGCGAGTAACCCCTGCGCTCCCATCTCTACAGCCAAGGCCGCCACCCGGCGCGCAACCCGCTCAGCACCCTCAATCAAGGCATCATCGAGTTGCTGCTCAGTTCGCTGATCTGGCCAAGGAACAACGCTCGCTTTTGGGTAGGGATCCTCTGGCAGCCATCCAAGCAACTTGATCCGCTCAGTGCCAACGGCGATCAAGACCCACGACCCGTCGGGTTGCTCCTCGGCTTGGGCAATAGCTGCCCTGCATCCAACTTGCCCACGCGTGTCTCCGCCGCCTACCTCACTTCCCCGCTCAATCAGTACGACCCCGAACTCCTGAGAGTTCGACTGCTGCAAGTCGTACAGCATCACCCGATACCGGGGCTCAAAGACGTGAAGCGGCAAACCCATACCAGGAAGCAGCACCGACCCAAGCGGAAACATGGGCAGGTCAAGGGGTTCAAATGCCTGATCCGAATTCTTCGGCGAGGATTCCCCTGCAGGTTCTTGCGTCACAACTATCCTTTTGGCGGTTCCGGTGCGAGAGGAGCGAGAGTGTCAAGTGCCGGCGCATCCGGGTAGCTCAACATTGCCTGCAAAACCTCTCGTTGTGTGTTCAGGTCGGCAGCATTCACGTTCCTACTGCCTGTATTGATCAGCAATGAGAAGCCCAAGTTCTTTTCTGCAGCTGTTGCTAACCAGCCTGAAAGAGCAGTGACCTGCAACAAGGTCCCGGTCTTTGCACGCAAACTGCTTCGAAGTGGCTCAGACAAAAAGCGATCATCGAGGGTGCCTGGGTTGCCAGGCACAGCCAAGGAGGAAGCAATTTCGCCTTCGCTCCCCTCGCTGGCCACTAGCGCCGACAAGAACTCGCAGGTAACTCGATCATCAGGAGAGAGCCCGGAACCATCAACAAAACTCACACCTTCAGCAGGTAGACCCGAAGCTGCGACCCACTCTTGCAGGACTCCGACTCCATCCGCAGTAGAGCCAGTGCCCCCAGCAGACAGACCAAGCTCCTTGACGAGCAGTTCGGTTGTGGTGTTGTCAGAAAACCGAACTGCATCGGTGAGCAACTCACTCACTGTCGGAGATTCGACCTGCAAAAGTTCGGTGGCATTCTTTGGGGCTACACCGACGCTGGGGTCTGATTCGATGGTGACGCCACGTGATCGAAGCAGCTCAGTTAGCACTGCCGCAGCATGCAATGTCGGATCCTTCACCACTGTGCCGCTGCCATCGACGCCATCATTCACGAGTAGCGCTGAAAGCGGTGCAACTTGGCCCTGTGTGGTGTACCGATCGGGCCAAGAATCAACTGATCCAACTCCGTCGTGACGGGTCGCATCACCAACAACTGAGCCAGTAATGGTGCGAATTCCAGTGTCATAAATCTGATCAGCGACTTTGTCTAGGTCTGTGAAGGCCTGACCGGCCCGATCAGGACGGCCTGCAAACGAGGCCGTACTGAGCACGGGGTCACCTCCGCCGACCATGTACAGATTGCCCTGAACAGTCGAGCCATCCGTTGCTTTGCCATCGGTAACAAATTTTGTGCTGAGTCGACTATTCGGATCGAGGCGATCAAGTGCAGCCGCAGCAACAAGCAGCTTGAGGTTTGAAGCTGGGACGAGCGGTTCGCTTACCTGATACGAAAAGACGGGATTATTGGAGTCTCGAATCTGAAGACAGGTACTTGCAGGAGCCTTGGCAAGGATGGGACGCAAAGCGGAGTCCAGGTTTCGAGCAGCGACTGGGCGAACCACAGCCTCGGCAACTCGACGGGCCGAAAAGACGTCGGTGGTGGCAACTAGCGGC
>CAMDLX010000218.1 GCA_945901935.1 Bifidobacterium breve | reverse complement strand
CCTCTCCATGCACCTCAAGAGCAAGGTGCACCTCGACACGCAGCCGCCATTTGAGTCCCGGAGCCTCTACAAGAATCTCGTAGAGCAAACCCGACCAACGCATCACGTTTAGACCAGTCTCTTCGCGGACCTCTCGCGTGAGTCCGCTCAGCAGAGTCTCGCCCGGATCAATGACACCGCCAGGAGTTGTCCAGTCCGACTTGCCGTTCTGTCGGAGGTTCTCTACGAGCAGCAGGCCGGAGGGTGCCTGCACTGCATCCCCTGCCTGCCCTTCATCCCTTGTCTGCCCTGCATCCGGTAGAGAGGCCGGACTTGAACCGGCAGAGTTGTTGGCCGCGAGGGATCCAGCTTGGATCACCGCTCCACCCACGAACCAGTCGCGCATGGGCTTAGTTTGCCAGTAACTAGCGGCCTCAAGAAACAGCAGCCCAATAAAGCGTCATGCCTCGCAAGCTGTGAGGCATGATTAGACCCTGTCGTGTACCTACACGACCTCAAAGGGGATGAGATGCGCAAGGCAACTTTCAAGCTCACGTTGGCATTTTTGGCCACGCTTGCACTACTCGCTACAGCTTGCGGCGGGTCTGACAGCGAATCAGGAGGAGACTCAAACAACGCAGATTCAGGTTCGGATTCGGCTATGACAATCACTGTTCCTGCCGACCAGCCAACCATCCAAGATGCCGTGAATGCGGCAAAGCCGGGCGCCCTCATCCTGATTAGCCCGGGGGTCTACAACGAAGATGTTGATGTCACGACGGACAACCTGACGCTGCGGGGACTTGACCGCAATACGGTGATCCTCGATGGGGAGTTCAAGCTTGAAAACGGCGTTCGCATACTCGAAGCCAACGGCGTAGTGGTCGAAAATATGACGGCCCGCAACTTCACTTCCAATGGCTTCTTTTGGACTGGCGTAGAGGGATACCGCGGCTCATACCTGACGGCCTACCGCAATGGCGATTACGGGATCTATGCGTTCGACGCTGTGAATGGCCATCTCGACAATTCCCTTGGATCAGGTAGCCCCGACGCCGGCTTTTATATTGGCGAGTGCTACCCCTGCAATGCGATCATCGACAACGTGATTTCGGAGAACAACGGCTTGGGTTACTCCGGCACGAACTCTGGCGGCGATTTGTACATTGTGAACTCAACATTCAGAAACAATCGTGCCGGCGTCGTACCGAACAGTGGCAGTTACGAACTCTGCTACCCAGAACGTGAGACCACGGTGGTGGGCAATCTGGTCTACGAAAATAACAACGAAGTAGCCCCCGCAATATCGGTTGCTCTGCTTGCTCAGGGCAACGGGATTTTGTTGCCAGGTGGCGTACGAAACCTGGTGCAACGCAACCAAGTGTTCAATCACACTCGCACGGGAATTGGCCTTGTGCCCTTCCCAGAAGAGGACGCAAACGACCTAGCACCCGAGGCTACCGAGTGGGACACCCCTTGTTCAGAAACCCATGATCTAGAGGTTCCGCCGATTCCCGCGGCTGACTGCAAAGCAGTTGACGGACTTCTCAAGGGCTGTGTCGTATTTTGGAACCCGTACGAGAATCGGATTCTGGATAACACCATTTCCGGTTCGGGTGTTGCAGATCTAGCTGTTGGAACTATCGATCTGCTGGGACTTGGAGTGACAACCGACATGCTGCGCAACTGCTTTAGCGGTAACACCTTTGCCACGAGCGCCCCGAATGACCTTGAAGCACTCGCCCCTTGCGATGCTGAGGGCAATGGCGGCAGCTGGGATGCGGGGGCACTCGACTTGCTGGGCTTGTTGGGATCACCGGCAGCAGCACCGCCCGAGGGTACTTACAAGACCACCCCCGAGCCTGCAGCTCAACCCAATATGCCGAATGCCGCAAAGGCACCGGTCACCCCAGCACCGACTGGTCCGCCCAAAGTAGATATCGACGCGATTGCTCTGCCTGCTCGCCCCGCAGGTACATGACCTCACCGTTCAGTAGGCCTCGAGCACAGGCTGCTGCTGTCATCGCATTGATGAGCAGTGCAGCACTCTTGCTCGGGGCCTGCTCAACATCAGAGGCCGCAGACAACTCGGTTCAGTCCCCTAGCGCGCAGGTGAGCCCCCTTTCCCCTGCCCGCCACACGGGCCCACAGGGATTAGCCGGACAGTTCGTGACGGACTGCGGTTATAGCCACTCTGCGCCGGATGACCCGATCGTGTTTCCTGGCGAACCCGGCATGTCTCATGAGCACGACTTTTTTGGCAACACCAGCACCAACGCAGAATCCTCTACTGCCTCGCTGCTCAAGGGCGCTACAACTTGTCAGAAGCAGCGAGATACTGCTGCCTATTGGGCCCCGCAACTCAGAGATAACGGCCAAGTCGTCACCCCTGTAAAGTCAGTTGCCTATTACCGAGCAGCGCCGGGGGTGAACCCGAAAGATGTTGTGAGCTTCCCTCAAGGGCTTCACATCATTGCCGGTGATATGACTGCAACCGAACCCCTCTCCCCCGACCTTGCAGGCTGGGCCTGCGGCGTGTCCTCCACCCAGGACGCATCGCCCCCACAGTGTCCGGCTTCGGCGCCACTTCGAGCCGTCATAACATTTCCTGATTGTTGGGATGGCGTGAACACAGACAGCAAGAATCACCGCAGCCATATGGTCAATAGCTCGCAAGGCCTGTGCCCCAAAACTCACCCCGTTCACGTTCCGCAGTTGACCTTTGCAGTGGCTTACCCAATCTCGGGGACTGGTCACGACCTAACGCTGGCATCGGGCTCGACCTATGGAATCCATGCCGACTTCATCAACTCCTGGGACCAAGAAGGATTAGAGAACGAGGTCAAGCTCTGCCTGAACCGCGATGTGGTCTGTGGACTCTCTTCGAACCGCGATGAAGACCCACTCTTTGGGCCTAAGTAGACAGTCCCTCAAGCGAGAGGCACTCCAAGTAGTTCCTAGCTCTCTGCCACTTGAACACGGCCGACCATTCCCTTTGAAGGAGTTCCGTGCAGTGAGCAGTAGTAGGGATACATGCCGGGTTCGTCGAAAATCACTTGAGCCTGCTCCTCTGGCTGCAGGTCATCAGTCGCAATCTGCTCGAATGCCCCTTTCTGCACAGGAATCACGTTGTGAGGGTTGCGACCAACATTGTTGAACACCACTTTGGTTCCCGGTGAGACCGTGATGTACTTCGGGGAGTACACGTTGTCCTTGAC
>CAMDLX010000217.1 GCA_945901935.1 Bifidobacterium breve | reverse complement strand
GCAATTCGGACGGCATCGGCTTGGTCCTCGTAGGGGATTGCGACAACGACTGGCCCAAAGATTTCTTCCTGGGCGATCTTCATGCTGTTGTCAACATCTGCAAAGAGCGTGGCTTCGACGAACCAACCCTTGTCTAGGTCAGCGGGTCGGCCGCCACCTGTAGTGACTCTCGCGCCTTCGGCAATGCCGGCTGCGATGTAGCCCTCGACTCGGTCTCGCTGCCGCTCAGCAATGAGTGGTCCAAGCGTGACATCAAAGTTGCCGGACGGGTCTCCGGGAACAAGTGCAGCCATGGCTTCGGTAACTGCCTCAACAACTTCGCTATAGCGATTCTTCGAGGCAAGGATTCGGGTCTGGCCTACGCAGGCCTGCCCGTTGTTCATCGTGGCCGAAGAGATCAGTTCCGGAATGATTGAGTCAAGGTCAACGTCATCCAAAATAATTGCGGCCGACTTGCCACCCAACTCCAGAGTGCAGGGCCGCAGTCGCTCACCGCAGAGGGCGCCAATCTTGCGACCAGCGACGGTAGATCCCGTGAAGGAAATCTTGTCAACATCGGGATGCGTGACGAGGTGTTCTCCAACCTCACGCCCAGCGGGAACGATGTTCAGGACTCCGGCGGGCAGGCCTGCCTCATGTGCAAGCTCGGCAAGCACGAACGAGGAGAGCGGAGTCTCGGGTGCGGGCTTGAGCACCATGGTCGATCCCGAGGCCAAGGTTGGGCCGAGCTTTAACATGGTGATGAAGAGAGGAACGTTCCAAGGGATGATCCCGCCGACCACGCCAATTGGTTCTTTACGAACAAGGGCAGGACCGAGCATGTCCTGGCGAACCTCTTCAAACTCATACTCGCGGGTCAGGTTGGTGAAGTAGTCGAGCACCATGTTTGCTGCACCGACTTGGCCGAAATGAGCAAACAGAAGTGGGCAACCCACCTCGGCAGTAATCAAGTTGGCTAGGTCATCGGCCTTCTCGCCAAGAAGGGCAAGTAGGCGGCCCATGATGTCGGCCCGCTCGGCCGCTGGCATTCCCGCCCAGTCGCCTGTGGTCAGGGCAGCCCTTGCGGCAACAACCGCTCGATCAATGTCGCCAACAGACCCTTCGGGAGTTGACCCAATCAGCTCTTCCGTGGCCGGATTAATGACTTGGAAACGGTCAGTCCCCGCTGGGTTGACCCATTCGCCGCCGATGTAGAGCTGTTCGTAGTGATTCACAAGGATTTCCTTCTGCTGGTACTAGTGAGGGGTTCGGACTTGGCTTGAACGTACTAGATGGCTTGAACGTACTAGAGAGCGTGAGTCTACGGATTGCAACACCTAGGTCCCTTGTGTTTGGCACTCAAAAGGCAGTTGAAAATAATTATTACTAAACTAAACTGAAGTCACTGAGGATCCCCGGTAAGGTCTCTGGTTAGCAAAGCAAGCTCTCCCCCCTTAGCTTCCGCCCCGCTCCACGATGGGCTCAAGATTGGATTGCCATGAGCATGTATTCCGATCCTTCTTTCACTTCAGCCTCGACTAGTGCTGTGCTCGACAACGCAGGCTCGCTGCCGGCTGCACGCGAAGAGCACACTGCGCACGAAGAGCGCACCGGGAGCATTCATCCAGATTTGGCAGCGCTCATGGTCAGCGGAGTTGCCTCTGGCCTGACTGCCACGAGCATTCCCGCCGAGACAGCTGATGAGATATTTGAGCAGTTGATCCTTCCCGAATCCGACATCATGTACCGAGTTGCGCTTTCATTGACACACAACCGGGCCGATGCCGAGGACTTGGTGCAAGAGAGTCTGCTGCGCGCCTACAAGGCAATTCGCACCTTTGATGGGCGGTACCCGCGTGCATGGGTGCTCACCATTGTTCGAAACACTGAGCGCAACCGCCACCGCCGCCGTCGGCCTCAACTGCTGGCCGACCCAGAGATCCCGGACGATCTGGTTCCCGCTTCCTCCGCTGACGCCGTTGAGCTGCGCGCCGAGTATCACGAACTCGGAGGCGCTATCGCTCAGGCAGTGGCCACCTTGCCTTTCAACTTTCGGCAAGTTGTCCAGCTAGTAGACATCGATGGCCTGACGTACCAAGAGGCTGCCGAACTCATTGAGGTTCCGCTCGGAACGGTCATGAGTCGACTCCATCGGGCACGCCGCCGATTGCGTGAACTGTTGATTCCTCAGGGCTTTGGTCCCGAGGAGTCAACCAGAGAATCTCGAGCAGTGCCCGGGCAGGCTTCAACCCCTCGCCCTGACCAGGCACTGTTCGATAGGTCCTTGAGCGGCGCTATCCACACGCCCAGCTTGGTGGTAGGTCAGCCTTACTTGGCCGGAAGCGCACTGACTGAAGAACTAAGAAAAGCCAGCGCAGACGCTAGGTAGTAGGGAAGAGTCACTGGCTTGCACCTGACTGGTCGACTACTTGTAGCCCACCATGATGTGCTCGACCCAAGCATCGGGCGCGGCATTCATCAGCGTTCCCAGGTCCCAGTAATCCCACCAGCGCGTAATCAGGTCTTCTTCGTTGAACACGATCACCGAGACAAAAGGTAACTCCACCGTCTCGCCTGTGGACCAAGTCCAGCGCTCGGTGTGTTCGGTCATGGTTGTGTCCCGTTGAGCAACGATGTTCCACCCTGGAACATGTTCGTAGTTTGCCAACGGTTCAATTCCTAAACGCAGACGGGCAGCAACTTCGGCCGGGCCAAAGGCACCTTCCTCGGGAGCTGGAATGTCGCGGTAATTGCCATCGGCGCTAAACCAAGCTCCCACTGCATCAAAGTCTCGACGGAACAGATCGGACCAAAACTTTTCGGTGAGTTCCACAAGCTCCTCAAGTCGAGCGGGTGTTCCTGCGTTCTCAGTAGACATGGTTCTCCAGACAAAGTGCTGCGTGGTGGAAGGAATCAATCGGCGGCCCGAAGAGTATCGCCGACGCTTCAGGTGACTAGATCGCGTGCATGTATTCTCGCCAGGCCATTCTCTGGTCGGACCGGGAATCTAACTTCCCGCGGTACCTTCGGGTTATGACTTCACACGTTCACCCTGAAACAAGTGGTAGCGAATCAGCTCTGAACTCACCAGTGGAGATTTTTAGCGCAGAGTGGATTCTGACTGTGGACCAAAACGACACAGTGCTCACCGAGTCGGCAATCGCAGTGCAAGCGGGAGTAATTATTGCTGTTGGGCCCTTGGTTGATTTGTTGCGTGCTCATCCGGG
>CAMDLX010000216.1 GCA_945901935.1 Bifidobacterium breve | reverse complement strand
CCGATTGGCCAGTGGATTGCGGGTCCTTTCCATGACGATTATTGCGCTTGTCATCACTGATCCACTTCTGGTTCATTCGATCGGGTTTCAACTCTCGATTGCTGCCACAGCGGGATTGTTGGTGATGGCACGTCCGCTAGCAGATCGCTTACCTGGGCCAGCGTGGTTTCGGCTTCCGCTTGCAGTCACGCTGGCAGCACAGGTAGCTACTGCTCCAGTTCTGGTTGCGCTTGCTGGCGGGATTCCCGCTGTTGCCACGCCGGCCAATCTGTTGGCCGTGCCGGCAGCAGGCCTAGTCATGATGCTCGGGGTGACAGTTGGTCTGGGGGCGGGGCTGATTCGCAACCCCTTGGCTCAGCTCGTGCAGATACCGTCTGAATTGTTGGTGCGCTGGATTGGATGGGTTGCCAGACTGGGCTCACAATCTGCCCTGCCGTTGTTGCGGCCATTCCAACTGCTGCTACTCGGGATTGCATGGCTGCTGCTGTTGCTGGTCACGAGCCGCAGGTTTGCGGCGCTAGCGATACGCGCCCGATTCAAACAATCTCTGAGGCTGTTTGCGTGGTGTTTAGCGCTGTCGCTGCTCCTCATAGCTATTCGCCCAACACACCTCGCGGCCGGCGAGAGCGACCTAACCGCTGGGGCAACGCTCTGGGTCGGCACATGCGGCGGTCAGGTGCTAGCAGTTGGACCTTCCGCGAATGCTGGCGATCTGCTCGAATCCCTGTGGGGTGCTGGGGTGCGCAGGCTGGACATCGTTGTGGCTGAACCTGGAAGCGCTGCCACCCGAACTGCTCAAGTAGTCGCCCAACAGTTTCAGGTCCGTCAACTTCTGTCAGTGGGTGAGCGCAGCCCTCCGGGAATGACTCCAATTGGCATGACAACTTGGAGTGCTGGAGGGGCGCAAGTTGAAGTTCGCAGAGATACTGCCCGCAAACAACGCAGAGTGACGGAACCGCGAGTCATGCTGTCCGCTAGCGCGTGTAGCTTCTGAAACATGATTCTGGAGCTCGGAGCGGCTTACTCCTTCGACATCACCTACCGAGCTTTAGTTATGGGAATCCTGAACCGAACCCCAGACTCGTTTTTTGATGGCGGGCAATACTTCGATTTTGATGGATTCCTAGAAAAGGCTGATGGCCTTGTGCGCGATGGGGCAGATTTTCTTGACGTAGGTGGAGTCAAGGCTGGCCCAGGCCCCGAGGTTTCAACCGAGGAGGAACTAGAGCGGGTAGTGCCCGCAATTGCGGCGCTCCGCTCTCGTTTCGATCTGCCAATTTCGGTAGATACCTGGAACCCTGTGGTTCTGCGCGAGTCGCTCTCGGCCGGAGCTTCGGTAGGAAACGACATTTCTGGATTTGCACACCCTGACTACCTGCCGATCTGTGCAGAGTTCGATGCCAGCGTGGTGGCCACGCATATACGCCTCGGCCCACGTATTCCTGATCCAGAACCGGTCTATGAGAATCTGCAGGTAGAGGTACGGGCATTTCTTCAGGGTCGCGCTCAGGCGGCGCTTGAGGCTGGAATCCCGCACCAACGAATCATGGTTGATGACGGCATGGATCTTGGTAAAACCGAGCCGCAGTCGCTCGAGTTATTGCGTTCTTCCGAGCACCTAGCCTCACTTGGCTATGCAACCTTTCTCTCGGCTTCAAACAAGAGATTTCTAGGAGCGCTGCTCGGCACTGAGGTCACTGACCGCCGTCAGGCCAGCCATGCCGCACATGCCTTGGGAATCGCCAAGGGCTGTCGGGTGCTGCGAGCTCACGATGTAGTTGGTGCTCGCAGAACCGCCGACATTCTGGCAGCGCTGTTGCAAGCTCATTCGGAGGGTCCAGACAGCAGCGACCAATCTGCACTGCGAGCTTCGTGATGCCAAATCCGACAGCGGCGAACTCTCCGGTGTACCTCCTCAAAGGGAGTGATGAGGTCCTACTTGGCACTGCTGCAAGCGAGTTGGTGATCCGACTCATTGGCGACGGTGATCGTACTGAACTGCTCGACACCTTCAGCGGAGATGAGTACCCGATGAGTCAGGTGATCATGGCCGCCACCACGATGTCGATGTTCGGGTCACGAGTCGTTGTTGCCCGAAACTGTGCCAGGTTCTCAACCGATGAACTCGCTGCAGTGCTTGCGTATTTAGAGAATCCAGCTCCTGAGTCAACCCTGGTGCTCATCTGGGAAAAGGCAGTCGCCCCAGGTACCCGAACCTCGCCGCTTCCCAAAAAACTCAGCCAAGCAATCAAAGACGCTGGCGGTGAAATTCATGATTGTGGCCTGCCAGGCGGCAAAGGGAGGTCGATGTGGGTTGACGATCAACTCGCTGGCTCTGCTGTGTGTTTGAGTAGCGGAGCGAAACGCGTGCTCGTTGAACAACTTGGCGAAGATCTCAGTCGGTTGGCAGGAATTTTGACGGTGCTCGAAGCCACCTTTGGCAACGAAGAAATCAGCCCCGAGGACCTTGAGCCGTACCTTGGGAATGCCGGCGCCGTGCCGCCATGGGAACTGACTGATGCAATTGATGGCGGTCGCGTTGCAGAGGCAGTTGAAAAACTTCAGCGGATGCTCGCTGGAGGGGACCGTCATCCGTTGCAAGTGATGGTCACCCTGCAAACGCATGTAGAGCGCATGTTGCGCCTAGATGGCAGCGGGGTTCGCGATGACAAGCAAGCCGCAGCGCTGTTGGGTATGAAGGGCTCGACCTTTCCAGCAAAAAAGGCGCTCACTCAGAGCAAAAAGCTTGGCACGGCCAAGCTGTCAAGGTGCATCAAACTCGTGGCCGCAACCGATGTCGACCTTCGTGGCCGAACCGATCAGCCAGGGGAACTCTTGCTCGAGACGCTCGTAGCTCGGCTCGCAGCGCTTTCGGCAACGGGTAAAAATCGCCGATAACTGCAGCCGGAAAATGTAGCCAAGCCTGAAGCCGCATCAACCCGATGGGACAGTTAATCCGGGGGGACAGTCAACCCGATGGGGTGGTTCAGCCGGGGGGACGGTCAACCCAATGGGGTGGTTCAGCTAGCTACGGACTCTGCACGGGTGCGAGTCAAACGTGACTTGCGGCGTGCTGCAGCATTCTTGTGAAACACGCCCTTTGAGGTGGCTTTATCGAGTGCGCGAACGGCAACCTTGGTCAATTCTTCGGCATTCTCGGCGCCTTCTGCGATGGCCAACTCGGCGTGCTTGACGCGAGTCTTGACCTCAGAGCGAACGGCCTTATTGCGCTCACGCGCTAGTTCATTGGTGCGGTTACGTTTGATCT
>CAMDLX010000215.1 GCA_945901935.1 Bifidobacterium breve | reverse complement strand
TATGGCCCCGGCAGTAGATCTGGAACGTATCCAAAAAGCCGTTCGAGAGATCCTCATCGCCATCGGGGAAGACCCAGATCGTGAGGGCGTTCTCGATACTCCGGCCCGCGTGGCGCGCATGTATGCCGAGACCTGTTCGGGCCTGCACGAGGACCCGTCCCGTCACCTGAAGGTGACCTTCGATGCAGGTCACGACGAAATGGTGATGGTTCGCGACATCTCCATGTATTCCATCTGTGAGCACCACCTAGTTCCGTTCTTCGGAAAGGCTCATGTTGCCTATATCCCAAATGTGGATGGTCGTGTCACGGGCTTGTCGAAGCTCGCTCGACTTGTAGATGGCTTCTCCCGGCGACCACAGGTACAGGAGCGTCTCACGGCTCAGATTGCAGACGCGATTGAGTCGTCATTGGCACCGCGTGCTGTCCTTGTTGTGATCGAGGCCGAACACATGTGTATGGCCATGCGAGGCATCAAAAAAACTGGTGCATCTACTGTCACCTCTGCAGTTCGAGGATTGTTTAGAGATGACGTAGCAGCCCGGTCCGAGGCCATGCGCTTTATCGGAACAGGCCATTAATTTTGAGCCAGGTCATGGGGATTCTGAACCTGACTCCAGATTCATTCTCTGATGGTGGCGAGTTCGAGTCTTTAGAAAAAGCGCGTCTCCATGCCGAGTTGATGCTTGACCAAGGAGCGCAGGTGATCGACGTTGGTGGCGAGTCAACGCGACCAGGCGCACAGCCAGTAGACCCTGCCGAAGAGCAACGCCGCGTGCTGCCAGTCATTGAGGTACTCGCCGACCTACTTGCAAATTCCTCGGCACGAATCTCGATCGACACTCGCAATGCGCAGACTGCTCAGGCTGCAGTTCGTGCGGGGGCGACGCTCATCAACGATGTCAGTGCCTCGCTCTGGCCGACTGCTGCAGACCTTGGGGTTGGTTGGATTGCAATGCATATGCGCGCAGACCCTCTGACCATGCAGAACTCGCCGGTATATGCAGATGTGGTCGGTGAGGTTCGAGCTTTTCTTGTACAACGGGCTGAGCAAGCTGTTGCCGCAGGAGTTGAAGAAGTCTGGGTTGACCCTGGTATCGGATTTGGCAAAACCACAGCGCACAATATTGACCTGCTGGCTCATCTAGACCAGCTCGTAGCCGAGGGATTTCCGGTCTTAGTTGGCAGCAGCCGAAAAAGATTTCTGGGTGAGTTGATTGCCCGTTCTGACGATGGCCTTGGGCCTTTCAGCAAGGCTGAATCAGCCTCAGATTCTACTGATGCAACTCGCTTAGTTCCCCTAGATGACAGGGTAGACGGCTCCTTGGCAACGGCAATGTGGGCCATGATTCAGGGCGCAAAAATGGTCCGAGTTCATGAGGTCGAACCGGCTGTTCAGGGCGCAAAAATAATCTCGGGGAATATCCTGATCCCCTGAAATCGCCTACGATCACGTCTCCAACAGATTCAAAAGCTCGGTTCGCAGGATCCGACTCAGGGAGGAGGTGGCGAAATGGCAGCAAAAGGCAAGTGGGCGCAAGGAATTCAGCCTCGTCACTTCAACTGGGTGATTCAGGACCAATTGGCTATCTGTGAGCGTCCAGGTGGGTTTGGGCAAAATCACCGCAAGGTTCGTCGGCAAGAAGAGATCATCTGGATTCGCGAACAGGGTTTCGACTTTGTGATTTCTGTCTCCTCCGCGCCGAACAACCTGCATAGCTATGACGAGCTTGGTGTTCGTTGGCGTCATTGGCCGTTCCCGCACGCCGAGGACCTTCCTCAGTACCTGCAGCGCTCCTACACCGATCTTCGGTTGCTTCTGTCCGAGAATAAGAAGCTGATGTTTCATCAGGACGAGCTCTCTGACCGACTCGTCGGCTTCCTTGCTGGGTATTTGGTCTGGAACGAGATGGTTCCAGAGCCACCCCGGGCAATCGCTCTGACAGAGCACATCACTGGCCGCCAGATCGGAGCAGATGGTCGGCAACTCGTCGGAGAAGCTGCCCGTCTCGTCGAACTGCGCTGATTCCATGCCCGATCAGGAAGCGGCTGACCCATCGGATCAAATATCGGTGCACGGCCTGCGGGTCGTGGGAATTGTTGGTGTTCTGCCCGAGGAGCGGGTTCGTGCCCAACCCTTGCAGATAGATCTGGATCTGTTTATCGACCTCACTGCTGCCGGGATGAGCGATGCTCTCGCTGACACTGTTGATTACGGGGCAGTCTGCGATTCACTGAATCGAACAGTAGAGACCGCTCAGCCGGAACTGCTCGAGCGCCTAGCAGCACAGCTCGCAACAGCAGTTTTTGCCGTTGATCCCCGCATCGAAGGCCTGCGAATCTCCGTGGCAAAGCTCCGTCCACCCGTTCCGCATGATCTGGCCACTTCAGGGGTGCAGATCACCCGCCGCCGCCCCGCATGAGTTCTAGCGAATCGGCAGCATCACCTCAGTCGGCCCCGACCCCTCCGGTCAGGGCGTTTTTGTCATTGGGTTCGAATCTGGGCGACCGCCGGCAATATCTGAAGGCTGCAGTGGACTCACTGCCCGACGTAGTAGCAGTCTCCCCAGTGTATGAAACCGACCCAGTGGGCGGACCCGAACAGGGGGCGTATCTCAACCTTGTGGTCGAGCTTTCAACGAGCCATTCCCCAGATCAGTTACTCGGCATCTGCCACCGGATCGAAACAGCCTCGGACCGGGTCCGCGATGTCCGCTGGGGAGCACGAACCTTAGACATCGACATCTTGTGGATGGACGGAGTGGTCCAAGACAGCCCCCGTTTGACCATTCCTCACCCCCGGTGGAAAGAACGCAGATTTGTGCTGGCACCTTTGCGAGACCTAGCGCCTGAGTTAGTCACCGAACAAGAATTGAACCTTGCAGAAGGCACGGTCATTCGGGTCGACCCGCTCTGAGCCAGATGACTGCTAAACGGGTTCGGATTATTGGCGGCGGGAAAGCCGGCGGGTCCTTCGCCCTAGCGTTGCAACAAGCACACTGGACGGTTGACCTGGTCAGTCACGAACAGTTCGCCCAGTCAGAGAATGCTTCGACAGCAACCGGGGTGCGTCGGGTGACGGCTGAACAAGCAGATCTGGTGTTGATATGTGTTCCCGACCCGGTGGTTGCGCATGTGGCCTCGCTAATGGTGGTCGATGAGTCTGTTGTAGTTGCCCATTGTGCTGGCTCGCTTGGCCTCGAGGTTCTTGCTCCTGCGGTGCGCACTGCATCGATTCATCCTCTCGTTGCGCTAGCCAATGCGCAGACGGG
>CAMDLX010000214.1 GCA_945901935.1 Bifidobacterium breve | reverse complement strand
GGCCGATATCCAACTTGATGTCAGCATCGCTCATCAACAGCGCCTGAGCATCTGTATTGATTGCGATGAACTCCACGCCCTTCAATCCAGCATCGATCATCCGGTTGACGGCATTGCAGCCACCACCACCTATGCCCACGACCTTGATGACTGCGAGATAGTTCTGCGGGTTGTGGGCCATGATCGAGGCTCCTCCAGGTACAAGGGAACGGTCCCTTAGTAGACATTGATGACGATTGATATAACCAATTCCAAATTACGGACAACTAGAAGCTAGACGAGAATGAACTTCGTTCTCCCCTTTAGAGACTCTCAACCTCTAGTTCAGCGCTACTGAAGCTGAACCAGCGGCCACAAGGCAGCTTAGCCAGTGGCCACTCGGCCACGGTCTGAACCTCCTGCGGAGGTTGAGGTTACGGCCAAATCAGTGCGCGGATCAACGGGCTTCAATTATTTTAATTCTCGCTGTCGCCAACGGAGGCCGAACTCGAGGCTGATTGATTAGCCGACTGTGCGCCTGCCGAGGAGCCCTTCGTGCCAGTTGAGGAACTCTGTGCGCCCGCCGAAGAACTCTGTGCGCCTGCAGAGGAACTCTGCGTACCCGCCGAAGAACTCGATCCGCTTTTCCCTTTCGAGGAACTTGCTGGCGAGATTCCCGCACACCCCGGCCCGCGACTCACAGCTGCACGAGTGGGCTCGCGAACATCAAGGGTTTTCATGCATTCGCGTACCACTTGGTTGAGGACTGACTCCACGGCTAACAATTTCGCCGCCACGTCCTCGGGGGGACCAAATAGGACCTCTGTTCCGTCCGTAAGTTCCAGGCTCAGTGCCCCTACCCGAGACAGCCGTGCACTGCCGATCTCAGATCGCAGCGATTCATCCATTGCCTCGAGCACTCCGATGGCCTGTGACACCTCGCTGCTCACAGAAGTTCCGATCAATCCCTCATCTGATTGGCTAGAAGTCGTCCCGGGTGGAGTTCCCTGCGGTAATTGCATCGAGCCATCGAGTTCAAGCAGAAGCTGCCCAGGCCCAACCTTTTCTTCCCTCTGCAAAATACGACCCGTTGAAGAAACCAGTACCAAGTCCTGACCCGAACGCACTACGGCTGCGGGCTGTTGCTCAGTAATTTTGAACGACAGGGTGTGGGGCCACTTGCGTTCAACATGCGCAGACGCAACCCATGGCATGTTCATGAGCGCAGAGCGCGCAGCGGATAGGTCCACTGCAACAAGGTGGTCCCCTATCGCAATCCCACTGCTCGACACCAATGCAGACTCTTCAAGCCGGCCCTGTCCCGTCACAGCGATTTTCTGCACTGCAAAGACTGGCGAGAGAGCTAGGCCCACCGCTGCGGCTACTAGCAACACAAGAGCAACAAGAGCTATCTGCATGCGATGGCGCCTGCGCCGAGCGACAAGTTGCACCGTTTGTCGACGATCAACGATCCGCGGCTCTACCTGACTTGCAACAACCTTGGTAGATGAACGCACTGGGGTTGAGGTGCTCATAAGGCCTGCTCAGAGGAGTCAACATCTAGCGAGGGAGTCGTTGTAGTAGGCCAACGCAGGCGGCTGCGTTGTTCATCAGTAAAGCCCAGCAAGACTGTTTCGGCCCGAAGCTGCACCCCGCTGTGGTTGCCAACCTGGGCGACTACTTGTGCCATGACTTCTAGGACATCATCCGCCGAGCCAGCAGAGTCAGTCTGAATAAAATTCGAGTGTTTAGTCGAAACTTCAGCCGATCCAACTCGCAGCCCGCGACAATTCGCCGCCTCAATAAGTCGTCCGGCGGAATCCTCAGGGGGATTCCTAAAGACTGAACCGGCGTTATGTCCACCCGGTTGGTGCTCGCGCCGCCAACTGACAATCTCTGCGAGTCTCTGCTCGCCAAGTGCTCGATCCCCACTTGCCAAGTGCAGTTCTGCGTGCAGCACGAGTTGTGTCGATCTGATGGAGCTGTGGCGATACCCCAACTCAAGTGCTGCTGTTGTCACCCACCTATTTTCACCCGTCTCAAGGTCTAGAACGTGGACCCCTCTGAGCGAAGCAGCCATGTCTGCACCGTGGCCGCCTGCGTTCATTCGGACGGCTCCACCAATCGAGCCAGGAACGCCCACAGCCCACTCAAACCCCGTCAGGGCAGCAGCCACTGATTTGCGAGCCACGACGGGCAGACTTGCCATTGCTCCAGCTCGGAGAATGTTTGAGCCCTGCTGATCTGATTCGCCCTGTTTGGGTGGCTGTGATTCTTGCGACTCGGAAGCTTGCGAATACAGAATCTCGATCTCGGCGAACCCGTCCCCAAGTTGAAGCACTAAGCCAGGCAGGCCGGCATCGGCTACCAACAAATTCGAGCCCCTGCCAATGATATGAACTGACAACTCAGCCTGCGGAGCTTCTCCTACAAAGGCTCCAGCCTGTGCGAGTGCCTCAGCAATCCTGTTGAGTTCGGATTCATCTTGGACAACCACGAATCGGGCAGCTGCCCCACCTACCCGATAGGTACACAGCGCACCGAGAGGCTCATCTACGCGTAAGCGGTCACCCAAGAACGCCAACGCAGTATCAAACGGGTGCGCGGAATCAAACGAGTGATCAGGGTCTGCAGGCCTATGAGGAGTGGTCATGGTTCTGGCCTGGCCAGTAGTAGCGGTAGCAGCAGATCAGCGAGCGTTGTAACGCTGCCTGCGCCGATGCTCAAACACAAGTCGCCAGCGGAAAGCTCAACACCCAAATACATGGCAGCTTCAGAGAGGTCAGAGCACCAGACCACCTGAGCCTCGGGGTGGGCTTCTCTGATGGCATCGAATAGCAACCTGCCCGTTACCCCTTCTCGGGGTTCTTCTCCTGCAGCGTAAATATCTGTCAGCACCAACAAATCAGCCTGCGTGAAGGCATCGGCGAACTCTTGCCAGAGCGCCTGGGTGCGCGAGTAGCGATGCGGTTGAAAGACTGCAACCACGCGATTCCAGTCTCCGCTTCGACCAGCAGCTAACGCAGCGCGCACCTCTGTGGGCAGGTGTGCATAGTCATCAACGAACTGCACGCCCGCCGCGGTACCTCGCTGTTCAAATCTTCGAGAGACTCCGGTGTAGCCGCGCAGGCCCTCTACTGCTGCATCAATCGGGTAGCCAAGTTCGCCGACGAGCGCTAGAGCACCTGCTGCATTCGTTGCGTTATGAAGCCCCGGAACACCCAGACGGACATCAACGAACCGCTCGGACTCGGGAAGACTCAGGCTAAAGCTGCAACTCTGAGAACCCAACTGCAGGTTCCTCATGCGGTAGGTGGCCTCGGGCGAGGTTCCGTAACTGACTGCGCCACAGGAG
>CAMDLX010000213.1 GCA_945901935.1 Bifidobacterium breve | reverse complement strand
AGCAGCGAACGGCCCAAAACTGAGTGCCGGTGATACCCTTGGTTGGTGTCATCCTTAGCGAAGATTCGTGAAAGATGAACCTAGGCCGAATGCCAGCGGTTCTTCGATCTTCGACGCTTGCGCTGCGTCAGCGATCCACTTTGCCTCAGACTCTGATCTTTTTCGTGACTTCACGATGCAATGCGCGCTGCGACTTTTGTCTCTATAAGGATTCAGTCGAAAATCCGACCCGGCGTAGTGAAGAACTGACCGTTGAAGAGGTCAACAAAATCGCCGCAGCCTACGGTCCGTTGCATTACCTAGCACTCTCGGGCGGTGAGCCATTTGTGCGCAAGGATGTCGGCGAAATATGCCAAGCGTTTATTGATCACTGTGGTACCTCGGTCATCGGCATTCCCTCAAACTTTGCCTACGGCGAGGTGATGCTCGAGACGATTGAACCGCTCGTTGCACGCAACCCGAATGTCGTTGTGGAGCTCCAGATGTCGATTGATCATCTAGGCGCCCGGCACGATCTCAGCCGAGGCATAGATGGGCTCTTTGAGTCAGCCGTCAACACCTTTGAGCAGCTCCAGGCTGTCCGAAGCCGTCATAAAAACCTGTCACTAAAAGTGAATCTGGTGTGGCTCGAACGCAATCGGGACGATATCGATGCCATTGTCGAGGGACTTCGCAGCAGGATTCAAGTTGACCGAATCCATCTCACATTTCCGCACGAAAAAATCTCGCCTACTGGTGTATCGGCTGAGCAGCTTGACGAGTTTGATCGCTTTATGGGCCCGGCCGAAAAACTGTCCGGCGATTCGGCTGGTGAGCGGGATTTGTTTACCTTGCCGATGCGTGCAGCCAAGGTTTCTGGGCATCGAATTCTGCGTGAGGCAATGACGGGCGAGACCCCTATGGGTGCCATCTGTGAAGCCGGCAAGCACCTTGTGGTGCTCGACGAGCGCGGAGAGGTGTTCCCCTGCGAGACCATTTGGGAGTCAGTAGGAAACCTGCGAGAACATGAGTACCTGATGGGCAAAATTCTCGCGGGACCTACTTACGAGGCCTTCAGAAAAAAGTATCTCGGTCCATCGGCATGCAATTGCACATGGTCCTGTGCTGCAATGACAGCAGTCTCGGTAACGCCGCGCAGGTATCCACAGCTAGCAAGTGATGCGGCACGGATTGCTCTAGGAATCCCAATCACTCAATGACTGTCTCGATCGACCCAGACATCTCGGTGCTCGTAGCCTGTACGCGTCCAGAACTCATAGAAGGAATTCTTCGTGCGCTGGTGAGCGAATCAGACTCAGTGTCTTGCGAACTCCTTGTCGGAGGCTCAGTCGGCAACCTTTGTTTGAGCTCGAACAAGGTGGCTGTAACGCTCGTCGAGTCTGACCCGGCGCAACTCAATCAAACAAGAGAACTCCTCGTTGGCATGGCGCGCGGTCCGGTGCTCGCATTCCTTGATGATGACGCCGTGCCGCAGCCTGGCTGGTTGCGAGCAGCTGCGAGTTTGCCGGCGGGGTCCAGAGAAATCTGGACTGGTCCAGAGACTCCCACTCGCAGCACTCCCGGTGCGCTGCTCGCAGCACAAGTTGCTGCAAGCATTCTGGCCGAAGGGTATTGGGGGCACATTGGAGTAGGTGATCGCCAGGTTCGTTGGTACGAGGTGCCATTTTGCAATCTGATCCTGCGCCGCGAACTCCTTGATCAGGTGGGAATGCCAGATGCAGACATGGTCTGGGATCTAGATGACTTTGACTTCTGCCGCCGCGCAGAGGATCAGGGTGCAACTTTTAGGACTCGTCAGGATCTCAGGATCCGTCATGACCGCTACCCCGACCGCATCTCGCAATGGCTGACGCGAAAGATGCGTGAGCGTCACCGAACAGGATCAAAGCTGGTTCGCTATCCGGAGTTGTATCTTCAAATCCCCAGCGTGGTCTTGGCTGCAGCGCTGCCATGGGTGGGTCTCGCTGCTCTAGCTAGTACCGGGAAACACCGCTGGCATTTCGCAAGCGCTTGTGGAGCAACCTACCTGCTGCTTGTTGCGAACGAGGCCCATAATCACAAGCTTGGCAAGCCCGAGGCCCTGCAGTTCGGTGTAACGCTTATCGCGCTTCACCTCACCTCGACTGCAGCGCTACAGGTTGGTATCGCAACTGGGCTTGCAGACAAGGCGCGTGGCCTTCCAGACAAAAATGCTCCAACCCGGTTGGGCCGAATCTGAGGGACCCTTTGGTCTCAGTCAAGTACGTACTTGGCCCGCCGGATTTCGTCCGCCCGTTGCATGCAGGCATCAAACTCATCCAAGCCGAGGTGTTGGTTCGGGTTTGGTCGGGTTCCCAAGAACTTCAATCCTTCGGGGCGCCCAAGCACTGACTCCATGTCATATTCGAGCCAGAAATCAGTGGCAGCCTCCCACAGGTCAAACTGAGTTGGATCATCCGGGTTACGGATCCAGAGCACAGTCTGAGCATCCTGAGGAACCATCTCGATCTGAAAGGTGACGCGTGGGTTCTCGGACAAGTTGTCACTTGACCAATGCAGCAGGGAATCGTCAAAAATGAGGGCCTCACCGGCAGCAACATTGACGGGCTCGAGGTAGGTCTCGATCAGTTCAGTCTCGAAGTCATCAAAAAAACGATCCGAGGTTGCTGCCGCGATATCTGGGAAAATCCTGTGGCCGCCCGGAACAACGCGAATGGTTCCGTTCTTGAACCCAGTGTCTTGCAAGGGTGCCCATACCGTCACGGTAGGGATGTCGATGTCTTCGATCGTGGGCCAGTTCTGGTGGATCTCAAATCGCCCGGTGCCGGCTGGCTTGACGTAGACGTTGCTCGTCAGGATTCGGTAGCCTGGCAAGACTGCTTTGATCTGCTCACCCATCGCAGTTCGCACCAGCTGATCAGACTGTTTTCTGTACTCAAGATTCGGATCTAGAAAAGTGCAGTGGTACTCGCAACGGGGATTTTCTAGGTTCCGCGGGTCGAAGCTATCTGTGGGTGTGAGCTCAGCGAAGTTCTCGCGAAGGCTGCTCATTTCCTCCACCGAAAGGAGGGGTACTTTCACGAATCCATCGGCCCAGAAGGCGGCATCAAGGCTTTCGTCGTTGAACATCTGTGGCGGTCTAATCCGACCGTCGGCTTGACGTTCGAATCCTTCGTAGACAGGTGTAGTCATCTCACTCCAGAACTAGTTCTCTTTCGGGGGAATGTGCAGCAATGATTAAACACAGCAAAAATCAAACACTGCTTGATACGACGCTCGCGCCGAGAACGCCGCCTGATTCTGTTGGAGGCGCGCCGATAACGAAGTCCAAGTAGAAAGATCGGTCAATCTGGTATTTCATGAGTTCAGAATCTTC
>CAMDLX010000212.1 GCA_945901935.1 Bifidobacterium breve | reverse complement strand
AAGGTCAGAGGTGACGTCTACTAGGTCGGTGCAGAGGCGGCCACCCAGCACAGCTAGTGGCTCGGCATGGCCCTGCCGGCGAAAGGTGGGTTTCGAAGTCACGATGTTCTTATCCTACGACTTGGAATTTGGCCAACGAACTGCAGACATATCAAAGCGTCACCTGAAAGATTCCGCAGAATTGGTACAAACCCTGAGGGGCTCAACACGGCCCGGTACTTGTGGGCTGATACGTTCCTTGGGTGCCCGCAGTGAGATCTCCTAAGCCGCATCGGAGTTGGACCCAGCGGGCCCTGCTCACCATGAATGTGTTTGTGATTTTTGCCTGCCTCATGAGCGCTTTGGCATTGACACGATTGCGGTCAACCATTGAGAACGTGCCGGTAGTAGACATCGGGTCTGCTCTAGCTCCCTCCGCAGAAGTCACCGAGCCGCGCAACTTCTTGATTATCGGTACCGATTCGGCCGCAGGTCTGGCCGATGATGACCCCGTGTTGAACAAGCGCTCTACTGGCGGCCAACTAGCAGACGTGATCATGATCCTTCGGGTGGACCCTCGAGATAAGTCAGTTCGATTGCTGTCGATTCCTCGTGACAGTCGTGTGGCCGTTTCCCCGAGCGGAAAGATGGAGCGCATCAATGCCGCCATGGGCGGAGTCGACGGTGAAGCCAATCTGGTTCAAACCATCAAACGTAATTTTGGGATTCAGATCGACAATTACGTGCAGGTTGACTTCTTGTCGTTCAGAGACCTTGTCGAGGTTCTCGGTGGAGTGCCGGTGTACTTCACAACTCCCGTTCGAGATGAGAATTCTGGCCTTGCCATCGATGTGCCCGGCTGCAAACTGCTCGACCCAGTACAAGCCCTGTCCTATGCAAGGGCTCGGCACTTTTATTTCTATAAAGATGGCAAGTGGCGTCCCGATGGCACCGGCGATCTTGGGCGAATTAGTAGGCAGCAGGACTTTATTAAGCGGGCTCTGCGCCGTGCAGCAGACAAGGGCATGCGTAATCCAAAGACGGCCCTGGGAGTGATCAACGCCGCGGCGAGTTCGGTCAAGATGGACTCCACTCTCGATGTGGGAACACTGCTTTCACTTGCTACGCAGTTTCAGAGTTTCAACCCAGATTCTCTGCAGTCCGTGCAGATTCCGACCTATGCGGCGCCCAGAGGTGGCATTGCGTATCAAGAAATTGACTGGGCAGCGGCCGAGCCACTGCTCGAGCCATTCAGAGGTGTGGCAACAGGTGCCGTGCCGACGAAGCAACAAGTCATGGTTGATGTGGCTGCGCGCCCAGCGCAGATGGACATAGCCACTGGAGCTGCGGCGCAACTTGATACTGCAGGATTTGATGCCGAGGTACTGGAAGATCGCACTGCTGGCCCCGTAACCAAAATTCAGTACGGCCCACTTGGCAGGGACGCAGCTGTACTGCTGGCGGCGCAACTCAAAACCATCCCGCAGTTCGAACGCAACGACGAGATCCAGGGTTATCGAGTGATTCTGACCGTTGGAACAGATTTCACCGGTGTGTCCGATACTGCGGTTCCAGTCGACTCGCTCCCAGCCGATCAGTTGCCACCTACAGACGCACCTGTGCCGCCAGCACCGACCGCTCCCGAGACTTCTTCGACTGCACCTCCGCTAGACGGTGGGCCAGTTGGTGCACCTGCACCAGATGAGGCCGAGGTGCCTGGGGTGGTGCCTACGGACCCAGCAGCAGCAGCCCTGTGTAGGTAGCCTTGTGTAGGTAGCCCTAGGTAGGTAGCCCTGCTTGGTTTTTGCTTCTGGGACCTCCCGTAGCGAGATCTTGGAAGAGTGACCCAAATCTCAGTTGAGGCCGTAACCTAAAGTGCAAGTTCAAGTTTTATGAAGGGGTTCACTACATGGGGCGAAAGATTGCAGTTGTTGGGGCGGGGTATGTGGGACTCACCACGGGTGCCTGCCTGTCCCACCTTGGCCACGACGTGACCTGTATCGAATCCAACCCGGACAAGGTCGAACTGCTTTCGCAGGGTCGGATTCCTATCAGCGAACCCGGGTTGGCCGAGATTGTCGAAGAGGGCCTGAGTTCGAATCGGCTGCGTTTCACGATGGACCGTGAAGCCGGAGTGAAGGATCGCGAATTCATCTTTCTCTGCGTGCCCACGCCGCAGGATGAGGACGGCTCTGCAGACTTGTCCTATCTCGTTCAGGCAGCATCCGAGCTCAAGCCGTACTTGCAGCCTGGCTCCATTGTCATCAACAAGTCCACGGTGCCGGTTGGGTCAACCCACGTAGTTGCTGATGCTCTCGGCCGATCCGACGTGCACGTGGTTTCAAACCCTGAATTTCTTCGAGAAGGTTCAGCCGTGGCTGACTTCTTAAAGCCCGAGCGAGTGGTGATCGGCGCCGATGATTCAGATGTCGCAGCCAGAGTCGCAGGCTTGCAGCTTCGGCGTTCGGCACCGCTTCTCGTGACAGACCCGGAATCAGCCGAACTCATCAAGTACGCCTCGAATGCGTTCCTCGCCACCAAGATTAGTTACGCCAACTCGATTGCCGCATTGGCCGAAGCTGTTGGCGCAGACATGGATGATGTAGTCATTGGCATGGGCCTAGATAGTCGCATTGGGTCGAGCTTTTTGCAGCCAGGTCCGGGTTGGGGTGGCAGCTGCCTACCGAAGGACACCAGTGCACTGATGTACACGGCTCAGTCGGTCGGGTACTCGTTCAGCATGCTCGACGAAGTGGTCAAAGTGAATAATGCGCAGTTTGACCGCGTGGTTGAAAAGACCGAGCAGGTCATTGGCGGCAGTCTTGAAGGCATGACAATCGCCGTGTGGGGATTGACCTTCAAGGCGGGCACCGATGATCTAAGGGAGTCGCCATCCTTAGAGGTGATCGGCAGGCTCAGGGCCAAGGGCGCCAAAATTCGCGGTTATGACCCAGAGGTCAAAGGGCCATCCCCCATTCTTGATGGCATCGAGATTGCACTTGTTCCCTACAAATGCTGCACGGACGCGGATGCACTTGTTGTCCTCACCGAATGGTCAGAGTTCTCGACTCTCGACTTGGACCGGGTAGTTCAGGAACTGAACTCGCCGCGAGTTGTGGACACTCGAACTGTCCTCGATCGTGTGGCCCTTCGCCGGCGAGGCTTTGTATACCGCGGTATCGGCAGGGTTTAAGCGCTGCGGTAGTTCGGGCCGCACCCTGTTGACTCCGAAGTTCGCCTAGTCAAAGGACCAACCCCCTTGCAACCACGCGCGCGAGACTCTTGTGATGTCCGAGACGCCACGTGTGGCCATCACGCTCACACAATGCTGGCATCAGGTGCCGGGAGGTACCGCTACTTCCGTTCAGCGACTTGTCGATGCCCTGAGTCGGACTCATCAGGTCCAGA
>CAMDLX010000211.1 GCA_945901935.1 Bifidobacterium breve | reverse complement strand
GTGGTTGCGCATGTGGCCTCGCTAATGGTGGTCGATGAGTCTGTTGTAGTTGCCCATTGTGCTGGCTCGCTTGGCCTCGAGGTTCTTGCTCCTGCGGTGCGCACTGCATCGATTCATCCTCTCGTTGCGCTAGCCAATGCGCAGACGGGTGCTCAGGCCCTACAAGGCGCATGGTTCGCTGTGTCGGGCGACCCACTCGCAAGCAGTGTCGTGGCTGCACTCGGTGGTCGTGCAATGCAAGTGGCCGACGCGGATCGAGTTAGATACCACGCAGCAGCCGTGCTGGCGTCGAATCATCTGGTGGCTCTGCTTGCCCAAGTGGATGCAATCGCCACAGATCTGGGTGTGCCACTTGAGGCATTCTTAGATCTGTCTCGAGCAACACTCGATAACGTTTCCAAACTCGGCCCAAGGGCTGCGCTCACTGGGCCAGTGTCCCGAGGTGATTGGTCGACGGTGATGCGGCACCTGCAGGAGTTAGCTCCGCCGGAGCGCCATGCCTACTTGTCGCTCGCATTGCGCGCTGCAGCGCTCGTAGATGCACTGCCCTCAGAAGCTGAGATGCATCAACTTGAGCAGGCCTTGGACGCCAAGTAGATGCGGCACTGACGTAAAAACACGTCAGAGTCCCGACACCTCCTGGGGAGGCTTCGGGACTCTGATCGGTTCCCGCCGGAACACCAATATCTTCGTCCATCTGCATGAGGATGTGTATGGGCAGAATCCCTAGTGGTCGGTTCTAGGCTGCGCAGGTGAAAACACTGACAACAATCTCTGAACTGCGCGCAGAGATTGCGCAACATCGACTGCAGGGGCAGAGCATCGGACTGGTTCCCACCATGGGCTACTTACATGCTGGACACGCCTCGCTGATCGAACGCGCTGCCGCCGAATGTGATCTTGTCATTACCACCGTGTTTGTGAATCCGCTGCAGTTCGCAGCCACCGAGGACTTGTCCTCATACCCAAGAGATGCCCCCGGAGATGCGCGCACTGCAGCGACTGCCGGTGCAGATCTGTTGTTCCTCCCCGGGCTGCAAGAGATGTACCCACTTGGCCGAGAGGGCGTGCTGACATCGGTTTCGGTCAATGAATTGTCGGCGGTGATGGAAGGGGAGTCGCGGCCAACTCACTTTGCTGGAATGTGCACCGTGGTAGCCAAACTGTTCAACATCGCGGGATCGTGCACGGCCTACTTTGGGAAGAAGGATTTTCAGCAGTTGGCGATTGTGCAAGCCATGGTGCGAGACCTTTCCTTTGATGTGGAACTTGTTGGTTGTGAGATCCGCCGTGAGCCCGATGGCCTCGCCATGTCGAGCCGAAACGTCTACTTGAGCGCCGAACAGCGAGCCGCTGCACCGGTGCTCGCTCAGGCACTAGTCGCTGCAGCGCGTTCCCTGAGTAGGGGTGAGACCTCTGTTGACCGACTGCGTGCAACGATGATGGATGTGATCAGCACTCAGGCAATCGGGCAGGTGGAGTACCTAGAGGTTGTGGATCCAATCACGCTGAGGCCTCTGACCCAGGCAGATGCTGGCAGCAGGTTTTTTGGAGCCGTTCGCTTTGGTTCAGTCCGGTTGATCGACAACCTTGATCTGAGCGAGCTCGACCTAGATTCCAACGCTGCGATCAGCCGGTGACCCCTGCACCGCTCGACCTTTTGGTTCTTGGTTCCGGAGTAGCTGGGCTTTCCGCAGCAGTTCGAGCAGCGGGTACGCATGGCCTGCGAACGGGTGTCATTACCAAAGGTGGACTTGATCTAGCGACTACCCGATGGGCGCAGGGGGGTGTGGCGGCTGCACTCTCGGGCAACGTAGAGGAAATCGACCTGCATCTGGCCGACACGCTCGCAGCGGGAGCGGGACTCTGTGACTTCGATGCGGTTCGAGTACTCGTAGACGAGGGCCCCCGGCGGGTCGAAGAACTCATTGCTCTTGGAGCCGAGTTCGATCGTGATGAGCGCGGAAATTTGGAGCTAGCCCGAGAGGGCGGCCACTCAGTTGCCAGAGTGGTGCATGCCGGAGGTGCTGCTACTGGAGCAGAGATTGAGCGGGCACTAGTAGCAGCAGTTCGACGCACAGCGGCAGTCCTGCATGAGCACACGTTTGCCCTTGACCTGATGATCGAAGATGGCTGCTGCGTTGGCGTACAGGCCATCGATCCCAATGGGCAGGTGACGCAAGTTCGGGCACGGAATGTGCTGCTTGCAACCGGCGGAGCGGGCCAACTTTTTGCTATTACGACGAACCCTTCTGTTGCAACTGGTGATGGCGTTGCGATGGCTCTGCGAGCTGGGGTTGCTATTGCGGACCTCGAGTTCTTTCAATTTCATCCCACGGCGCTCTATCACCCCGGCATTCCGCGGCCACTGTTGTCAGAGGCCCTACGTGGCCACGGGGCGCTTCTGCGCGACAGCTCCGGAGAGCGCTTTGTAGATGAGATGCTGCCCCGCGATGTTGTCTCCCGGGCCATCCTCGCCGAGATGCTTGAGCAGCAAACCGATCATGTCTGGCTCGACGCAACAGGCCTTGATCATTTCGCAGAACGGTTCCCGACGATCTATTCAGACTTGGTCGCATCGGGCCTTGACCCCATGACCGACTGGCTACCAGTAGCGCCCGCTGCGCATCATCAATGCGGCGGCATTGTTACAGACCTGTTTGGTGCCACGTCTATGCCAGGGCTGTGGGCTGCAGGAGAGACCGCTTGTTCTGGTGTGCATGGTGCAAATCGTTTGGCTTCAAATTCCCTTCTTGAGGGCATGGTCTTTGGGCCGCGAGCTATTGAATCAATTGCCAGTGGAGCTTTTGGACCGTCGGCTACGGGAGCTATGCGCTCAGTACTGGGTTTTGCCGAATCAGACGATCCCACGCTCAGCATCCTTGGTGTTGCGCTGCCGCTACCCCAGACCAGCACTGCCGAAGAGACCAGCCCTGCAGATGTGACCGGCACTCCTGTAACCAACCCTCACGCGGCTAGCAGTTCCGTCACTCCTCAAAGCCTCAAGCGGGGCTTACAACAGGCCATGAGTACTGATGCCGGGGTGCAACGAAGTGCCGAGACCCTTCATCGAGCCGCGCTAGTAATTACTCAGGTGATGGCTGACCTTGCTCCGATGGATCCACAAGAAGTTGCCGTTGCAGAGGTGCAGAACCTGGCGCAGATTGCGCAGACCTTGGTTGCTGCGGCTCTGGCCCGAACAGAGAGTCGTGGAACCCATTCGCGCCTTGATTATCCCGGTCTCGACCCCGCTCAGGCCCATCGGCTAGTGGTGGGTAGCTAGTGGCGCTCGGGCTGCGTCAGCGGCAGGTTCGAGGAATCTGCAAAGCTCATATGCCGTGACCACTCCTGCAGCAGACTCCCAATGGCTGAACCCACCACTCTTCGAGG
>CAMDLX010000210.1 GCA_945901935.1 Bifidobacterium breve | reverse complement strand
TTTCGCACGTGGTTCTCTACAGTTTTTGGTGAGATGAAGAGTTCCTCGCCAACAACGCGGTAGGACTGCCCCCTGGCTACGTGTGCCAGCACCTCGCGTTCGCGCTCCGTGAGCGGCAGTGCATCATCAGAGCCGCTACCGGCGAGTCGACGGTATTCGCCAATCAGTAGCGCAGCGAGCTGTGGGGAGAAGACCGGCTCTCCTACGGCCGCGCGTTTGAGCGAGTTGCGAAGCTCCTCCGGTCGGGCCGACTTCAACAAGTAGCCCACTGCTCCGGCTGCTACGGCGTCAAGAACATCGCGTTCCGCTTCAGACACTGTCAGGATGACCACCGGGACTTCACTGCCAACTTGTTGGGCTACTGCAATCCCTCCACCACCGGGCATGTGAAGGTCGCAGAGCAACACGTCGGCCACCACAGACCTGACTGCAGCAACTGCTGAATTGGTGTCCTCGGCCTCTGCGACAACCTCAAAATCGTCTCCAAGATCTGCGCGGATGCCTGACCGCCAGATGGGGTGATCGTCTGCCACAACAACTCGAATGGGCGGGCTCATGGTGCCCACAGGGTGACGTCGCACCCAGTTCCAGGCGAGGATCGCACAGCCACGGTGCCGCCCACCATGTCGAGTCGGCCCCTAACTGATGATCGGAGTCCGTCCCCCTCTTTCGTGGTATCTCCGTTGAAGCCGCAGCCTTCGTCGTGCACCACGACTCGCGTGCCAAAGTGCTCAGCCCGGTCCACTGACACCCAGACTTCATCTGCCCCTGAGTGCTTAGAAGCATTTGTTGCTGCTTCGGCAGCAGCACCAGCTAGGGCTAGGGCTGATTCACCGCAAGCAGTTCCCGGGTCGACCACGACGAGCTGCACTGGTACACCAAAGCGTGACTCAACTAACGCCAGGGCAGGGCCGAGCAACTCAGTAACTGAAGACTCTTTCTCGGCCAGCTTGGAAGAGTTGCCACCTCGCAAGAACGCACGAAGTTCGGCGTCTTGGGTGCGAGCGAGCTCAACTAGTTCGGGGTCATCGGATCGGCGTTGCACCACAGCAAGAGTTTGCAGGACACCGTCGTGGAGAGTTCGTCCGACCTCGGCTCGTGCTTCGGCAGCCGCTGCGACTTGAGCAGTTCGTTGAAGCTGTTCCGAAACCCACCCGGCCAACCATCCTCCGGCTGCATACAGCACCATCGCGCCAGTTAGGGCCAGCACATTTCCCACGACTGCGCCCTGAACAAGTGCGCTGGCCACGCCAGCTACTCCAACAGCAAGGCCGCCAACTAACCCCCAGGTTGAACCCGCCGCCACACCCGTTGCTAGGACGGCGGCGAGCGGCCAGGCAGAGCCGAATGACTGTGGCCGATCACCAGAGTAAAAAGCGGAATCTAGAGCGACCACGGTCATCGCAAGAAAGATGTCAATCACAGCTCCGACCCGCAGTACCCATGAGTCGTTTTTTGAGACGGCCACGGTCCAAGCTGTTGACCAGATA
This sequence comes from Bifidobacterium breve, assembly GCA_945901935.1. Classification (GTDB taxonomy): domain Bacteria; phylum Actinomycetota; class Acidimicrobiia; order Acidimicrobiales; family Microtrichaceae; genus IMCC26207. The sequence goes on along the minus strand of CAMDLX010000210.1, from coordinate 1,913 downwards.
ACCAAGACTCCGAGCAGCCCGAACGCAGGTACCGGACGGACCAGAACACCCGAGTTGGTATCGATGCAAACCACGAAAAACGCCCACACCAACGTCACAGCACGCACCGCTCCGAGACCAAGTTGCAGTCTTCGTTGCAGTGCGTGCGATGTGGAGGTCATCGACGCTCCCGGCATGCGTCCAAAGTAGCTCAGGTTCTTGAGGTTTGTCCTGACTTGGTGGCTGAGATGACTAGGCAGATCGCCGGAGACCTGAGATTGCTAGGTTCGAGCGTCGCCATTGGGTGAAGCTCCAGGTGAACATGGGGATTGCAACAGCAAGCGAGACCATCACTTGGGCGAAGTCGCGGCCGTCAAGAGGGATTTGGCCTCTTGGTGAAAGCAACGAGAACATGACCGTATACAAGTAGCTGATGAGCCTTACGAGACCCACGACAGCTGTGCAAGAAGCAAGAGTTCCAAACCACAATCGTCGGCTTGGCGACCAGACTGCAAACATCGAAGATTCTTCGGTACGACCTGCCTGCCAATTGCACAGGAATGCGATCGGCGCCATCACCAGCGAGACGGTCAGAGTGAGAGCTGCTAACTGAGGATTCGGATACGCCGAAAGCATCTGGTGAAGCGTCGTGGTGAGCCCAACGGCGGCGAGGCCAGCCGACCAGCACAGGGAGAACCAGAGCAACTGCTGCTGGTCCGTTGAGCGCAGGGATCCCAGTGATGCAGTTGCGGCGTGATCGGCGCTCCAGCCGGCGGAGATAAGAGTGTCGGCGATCTCTGGAGGGGTGGCACCAGCGTTCCGGCAAGTCACAAGCCAAGCCTCAAGGTTTGGTGCCGGCTCGGTCTGCCTAGGTGGATCTGAATGGGTTGCAGTGGTCTGTTCGCTCAACATGGAAACGCTCCTTCGTGGCTGCACACTTGGCGACCACTGCGTCCACTTTCCACGGTCTGAGCTCAAAGCGAAATCGGGTGTTGCCCCTATTGTGGGCTGGGGGATCCCTAGGGGGTTTCCCCGCTCTGTGCTCCGCATCCGAGCCGCAGCGTGCTACGGTATGCTACATGAAGGAGATCACGCACCGTCAGATGCGAAACGACAGCGGCGAGGTGCTCCGGCGGGTTGGCGCCGGCGAGACGATCTTGGTGACCAACAGCGGTCTGCCAGCGGCTGTGATCGGCCCACCGCCTGAAGACGTGTTCTCGCTCCTGTCGGCCCAAGGCCAAGTACGCGGGGCCCTGAAGTCCCCGACGACTCTTCTAGCAATCACACGGAGAAAGACGACTAGGACTACGGCAGAGATCATCGCAGAAGTCCGTGGCCACGGGTGAAGCTGTCCTATGTGGACACCTCAGCTGCGATGAAGCTCGTGGTCGCCGAAGAGGAGTCAGCCGCTCTCGCCGAATTTCTATCTACCGATCGCCGCCTAATCGCGTCCTGGCTCCTCCATACAGAGATGTACTGCGCTGCAGGTCGACACGCCGATGACGTCGACATCACAGCGGTGCGCGAGGTGCTCGACACGTTGAACCTTGTCGACCTGACGCGCGGCGACATGATCGCTGCCGGGACGCACTCACCGCTCAGGTCGAACGACGCCATCCACCTGGCAGTCGCGATCAGGCTCGGCGTGGACGAGATAGTGACCTACGACAGCGAGCTTGCCGATGCCGCAAAGACTGCCGGTCTGGTCGTTACGGCCCCAGGTCGGTAGCAGCACCCCTAGGCCCCAGTAGTTATAAAGAGCTTCCGCCCAAAGGGGCTTTCGCTCGCCGGCCGAGAGATGTACATTCAGACAGTTATGCGGGGAATTCGAAAGTCAGCGGCCTTAATCGCGGTTTTGGCAGCAGTTGCTGTTCTGGCCTCTGCCTGTGCGGGTTCGCCGCCACCGAGGCCATTGCCGCCGCGGCCTGGCCAAG
>CAMDLX010000209.1 GCA_945901935.1 Bifidobacterium breve | reverse complement strand
GAGCTGCTGCAAGCCGCTCCGATGAAGAGGACGGCAGTGATGAGGGTTGCGATAGTCAGGAACTTTTTCATGCGGACTCCAGTTCGGTTAGTTGCGGGTCGGTGACCTTGATCTGCAGCGAAAAAATATCATTCGAACGGCGACGGATGCTGCCATTTTGATGGACGTGGCCGGAGGCGAGATCAGCACCGATCCATGAGCGTCGGAAACTCGGTTCGCCACGCCGTAGCCGCCGACGGGTTGACCTGGGCGAAGAGCACTTCCTCTTCCGTACCGGCCTCAGCGATCACATGACCCAGAGGGTCAATGACCGCCGAGCGGCCTCCCAGTTTGGTTCCGCACTGAGTGCCAACTCCGTTGCAGGCAATCATCCAAGCCTGGTTCTCAATTGCTCGGGCCTGCAGCAGAACGCGCCAGTGTTCAATTCGCTCCGTTGGCCATCCCGACGCCATTAGGAACGCAGTGGCTCCAAGGTCGACCAGACTGCGGAACTGCTCGGGGAAACGAAGGTCGTAACAAGTTGCAAGACCTGCTTGACCCATCGGCGTGTTGGCAACAACAAGTTCCTCTCCAGCGGTCATGACTTCAAGCTCACCCCCGTCAAACCCAAACAGGTGGCGCTTGCGGTAGGTGTCGGCGACCCGACCTTGAGCGTCAATCAGCACCGAGGTGTTAAACGTGAGCCCATCTTCGCGTTCTGCGATCGATCCCATATGAATCCAAGTCTGGCTGCGAGCAGCGAGCTCTTGGAACTGTTGAACCAGCGGACCGTCCAAGGGTTGCGCAAGACGCCCGGAGCCGTGCACATCAAATGCTCCGGCGAGCCAAAGCTCAGGCAAGATGACAAACCCGGCGCTGCTCGCTGCACGAGAAGAGAGTGCAAGAGCGCGTTCCAGTCGATCTTGAGGCGGTTCGTCCTCGTCGCTTGCTAGCTGAACAAGGGCCACGCTCGCAGTCGCTGGGTCTGGCGCGTGCTGAATAGCGGAAGGTGCCATACCTGACCCTAACCGTGCCGCAGCGGCCCACTGGCAGCTTTCACGTGATGCAAAGTGGTGACTAAGGGCCCTAATCAGTTCGGGGCGGCCTCAGTAGGGTCCGCAGGTGACCTTGGCCGTGATGGTGATCAAGAACCTGCTGCGACAGCAAATGCGAACGTTGCTCACGGTCATCGGAATCACCGTTGGTATTGCGACTGTCGTGGCCCTTGGCTCAATTACTGCGGGGCTCGCCAGTACAGCAGATGCGTTCGTCTCGGCCGGAGGAGCACAGTTCATCATCGCCCAAAAAGGTGCAGCTGATCTTTCGTTCAGCCGTCTTGAAGAATCGATTCTGCCTCGCGTCGCAGCCGTACCTGGGGTTCAGGAAGTCCAGGGTGTACAGCTTGAGATCGTTCGGGTCGGGTCGAATCCATTCTTCTTCCTTGGCGGTGTGAACCCGCAAACCCTGGAGTCGCAGGGTCTCAAGGTTCTCACCGGACGGATTCCAAGAGAAGGTGATGAGGTGATACTTGGTGTGGACGCTGCCGCTGACCTAGGAGTCTCTACGGGGGACAGTGTTGAACTCGGTGGACAATCCCTACTCGTTGTCGGTACCTACGACTCCGATGTCGTTTGGCAGCGTGGAGGAGGCTTTGCTCCATTGAGTACGGTGCAGCGGATTGTGAACCGGCCAGGGATCGTGACCTTGGCCTATGTCACCGTCGAAAAGACGAGTTCGCCGGACCTTGTAGCGAAGGAAATCCAGCAGGCCGTACCGGAGGTGGTGACCATCGCTGATTCGAGCGAGTACGGACAAGTGGACCAAGGTTTTACCCTGATCAGCGCGGCAAGCACCGCGATCTCAATACTCGCCGTAGTGATCGGGGGGATTGGTGTGATGAACACCATGGTGATGGCCATCTTTGAACGCACTCGTGAGATTGGTGTTCTCCGTGCGATCGGCTGGCCGCCGGGCCGGGTCTTGAGAATGATTCTGGCTGAGTCAGTTGTTCTTTGTTTAATTGCGATGCTTGCGGGTTCGCTACTGGGGGTAGCGATGGTGCGAATGATTACGTTTCTTCCCACGATCTCTGGACTTCTTGTGCCTGCCTACCCACCTCAGGTGTTTCTTAGAGCGCTTGGTGTAGCGCTCCTTGTGGGGTTACTTGGCGCGATTTATCCGGCAATCCGGGCGACTCGGCTCACTCCCATGGAGGCCCTGCGTTATGAGTGAGGCTGCGTTATGAGTGAGGCTGCGTTATGAGTGAGGCTGTAATCCACCTCCAGGGAGTGGTGAAGACCTTTGAGCAAGGCCGACTCAGGGCGCTCGACGGCGTAGACCTTGACATAGAGGCGGGTGACTTTGTTGCCATTATGGGGCCGTCAGGGTGTGGCAAGTCCACGCTGTTGAACACCATTGCGTCGCTAGATTCAATTGATGCCGGGGAACTCCGCGTAGCCGGCCATGACTTGAGGGCGGAGCATCACCTGGACAATTTTCGGGCCCAGGAGATTGGCTTGGTATTTCAACTCGACAACTTGCTGCCTTCATTCACGGCTCGAGAGAACGTAGAAACAGCGATGTTTGGAAGTTCAAAATCTCGCTCTGAGCGCAAGGCTGCCGCGATGGAGTTGCTGGAGTTTGTTGGCATGGGTGACAGGCAGCATGCCCGCCCAGCTGAGCTCTCCGGAGGGGAGCGCCAACGAGTTGCGGTCGCAAGAGCATTAGCCAACCGCCCACCAATCTTGCTGGCTGATGAACCCACTGGCCGACTCGACTCGCAGACCTCTGAACGCGTGCTCGACTTGCTTGAGTCGCTTCATCATGAGGCGGGAACCACTCTGGTGGTAGTGACTCACGACCCGCGAGTTGCGGCTCGGGCGCATCACACTGTTCAAATGCTTGACGGCAAAGTAACGAGCGAACAGTTCACTCACTAATCGCCGGCTGAGGCAACTGAGCAATCTGGTCGGGCACAGCTGGGCGGTCAAGGCTCGAGACCTGCTGAACGGCTTCAACAAGCTCAACCTCTGTGTCACAGGTAGAGCCGGTGAGTCCGTCCTGCAGCTCTGGCAACTCGGTTAGCTGTATCCACACCCTTCGCTGGGGCCATTCTTCCAAGAGACGCAAGATAGTCGCCGGCACCTGAACCAACAGCGAACCGCTCTGGGTTGACTCCGTGGTGGATCACGTGGGCAATTGGAATGGCACCGGCACTGACCGCGTGGTGTTCTGAGATGGCGATGTCAAGGTTCAGCACCCACTATCAAGGAGAGGAGACTTTGGGCACTGGTTCGCCGCTGAGCAGTTGCGACTCTCTGTCAGAGACCTACTGGCCCCACTGGATTGAAGGGTGGGCCAGCTCGCTACGGTTGTCCACTACGGTCGATCTCAAACCTCGTCGCCGCCCGCTCTGCAACCCCGAACGCTCTGCACCCCCGAACGCTCTGCACCCCCGAACGATGCGGCTAGAGCCTGATCC
>CAMDLX010000208.1 GCA_945901935.1 Bifidobacterium breve | reverse complement strand
GATCCGCCACATCTTGGCTCTGCGCAACCTCTGGTCGGAACTGCCCCGCGCACAGGTCTCGGACAAGTCTGCGGCCAAGGCGACGCTCTGCTGATAGGACTGCTTTGACGACCGCAGCGAACACCTCCTCGACAGAGCCTGAGTGTTCGCTCACCACAAGTGCCGCTGCTGCGATTCGGCGCTCCTCGATCAGGAGTAGTTCTCGCAGAACTGCGTCTTTGCCGGCGAAGTGCACGTAGAAAGCACCGCGAGTCAGACCGACGCGTTCGGTGATTGCTGCGATCTCGGTTCCGGCAAAGCCGCATCGCTTGAACTCGTCGACCGTCTCAGTAAAGAGGCGCGCACGAGTGTCTTCACGCTGAGCCGTGCGGCGATCAGTCGCCTTGGTTGGTTGCGCTGTTAGAACGCTCTCCGGTGCCGGCATGGCAGCAAGAGTAACGGGCGTCAGTGACGCGCGTCAATGAGCAGGTGGAGTGCTGGCCGCTCAGCTATCCTTCGATGCACTGCCTGCATGATTCATGCATGCATAGGGGGCAAGCATGGAACAGTCAGATCTCAGGAATAATCCGATGGCGCCGCCGTTGCCGGAACTCAGCGCTCATGCTCAGGTAGCGCTGTTGTGTCGCACGCTCTTTCGTGAGGGATACGACGATCACCTCGCAGGCCATATCACGAGCCGACAACCCGACGGCACGCTCTTGGTAAATCCTTGGGGGCTTACCTGGGATGAGGTTCGGGCCTCGGATATTTTGCGCATCGATGTTGAAGGGAACCTGCTGGAAGGTCGATGGACGGTCACCCCCGCAATCGCTCTGCATGTAGAGCTACACCGGGCGCGACCAGACGTCGCCGTTGCGGTGCACAACCACCCGCGCTGGGGCACGATCTGGGCCGACCTGCGACGAGTCCCTCCTGTGTATGACCAGACCTCTGCGATGGTGCCCGAGGACCCTGCGCTGTACTCCGAGTTTGGTGGGTCAGTAGACAACACCGAGAACGCTCGGGCCTGCGTCGAGGCACTCGGTGATGCCCGCATGGCGCTGCTGGCAAATCACGGTGTGTTTGTAGTTGGCAAAGACATCGCGCAAGCACACCACCGAGCAGTGGTGCTTGAGTGGCGCTGCCGGCAGGCTTGGCATGTTGAAGCCATTGGCGGCGGGTCTCCACTGGACCCGGAGGTAAACAGGCGCTTCGCAGCACCCTTCGATTACGTGTCGTTCCCCGGCCTATGGGAGGCCATGTGTCGTAGAGAACTGCGCCACGACCCGTCCATCTTGGACTGAACTGACCATCTTGGACCGAAATGACCATGCCTAGTGACCGACATGACCACTGAACCGCCCACCGCCGATCACGACGACCTGTTCCTTCCCGAGCCGGAACCGCGGCAGGTGCGATACACCGTCATCTCGGTGGATGACCACCTTGTAGAACCCCCCGACATGTTCGAGGGAAAATTACCCGCTGCACTTCAGGCGAGTGCTCCACGAGTGGTCGAGAACAAATGGGGGCATCAAGTCTGGAAGTTCGACGGCAAGACGTATAGCCAGGTCGGCATGAATGCGGTTGCCGGGCGGCGCCTCGAGACCGTCAAGGTGGAGCCCTTTCGGTTCGACCAAATGCGACGAGGCTGCTGGGATATCCACGAGCGTGTTCGCGATATGGACATCAACGGTGTGTGGGCCTCGCTGAGTTTTCCCTCGATGATCACGGGCTTTTGTGGCCGGGTGTACTCACAGTGTTCCGACCCCGCGCTGGGCCTTGCCGTCACTCGAGCATGGAACGACTGGATGCACGATGAGTGGTGGCAGCCGTACCCCGATCGCACCATCCCACTCGGCATCACCTTTCTGACCGACCCCGAGTTGGGGGCCGCCGAAATCCGCCGCAATGCTGCACGCGGGTTTCGCACCGTCACACTTCCTGAACGCCCGCATCGTTTGGGCCTACCGTCGATATTTGAGCGGTACTGGGAACCGATCCTGCGGGCCTGCGCCGAGACCGACACCGTTATCAGCCTGCATGTTGGTTCCTCTGGGCTTGGCGACCTACCCGATGGCTGTTGGGATGTTGCGATTCCGCTTACCGCAACCCTGTTTGGACAGTTATCGCTGACTGCTTGCGTGGAGTGGCTCTGGGCAGGGTGGGCGGTTGAGTTCCCAAACCTAAAAATCGCAATGTCGGAAGGGGGCATTGGTTGGGTGGCGATGCTGATCGACCGACTCGACAACATCTTGGACCGTTCGGGCTATGCAAGCGACTGGCCAATACGACCCGCCGATGTGCTGCGCCGCAACTTCTGGTTCTGCACGCTCGATGACCCCTCCACTATCAACACTCGCCACACCATCGGGGTTGAGAACATCATGGTCGAGGTTGACTACCCACACGGCGACGGCACCTGGCCCGATACCCAAGAAGTCATTACGCGCCTCTGGGGCCACATCCCCGCAGAGGAATTACGTGCCATGTGCTGCGAGAACGCAGCAGCGCTGTACCGCCATCCGCTGCCCAAGGTTCTGCTTCCCTAGGATTTTACTGCCCGAAGATTTTGCTGCGCTGAGAAATCTGCTCCACGAGAAGCTGGCCAGCACTTCGCTTCGGAACAGCTAGCGATTCCAATCTGGCCCTGCGCCGCCTTGCCTCCGAGCCGCTCAACGTGGAGGATGCCAGGCGCCTGCGGGGTTCGGGTTCGGACGGAGACCTTGACCAGATGAGGTTAAGTCGCACCGAATGATCTTCGTCGACACCTCTGCTTGGGTCGAGTTCTTACGCGACACTGGATCCGAGGTCTGCAACACCGTGGACGACCGGCTCGGGGACAACCTCGCCATCTGCGACGCGATCAGCATGGAGGTCCTCGCAAGCTCATCGACTGCTTGATCGCTTCAGTTGCCATTCGACTCGACGCTCCGGCCCTGCACGCCGACGCGGACTTTGCAGCCTTGGCTCGGCACACACAACTCGCTGTTCACGCCAACTCGGCCAAGTAGACGAGTGCATGCCTGACCCCTCGATCCTTGACCCCCTCCACCCTTGACAATGTACGAACCCCCTCAATACGGTTTCGGAATGAAGAGAACGGTCCCAGCGATCCATGGCCGGATCAACGACCTTGATAGCCACCTGCAAGTGCCGATCTCGCGCTGGGGTGAGGTGTTCGGCGAGGCAACTGCCCGCTTCGGTGAGCGCTGCGCTGGCATCTCTTTGTTCGATGCCACCGATGAGCCCGAATTGACCACCGAGTCCGTATGGACGACCAAAGGCACCGCCGCACCAGGTGCGTCTACCCCCGAGGGTCGCCTAGCCGCTCTAGACATCATGGGGATCGAACGCCAACTCATTTTCCCTCAGGTTGTCTTGGCGCTACCGGCGTGGTCTGACCATCCGAGCGCGAGCGCAGTTCTGGGCGAGTACAACGACGCAGTGCTTCGCTGGACAGTCGCTGGCCACGGCCGCCTGCG
>CAMDLX010000207.1 GCA_945901935.1 Bifidobacterium breve | reverse complement strand
GAGGACTTCCGAAAACTCGTAGCCCAAGCTCGCGAGAAACTCCCAAGCCAGTCGCGCGCTTGAACCGGCGTCGTTTGCTCGCGGGACATACTCAAACAAAATCACCGGATGCCAGGTACGCAGTGTTTGCTCGGCACCTTGAAAGGCTGCGACCTCTGCCCCTTCGACATCAATTTTTATGAAGTCCACACGACCGGACAACAGTCGATCCAGCGTCTCAACCTGAACAGATTCTTCAGTTCCAACAGACTCGTGTTCCCTCAAGTCAAACGCTGCTCGGCTTGGATCATCATGATGTTTCAGGCGCAGTTGGCCCGGTGCGCTGCCAACCGCTTTGGAGATGACCTCAGCACAGCTGAAGTTATTCAGTTCGATATTCCGCTGCAGAACAGCGCAGAAACGCATCGACGGCTCAACTGCCACCACGCGTCCAGCCGACCCCACGACTGCACACAGCGCAATCGTGAATGCTCCATAGTGCGCCCCCAGGTCAACGGCGGTGTCCCCTGGCTGTACCCAGTTGCGCAGATGCGGCAGTTCAACCTCATAGGAATCGCGCATGACGTACGCAAGCTTTGACATGCCTCGCCATTCAGGAGGGCATTCGAATCTGCAGTCGAAGTACTCGAACTTAACCACGGTGGTTCTGCCGCAGGCCGAGAGCACACGCCACCAGATCAGGCGCCGAAACCCCCTGACGGGGTGGCCGATGCCGTTCAATTCTTTGAGGAACCAACGCAGTCGGCTTCGGAAGGCTGAGAACACGTTCCGAAGCGTACTCACAGGTGTGACGAATCAGCAGTTTTACCCGTTGCAACTAATTCAGCTCCGCTGTTCACTGAGTAAGGAGTACCAATCAGCCGGGCATCTTCTCGGCAAACAGTGGAGGTAAGACATGAGCAGCACAACGCAGTGCCGCCATTGCAGCGGGCTCTGTGCCGGCGCTGCAAGCCGGTGTCACCAATGCCGAAAGTGGATTCGCAAGCAAGACTTCTATCCCAGCAGCGAGTCCACTCAGACAACTACTACGCCGTCTTCGACAGCCCGCTAGCTAGGCGCAGAAGGGCCCGGCTGTTGCAGCCGAGCTCAGTCGTCATAAGATAGAGAGATGTTGTTGGCAGCAGATATGGTCTGGCATTTTTGGTTAGCAGTGGTGTTAGCAATCTCAGCCGTGGCTGTGCTTGGCCTGATCATTGGCTTGTACGTCACCAAGGTGTCGAGCACCCGTTATCCAAAATCTGAGAACTGAGACGGGCTTCACCACATGGGAGACGCAGTGGATTGGGCACTCGCCGAGCGAGTAGCAACCCGCGTTTCTGGATCGGAGCCGTTCGCGTCCTCGTATCACGCCGCTGGAATGGCGCGTGACTTTGAAGAGATGACGGCACGTGCGCAGGTCTACGTGGAGGCAGAAACTGGCCTGACCTCTGCTGCGGGTCAAGCAAGAGCTCGGGTTGTGGACCGCAACGATTGGGTGCGAGCGAACGTAGCTAGCTATCAACGACTGCTACGACCCGTCTTGGGTCGACTCGATGAATTAGGTGGCGGCGCGGCAGGCTCGCTCGGCGGCAAAGTGGCCGCGGTAGAACTCGGTGGGCTGCTCGGCTGGATGTCGAGTCGGGTGCTCGGCCAGTACGACCTGTTGGTCCTCGAGGAAGAAAACCCAGAGGACCAAGACCTGGTGTACTACGTGGGACCAAATATTTTGGGCCTAGAAAAGCGCCACGGGTTTCCGCCTGATGAGTTTCGGTTGTGGGTGGCGCTGCACGAGGTCACTCATCGCACCCAGTTCACGGGAGTGCCTTGGCTGCGCCCCTACTTTCTTGGACTGGTCACTGAATTAATGGGTGCTGCAGAGCCAGACCCTAAGCGACTATTTGCAGCCGTCGGTCGTGTTGCGGACGGCGTGCGTACTCGCAAGAACCCGCTTGAAGATGGCGGCATTGTTGCGCTCTTTGCTTCCCCCGAGCAGCGCGAAGCAATGGACCGAGTCGGTGGCCTGATGAGCCTGCTCGAGGGCCATGGCGACGTGACCATGGACCGGGCGGCGCTTGATCAGGTGCCATCTGCTGACCGGTTTGCTCGCGCACTGCGTGCTCGGCGAACCAACATGAATCTGGGCGCAAAATTCTTGCAGCGGCTGATCGGCCTCGAGGCCAAGTTGGCGCAATACGAACAGGGCGAACTCTTTATCGAAGCGGTCGAGAAAGTAGGCGGACCGGCTCTGTTGAACCGAGCGTTTGAAGATCCGCTGAATCTCCCAACTCTGGTCGAGATTCGCGACCCTTCGCTGTGGATTGCACGTCTGGGATCGGCCGCGACAGCGGCGTGAACATGGCTCCACATGGCGCTAACGCAGTTCCGCGATTCGCCCCCGTTCCTAAGTTCACCTCTGATGAACTCGCTAAAGTTCCGCTTGTAGCTGAACTACTGAAGCGCTGTGTATTTCCCTCCGAGCAGAGCGGTAGTAGCCGACAACTGAACTGTGCAGTTTCTGGCGGACCCGATTCAACGGCGCTGTTGATCTTGGCTGTGGCCACTGGCGCTCAAGTGACAGCACTGCATGTCGACCATGGGCTGCGCGAGGGCTCACAAGAAGAAGCCCAGATCGTGGCCGCACTTGCAGAGGGCGTTGGTGCACAGTTCGTCTCCTTGACCGCTGTGATTCGCCAGGGCGCAGACTTAGAAGCCCGAGCCCGAACAGCACGCCACGAAGTGCTGCCCACTGATGCACTCTTTGGTCACACTGCTGATGATCAGGCAGAGACCCTTCTGATTCGACTTATGCGTGGCACCGGCCCTGCGGGTCTAGCGGGGATGAGTTCGCAGCAGCACCCCTTGCTCGGACTGCGGCGAGCAGACACCGAGTTGCTCTGCGCCCAGCTGGGCATTGCGCCTTTCCTCGATCCCAGCAATAACGATCCTCGTTTTGTGCGCAATCGTGTTCGTCATGAGGTTGTACCTCTACTGAACCAAGTATCTGCTCGCGACGTGACGCCATTGCTCTGCCGTCTTGCTGAACTGTGCGCCGACCAAGCCGATTTGATTGCGGCTCTTGCAGAAGCCGAGGACCCGACTGATGCAAAGGGCCTCTCGGGCTTGCCGCCTGCACTCGCAGCCCAGGTGGTCCGGATGTGGTGGGTGCGCACCACTGGAATCGTGTATCCCCCCGATGCAGCTGCAATCGAACGGATTCTTTCTGTTGCTAGCGGTCAGTCGGTGAGTTGTCAGGTTGGAAGTGGCTGGAGCGTTACGAGAACTGCCGGCAGGCTGTCGCTTCAGCAGTCGGCCTGGTCGGGAACGGCTACTGTCCAAGAACATGAATGAACCCTCTCCTGCTGCCCAGCACCGTCTGACCGAGGACCCGAACATTGGTCGGGTGTTGCTCACAGAACAACAACTAGCTGAGCGGATTCAAGAGCTCGGGGCACAGATCACAGAGGAGTATCAGGATCGTCGGCCGCTCATGGTCTGTGTGCTTCGCGGTGCGTACGCATTCACTACCGATCTGGCTTTCGCTATCGATCT
>CAMDLX010000206.1 GCA_945901935.1 Bifidobacterium breve | reverse complement strand
TTATGGATACCGAAACCCTGTCAACATCGCCATTCTGGCGGCGGCTGATTTACATATGCAGAGAACCACTCAGCGTGCAGTTGCTGCCATTGTGGAAGCGCAGCAACAAGCTGCAGATGCTGCTCGGGATGGGACAGACGAGAGTGCTGATGATGACCACGGTTAGTGGCAAGCTAAGCAGGTGACACCTGTTCGTTCGGCTTCTCTGAGGGATATTCGGTGATCCAGTTCGATCAGTTTCAACAACAGGTACTGGCTGTGGTTCAGACCAATCCGCCGCAGAATCTGGTTCTTGGTGACTGCGTTGGCGCTGTGCTCGCCGAGCCGATTCTTGCAACAGTTGACCTTCCGCCTTTCGACAACTCGGCCATGGATGGCTACGCCATTCGTGCCGCTGACGTTATGAACCTGCCAGTGACGTTGCGGGTCGTGGGCGTGTCTTCTGCGGGCCACCCCGCAGACTGCACAGTCGGGACTGCCGAAGCAGCGCGAATTCTGACTGGCGCTGTCATGGTGCAGGGGGCCGACACTGTGGTGCGGGTGGAAGACACCGAGCCGGCCGCGAGCCCGCAGAGCCTCGATGCACAGAGCCCCGATACGCAGAGCCCCGATGCGCAGAGCGAGTTCGTTGTCATCACTGCCGCTCCCTCACCTGGAGCAAATATCCGAAGAGCAGGTGAGGCTGCCAGAACAGGAGATGAGCTTGTTGCCGCAGGGACCCTGCTCAACCCTGGCCACTTGGGCCTAGCTGCCAGCGCCGGCTGTAGCGAGTTGATGGTGATTGAGCGACCACGCGTTGCCGTGCTGTCTACTGGCGACGAACTCTTGCCACCTGGTGCAGGCCAACTTGGGCCCGGGCAGATCTTTGAGTCCAACAGCACCGTATTGGCCGCACTCGCACGCTCAATGGGTTGCGAAGTCACCACGCACCACTGCATGGACGATGCAGCAAGTTTGCGCACTCTCTTGATGGAACTAGCCGGCTCCCATCAACTCATTCTGAGCTCTGGTGGCGTCTCGATGGGCGGGGAGTACGACTCGATGCGACAGGCTGTTGCAGGCTTCGATGTTGAGTTCTTAAAGATTGCGATTCGGCCAGCCAAGCCCATGGCCTTTGGCAGAATCGAAGAATCAATCCTCTTTGGACTTCCCGGAAATCCTGTGTCCTCGGTGGTTGCATTTGAGCTATTCGTGCGACCAGCCATTCGGCAGATCTCGGGGTTGGCACCGGCCTTGCCACCAATGCTCCATGGTGTGGCAGGGGAGCAACTCCCGCGACTTGCCGGCGAGTTCACCTACATGCTGAGCACGCGACAGGATTCACACGGAGGCTGGGTGTCTACCGGAGGCTTTGGCTCACACGTTCTTGGCGGAATTGCCCACGCACAGGCCTTAGCCGTCATCCCGCCGGGTCCCGAACCTGTAGCTAAGGGCAGTGATCTGCGACTGATTCCCTTGTGGTCTTAGGGTTCGAAATCTGTAGGAACTAAGTGCAGCAATTCCGCCAAATCACCTGGCGTATCCACATCTAAGAACGACCATCCATGTGCATCGAAGGTTCGCCACTCCTGCTCGGGCATGTACTGCGTAGCGATCCGTGACAGCAATCCACGCATGCTGCGCTCGCCTTGGCGAAGCATCTGCTCGGCATCAGACAACACGCTGTGGTCGTAGCAGGCAACCAAGGGTTGAGGCCCATTTTCAGTAACGGGGACCACAGCAGCGGAATCCCCCTCGGCGCAAAGCCGAATGAGTTCTGCCAAGAGCCTGGGTTGCAAGAGCGGATGATCACCCGCCAGGACCAAAACCTGCTCTGCAGAAACTTGGGTCAGAGCAAATGCCAGCGCACCGACAGGGCCACCAAAGCGCTCTGGCTCAACCACGTAGTTGGTCCCTTCAGGTGCCCAAGGCCCAATGACCAAAACCTCTTCGGTCAGCGCGCTTGCAGCAGTGATTGCTCGCTCTAGCAACGTGGTGGTACCGAACTGGGCTCGAGACTTTTCACTGCCGAACCTGCTTGACTGGCCACCAGAGAGAATCACCGCGGCTGCCATGTTCGCGATGGTACTCAGCGAGTCATCACTGCGCAGACTGCGCCCCCCAGGATTCACTGCCGCACCGCGTGACCCGCAGCCGTGCTAACCAATTCTCTATGGATGAGAACGAGTTTGACCACACATGGATCGCTGCATTCGCTGCGAGCAACAACACTGCTGCACTCAACCCAGAGCAGGTCGATGCACTGCTCGACCTAGCTGGTCGGGCTGCTCATCAAAGTGGAGAGCGACGTAACGCTCCGCTGTCGTGTTTTCTTGCAGGCTTTCAACTTGGTCAAGCCGGGTCTGCGCCCACGGCTGAGGCAATCTCTGGTTTTTAAGCAGCGGCAGGCTTGCGTATCCAGAATGCGCAAGACTCCATTCAGATCTAGCTAGCAAACAGGATTCAGTCCACCGAGCGGAGCACCCCGTGACACAGCAGCCAACCAGCCCAGCGGTAACAACCCCAAGCCCAGCATCCGGTAGCCCAGACCCAAGCAGCCCAGACCCAGGGATAGAGACGCACATCAGGACCTGTCCGCTCTGCGAGGCAACTTGTGGTTTGGAAATCACCATGAAAGATGGCGAGATCACTCGCATTCGAGGTGACCGCGAAGACGTATTCTCAAAGGGGTTTATCTGCCCGAAGGGGTCAACGCTCAAGCAGCTTCACGCAGACCCCGACCGGGTGCGCACGCCACTCATCAAACGTAATGGCGAGTTCGTTCCAGCTACATGGGATGAGGCATTCGAAGCAGTTGCCGAAGGTTTCGGAAAGATTTGGGAAGCAGGGGACCGCAACGCGATTGCGGTGTACTTGGGTAACCCGACTGCGCATTCGATGGCAGGCGCAATGTTTGCCCCTCCGCTCATCAAGGCCATAAAGACAAACAACCTGTTCTCTGCCTCCACGGTGGATCAGATGCCGAAGCACGTTTCTAGCGGGTTCCTTTTTGGCGGCCCCAACGCTATTCCCGTACCAGACCTTGACCGCACCGATTACCTGCTCATGCTCGGAGCCAACCCGCTTGAGTCGAATGGCAGCATCTGCACTGCTCCGGACTTTCCGGGTCGCCTCGAAGCCATCCGTTCCCGAGGTGGAAAGGTCCTGACCGTCGACCCTCGCCGCACCAAAACTGCTGACGCCTCAGATGAGTACTTGCCGATTCGTCCCGGCACAGATGCCCTTTGGCTCGCAGCTCTCGTTACAGAGATAAACACGGCCGGACTTGTAGACCCGGGTCGACTCAGCCCGATACTTGACGGCCTCGATGAGACACTGCAGATTCTGTCGCCGTTCACGGCCGACTCAGTCGCTGCGCACACTCGTATTAGCCCTGAGGACACCCGAAGGATTGCCCGTGAATTGGGCGAAGCACCCACGGCGGCGGTCTACGGACGGATCGGTACCCACACAACCGAGTACGGAACGCTTGCATCCTGGCTCGTCGAGGTGCTCAATATCGTCACAGGGAATCTTGATTCAGCCGGTGGGGCCATGTTCCCCGAGCCAGCCTTCGGTGCACCGACCACGGGTCGAACCCCTGGTGGTCGCGGATTTCAAACTGGTCG
>CAMDLX010000205.1 GCA_945901935.1 Bifidobacterium breve | reverse complement strand
CGCCATTGCTCTAACCGCTCGGGAGCGAGACCCAGCTTCTGCGCATACCAGGCCACTGAGGCCTCGGCATCGGCAACACGAAGCACGATGTGATCTAGTCCTGTCACCTGCACAGCGGGACCCACCTGAGAATCTGACATTTCTTAGCCTCCGGTTTGCTCGGCTACCGACCCAACAACTGACGGGTCAGTCGACACGCAGAAGAACTCATCTTGGATCACCACGTAACTAGTCTTCGGGGGGCAATCCAGAGCTAACGCAACTTTGGTCACGATGCGGCCGTCGTTAGTCGAACCGCAAGTCACTCGATTTGCCGTCCGGCCGCTGGTGATTCGCACACAGTCACGCGAAGGCGCGCTCGTGGCCACGGCTTGCTCCCCAGCGGTACCAGAGGTTGAGCGACTCCCGCCTGCATAGGCAGTAGCCACGAACAAAAAGAGGCCGAGCAGGACTGCAGCAACAAGTGGTCCTCTTCGCAGCAACCAGAAATGCCATTCACTCAGCGGTTCTTCATCAGGATCAAGCTCAGCCTGACGCAACTTGGCGTAGAAGGCATCGGGATCGTGCTCCTCCTCGGGCCGCCCCGTCTGCGGGTCGCGATACGTGTCATCTACCCCCGCCCCAGCCCCACGAGATGATCCGGGACCAGAACCGGAACTCGGCCCGGTCGAGGGGGAAGTTCTTTGAGCCCGCAGGCTGCGGTCGTAGTCGGCACGGCGCCCAACATCAGACAGGGTGCTCCACGCAGCGTTGACCTCTCGCATTCGACGCTCGGCTAGCGCCTGCTCGGCAGCCGTTGCTTGCCCAAGTCGGTCTGGATGTAGCACTCGAGCCAATTGGCGATGCGCGTCGCGAATCTGCTGTGAGCTAGCCCCTTGCGGAAGGCCCAGGATTTGGTAATAGCTGCGATCATCCGGGGCCGACATCAGTGCAAGCCTAGGGTGAACAAGATGACTGAGGGCAACAGCAGGCTCTAGCCCCCTCAAGCGAACTGCTCTGCTACTGAGAGAAGCACAAAGGGCGGCTACTGCCTAGGAAAAGCCGCTCGGCTCCCCTATATTGAACAAGTGGATATAGTTCGAGGATCGAAGTATTCGGATAGCGAACAAAGTTCGCCTTCTGCTGCCCCGACTCCCGGAACCCTCGGTTCTGCCATGCAAAGCAAAGCATTTCGGCGAATCTTTGCCGGCACTTTTGCATCCAATATTGGCACCTGGATGCAAAACATCACCCTGATCGCACTCGCCTACCGCCTAACAGGTAGCGCTTGGTTCACGGGGGTTATCACCTTCGCCCAGCTTGGGCCGATGCTCTTCTTGTCCCCGTTCGGGGGCGCAATCGCCGACCGCTTTAATCGCCGCAGCGTGATCATCAGCATGTCAGTGGTGCAACTCGTGATGTCCATGGTGCTAGCCGTAGTGGCTTTGTCGGACACACCAAACCAATTCGTTCTCGTAGTAGTTGTTGCGAGTATCGGCTGCGCAAATGCCATTGCGGGGCCCACCATGATCTCGCTGCTTCCCTCACTCGTCGCGCGTGAGGACTTACAGCCCGCAATTGCGATCAACTCTGTCTCGCTGAACGCATCACGCGTGATAGGGCCGCTACTCGGCGGAATTCTCGGGTCTCTTGCGGGAGCATCAACGGTGTTTGTGGTCAATGGTCTCACCTACCTCTTTGTGGTTATTGCTGTGCTGAGCGTGGACATTGACTTCTCCCCCAAAGGAAACAAGGGCGATGGGCCAATTGAGCAGATGCGGCAAGGCCTGCGAGCAGTGCGAGCAGACCGGGTAATCACGCGAGTCATTGTCAGCATGGCCGTGCTGTCCATGTGCTCACTGATCTTCATCTACCAGATGCCACTGGTAGCTCAGGAGCATTTCGAATTAGCCGGGTGGAAGTTCAACCTGTTGTTTGCCACCTTTGCCCTGGGTGCCGCACTAGGCGCACTGTCGATGGGGTCCTTCCTCTCTGGCCACAGCCGCGCAAAGGTCACGCGAGTAGCGCTCGTTGTCTTTGCAGTGGCCTTGGCCGTATTCGGAGTCGATACGATCTTGCCCTTGGGGTTTGTGGCCGCCTTTACGCTTGGCGCCTCGTACTTCGTCATTGTGACAGCGCTCTCCACCACCCTGCAGATGCGTGCCCCGGACGAGGTTCGTGGACGAATTATGGGCTTATGGATGATGGCCTGGGCTGGCCTTGTGCCGCTCGGAGCGCTGGTTGGCGGGCCGATCATCGACACTGTCGGTATCGCTGCAGTTCTGATCTTTGGGGCAGTGGTGGCCGCAGCGCTGGCAGTTCTGATCGACCTGAGCGAGCCGGAACCTGAGAGTCAGACGACTTGACGCTTCTGGAGCGGAAAATCGACAGTATGTGTCGATTTTCCGCTCCAGACGCGAGCCACGCACTGCTAGAGCAGTAGCTGGGCGAGTCGCTCCAACCCGGCAACGCGACTTCCTTTGACGAGGATGGCGTCACCAGCGGTCAGAGACATCGAGTCAAGGGCGGCTTCGGCTTGGGCGATCCCGGCGACTGGAGGCAGCCCGTACATGTCAGTACCTACAGCGATGATCTGGATCTGTAATTGATCAGCCAATTCGGCAACTGCTTGATGCTCTTGGGGCGCGCTATCTCCGAGTTCTGCCATCAGCCCTAGCACTGCGATTCGGCGCCCGGAGCCTGCACCCGGTAGCGAACTGAGTGCCCGAAGTGCCGCTGCCATAGAGGCCGGGCCGGCGTTGTAGGAATCATTGAGGAGCAAGGCTCCGCTCGGCATGGTCTGTAGATCCATGCGCCAAGGCGAGGTCACGGCTGACTCCAAGCCAACTGCTACCTGCTCGAGCGATAGTCCAAGACCCAGCGCCGCTGTAGCGGCGGCCAAAGCGTTCGACACATTGTGCACACCGCGAATCCCCAGCCGCACCGCAACGTTCCCCCAGGGTGACAGAAGCAGAAAGCTGGGTCGCAGCTCACCATCGAGTTGCACCTCGAGGGCTTGCACCTCGCCACCTTGCCCGAAGCGCAACACGTTCGCCTGGGTCCGATCGGCCATTGCGGCGACTAGCGGAACCTCGGCGTTCAGCACCGCCAACCCAGTGGAAGGGAGTGCCTCGATCAACTCCCCCTTCGCTTGAGCGATCTGCTCGATGCTGCCCATGACTTGGGTGTGTACCCGCTCTACCGTGGTCACGATGCCCACTGTGGGTCGGGCCAATTCACAGAGCAGCGAAATATGGCCCGCCCCCCGAGCTCCCATCTCGACCACAGCAGCCTGAGTGCCCTCAGCCGCATTCGCCAGTGTGAGCGGCACCCCAAGCTCGTTATTGAAGGATTTCTCGGAGGCCACCGTTGCGAACTGCTTTGCAAGCACCTCGGCGAGCAGGTCCTTGGTCGTAGTTTTTCCGACTGAACCAGTGACACCCACCACGCGATCAGGCAATCGGCTACGGGCAATCCGGGCGATGCCCATGAGGGCCAGTGGCACATCCTCTACCAAGATTGCCATTCCCCGCTCTGCACGCTCCCCAGAGCTGGAAACTGCCAGACAATCGGCATTGTCGACCAGTACTGCAGCCGCGCCAGCAGCGAAAGCTGCATCGACAAACTCGTGACCGTCGCGGTCTGCTC
>CAMDLX010000204.1 GCA_945901935.1 Bifidobacterium breve | reverse complement strand
GAGCGCTCGTTTGGGATCATGGCGAACTACTTGTACGAACCCGAGGATCGCGCTGCCAATAAGGCCGCCGTTCGCCAGGGGGACATCCCGATTGGCGCTCAAGTTGAAGAGTTACTCGGCTAACTACCCGACCAGACCGCGGCGAGTCTTCACAAGCCCAAGATTAGGGTGTTGAATTGAGAACTCACGGCCAGTGGATGGGGTGTAAAATCGGATTTCTGTGACTGCCCCCGACACTGCATCGCCTCGGGCCGCTACCTCACAATCCCCGCTGCTGCTGACGGCACTGCAATGGGCCACGCCGATTGCAGCCGTTGGTCTAACAGTCCTGTGGCTCCTTTGGGGGGCAAACGAGCCGGGGGCCACCAGTCTGATTGTTCTTGCGGCTGCAGTAGCCGCATACCTAGCAATGCTTGTCAGTTCTCGTCATGGAACTGCTGTGCCGATGAATGCTGCGATTGCATTGAGCGGCATAGCCCTAGTTCTGGTTGCGATCGCACCAATCCATCACTCCCGGGATTTGTACCTGTACAACTCCTATGGCCGTTTAGTTTCGGTGCATCACCTGAATCCCTTTTTTCACCCACCGAATTCCGCACCCACAGACCCAACTCTGGGGTTTGTTGCCTCTCGGTGGCATGATCAGAACTCCATGTATGGTCCAGCCTTTGTTGGCCTTGCAGCGGTGGTGGCAAGCCTTGCGGGAACATCTGAGTTGGCCATTCGGCTGCTCTGGCAAAGCCTCATGGCCTCTGCGGCTTTTGCCGCTGTGCTCCTGATTGCAAGGAGGACAAACAGCAGCTTGTCTGTGCTAGCTCTCGGATGCTCCCCGGTCATTCTTGCAACCGTGAACGATGCCCACAATGACGTCCTCATCGGCCTTGCCCTGCTCGGAGTAGTGCTGCTTGCCGAGGACCATCGCCATGGGCTAGCTGGCGGCTTGGCGGCCTTAGCGATCGCCATCAAACTGTCCGTAGCCTTTCCCATTGTTGCAATCCTGGCCTGGGTTTTTTGGCGGCGCGGAACCCGACCCGCACTTCGCCTTGCTACGCCCATCGCTGTTGCGGTGGGCGTGGCCTACTTGCTTGTCGGGGGAATCGACTCTCTTCGTCCGATTCAACAAAGCGCCGGAGATGACAGCAGATTCTCGCTTTGGAAGACCATACGGACCCGACAGATCGCGTCACTGCAAGACCTCGGCGCAACCCGGGATGCGGCAATTGACGCAGTAGCTCAGAACATTTCGCGGTACTCACTGCTGCTGCTCCTGTTGTGTTTTGTTGTTGTGCTCTGGCAGTACCGACGAGCACGCCACCCGGGCGAGGCTGCCACCGCAGCCGGACTGCTCCTCTGCATCTCAGCCGCCTACGTGATGCCTTGGTACGGCGCCATGCTGCTACCAGTTGCAATGCTTGCTTGGAGTTCCCGCTCAGCTCTCCTCCTACAAGTCCAAGCTGCGTTCTTGTTGATTGCCTATGCGAATGGGGCAGGAAACCGTCCGCTGACTGCTTTCGGTCAACTTCTCGAACATCGCGCCACTTGGATCAACCTTGTCATGTTGGTGCTTCTGCTGATTTGGGCTCGCCCCTCGGAGCAAGCCGACCTGCCCTTAGGGGACTTACGCAATAGGTTCTTGTCATTCAACTCCGCCGGCAGAGTCCCCTCAGCCCGTCACCCCGAGGAACCCCTTCCATGACTCATGTTGAGGCCACTGAGCGCGACGCTTCGCAGATAGCGGTGTACCTGTCGCCGGAACAACAACGAGAAGAACTCTGCCAAGAAGTAACCGCAGGCCTACTTGGCTACCCAAAGGAACTCTCCCCGAAGTGGCTGTATGACGAGCAGGGCTGTGAACTGTTCGAGCAGATCACGCACTTAGCGGAGTATTACCCCACGCGAACTGAACGAGCCATCCTTGAATCTCACGCTGCAGAAATCTGCGAACTCAGCGCTGCCACCACACTGATCGAACTGGGCTCGGGAACCTCTGAGAAGACCCAGCTGTTATTACAGGCGTTTGAGGATGCCCAGAGACTGGATTGCTTTGTGGCCTTTGACGTAGCCGAGGCGACAATGCGTCAGGCAGTCGCGCAAATCCAGGAGGACTATCCAGAAGCGGAAGTTGGCGGAATAGTCGGGGACTTCACGCAACACCTCTGGGCACTCCCCGCTGGCGGAACTCGCATGGTTGCCTTTCTGGGAGGAACCATCGGAAACTTTGACGCGGCTCACCGTGCAACTTTCCTGGAATCCCTGGCTCAGATACTGCAGCCCGGGGATTCGCTGCTGCTCGGTACAGACCTACTGAAAGACAGGTCCAGGCTGATTGCCGCCTATGACGACAGTTCTGGGGTGACTGCAGCGTTTAACAAGAATCTGCTCTCGGTGCTGAATACGCAACTCCACGCAGAGTTCGATCTTGATGCGTTTGAGCATGTGGCCTGCTTTAACGAAGAGGATTCCTGCATCGAGATGCGCCTGCGTTCTTGCCGCGAGCAACTCGTAGCGATTCGCGACTTAGACCTAGAGATTCCTTTCTCGGCCGGAGAGGATCTGTTGAGCGAGATCAGCACAAAGTTTGATCCTCAGCAGGTTCGATCTGAACTCACAGCAGCCGGGTTCCAAACTCATCACTGTTGGACGGACTCAGCGCAGGACTTTGCCCTGTGGCTGGCAATTCGATGATCCAACCTGAAGTCTCACAACCTGATTCTCAGCTGAGCCAGAACCAAACCCAGGTTGATGATCTGCTTCGCGTTCGCGAACTGACTGAGCAGCTAGCGGCCCCGCTTAGCCCAGAGGACCAAACCGTGCAGTCCATGCCGGATGCATCACCCACCAAATGGCATCGCGCCCATACCACTTGGTTCTTTGAGACGTTCCTGCTGCAGCCGCATCTAGAGGGCTACGAGCCATTCAATTCCGAGTTTGCTCATCTGTTCAACTCGTATTACGAATCCCTCGGCTCACGCCACCCGCGCGCTGAACGCGGCCTACTTTCGCGGCCGAGTGCTGAGGAAGTCGGCCGATACCGCCGCTACGTGGATGCGGAACTCAACCGACTCTTCGAATCCGAGGGTTCAGCTGAAGTTGCTGACCTGCTGACCTTGGGTTTGCATCACGAGCAGCAGCATCAGGAGTTGCTGTGCATGGATGCACTGCATCTTCTGTCCCTGCATCCATCTTGGCCGGCCTACAAACCTGATGAGAGGCGCTCTTCCCTGCATGCAACTGCGCCTACGCCTGCAACTGCCCCTGCAACTTGGTTGCGCCATGAGGGCGGCCTGGCCACAATCGGCCAAGCCGAGTCCGCAGCAGCCGATAGGGCCACATTCTGTTTCGACAATGAACGCCCTCAGCATCAGGTGCATCTGAGCCCCTATGAGATTTCCGATCGACTGATCACCTGCGGTGAGTGGTTGGAGTTCTTAGAGGACGGCGGATACATCCGCTCAGAGTTTTGGATGGCCGAGGGGTGGGCTCTCGTTGCGGAACAGGAACTGGCAGCTCCGATGTACTGGCGAGCCGAAGACACTGAGTGGAAGGTCTTCGGACTGGCCGGGAAGCAGCCGCTCAACCCTCACCAACCGGTCAGCAACATCAGTTGGTTTGAGGCCGATGCGTTCGCCCGGTGGAGTG
>CAMDLX010000203.1 GCA_945901935.1 Bifidobacterium breve | reverse complement strand
GCAACCAGCAACAGCAAAAGAACTCCAACGGCTCATCATCAAAGAACCAGCCGAAGGGCGGTGGGAAAGCTGGCGGCAAGGGAGGCGGAAAGTCGGCCAACAAAGGCGGCCGCCAAAACAAGATCGCGCCACCAGCGGAGTTCTGGCGTGCAGCTCCAGAGCCCCCCGAACCACCAGATATTCGTCCGGCGGATGACCCTACGGCGCTCCTTCAATCCATGGGGACTGCTCCCCTGCCGGGGCAGGCTTCTGTGGCTGACCATTACATGGCGGCTGTGATTCAGCGAGCTGCCATGCTCGCCACTGCGCTTGCCGCCTCGGCAGACCTGCTCGAAGAAGCGGAATAGCCCTCAACAACGATCTGTCGCTACCCACCACATGGGGCAGCGGTAGACCCGTCAACTGTGCAGACCAAACTCCCGTAGGGTAAAGGGATGACCTTGTCTTCTCTCGCAGATTTGTGGTTTCGCCGGCTCGCAGTGTTGGTGGTGCTGTTCCTGGTCGCTGCGTGCTCCTCAGGGGAATCCTCGCCCTCTGACTCAAGCCAGACCGACAGCAGTGCGTCGTCAGGGGAATCCTCGCCCTCTGACTCAGGTCAGACTGACATCACCAGTGCACTGAACTCCATGCTCGAACCGAGTGGCTCAGGCGTGCTGCTTCGAGTACCTGACGGTCTTGACAGCACAGTCGTACCGGCGACCTTCACACGCAACGACATCTATCCTCCAACGCAGATGTATGTTAACCCGCCGCAATGCACTGGCACGGCGAACGAAAGCGCCACTGATGGCTATGTGAGTGTGCAGGAATTTGTTATCGATTTCTGCTCAGATTCGAGTCCGCCGCCCGATGGCAATGGCCAGCTTGCCGGCGTCGACCCATTCCTCGAGGCCGCGGTCGGGGTGGTTGTTGGAACACAGCTAAAGAGATTTGATAGCGGCATCTACTACCCGACGGATTCCAACTCGACTGACAAGAGATGCCGCTGGAACGGTTCCTCCTACGACTGCCCGGGCTCTGATGGAAAGGGTGGGGCAGGCAGTGCTGACGGCAAAGGCTGCCAGCCGACGCAGGTGGACGCTCCGGGCCCTGATGGACTGAAGTTAGTCTCCGACCCGACATGCAGGTGCGAAGCGAAACTCAGCGGGAATGGTTGGGGCGACTGGATTGATCACTGGCTCAAGTACGCCAGCAATCACCCAGGCGTATTGCCGGAATACACCTACTTCACCGGTAACGACACGAACACCCCCTACAACGAGTCAGGCGGACAGGCGGGCAAGGCCCCAATGTTTGCAATGGACTGGTCTTCCTGCTGGGTATCAGACATCAACGACCTGGTCGCTCTACAAAATGCTTTTTGGCGTACCCGCGAGACCTGGTTCAACGGGCTAGTGCCTCAGGCTCCGGACGGGCAGCGAGATCCGACCAATCAAGACGGGATGAAGTACTACTGGGGCTGGAATGAAACTCCGGTATCGAAGAGCATCGACAGCAGTCCGAGCAATTGGGACAGCATCGTCGTCAAACTTCCAGCTGGCATGAAGACGATCAGTGAGCTGTCCCCCTCAGCGAGGTCGAGACTCAGTTCCACACTCGATGGGTTCGTAACAGACAACGCTATTCCGCTGGGTAAACCGCAGGACGCATATGTCATCACACTGACTGAATCGCAAAGCGACAGCAACTCAGACGTGTGGCAGAGAGAGTTCTCATGTCAGCCCTACGACTTCAATGCCGATGGCGGCAAACTGAAGATTAACTACCTAGCGACCTCGGATAAGTCCAGCGATGGCAAGGGCGCCTGCTGGTTGTCTGATTGAGCCGACGGCTAGTAGCGCCTTCGTTTTGCCATGCGAGTGCTCTTCTTAGCGAACACGATCAGCCGCCACCCACCACACGGGGCGACGACCGAGGGGTCAGCTGTTCGCTCGGACCGGGGTGTGCGCAACGTCGTCTTCGGTGAACGCTTTAGTCCAGCAGGCAAACTCAAGCAGGATTCCATCGGGGTCTTGGAAGTAGATCGACCGGACGTACACCTCATCAGTCATTTCGGCGCTTAGACCAAACTCGCTGTTGTCATGATTGGCCACTTCGGTACATTCGATCCCGTTTTCAACGAGCCGATCCCGATACTGCTCAATCTTGTCTGGCGGTACGGCGAACGCAACGTGGTTCATTGACCCAATGGCACTCGAGAGCTCGCCTTGGTCTGGACGCCCGCGCGGGGCCGAGACGCCGGGAATGCCCTCGGGTGCTTCTGGGAACCAGAAAAACGCCAGATGGTCGCCACCCCCGCAATCAAAAAAGAAGTGCTGCCCCATTCCAACTGGCAACTCGATGGTCTTGACGAGCGGCATGCCCAGCACCCCAGAGTAGAAATCGACCGTCACCTGCATGTCCCTGCAGACAAGTGCCAAGTGATTAATCCCCTGAAACTCAAACTTTTGATCAGCCATTGCACTTCTCCTCTGAGGCGAGAAATCTTTTGAACGAATTGCAGGCTAGACCGCAAAGCGCCCTTGCAGAGCTCAAAATTCGCTGCCGACCCCATTGCCGATCCCATTGTGCCGATCCCATTGTGCCGATCCCATTGTGCCGATCCCTTTGGGAGTGAAGTGAGCTTCCGATCAGTAGCCTGAAGCAGTGGCAGTCACTTCGCTCACTCCGCGACGAATCAAGTTTGAGTTCCCTGAGCAGATCCCGCTTGTGTGGACTCCAAGGGTTCCCGAGATTTCGGCAGCTGCAAACTCGGTTTCCCTACTCATGCCACATGTTGAGCCCTATGTGATTGCTTCTGTCCGCGCTGTTCTCGAGCAGCTGCCGACCGAGCAGAGAGTTGCTGCTGCAGGATTCATCGCACAAGAGGCGCAACATCAGCGACAGCACCGGATCTTTAATGCCAGCGTCACCCCTCAGATTCCGGGAATGAGCCGAGTTGAAAGCTGGATGCATCGGACCTATGGCTGGTTATCTCGAACCCGATCAACTCGGTTCAATCTTGCGTTTGCTGCGGGATTCGAGACGGTGGCTTTTGCATTGGCACGGTGGACAGAGTCCCACCTGCGAACACTCTTTGATGGAGCCGATGAACGGATCACCACCCTGTTCCTCTGGCATCTAGCCGAAGAGGTGGAGCACAAGTCTGTGGCCTTCGACGCGTACGAACAGGTAGACGGCTCACGAGTGCGCTATCTGTTAGCCGCAGTGAGTTCAATACTGATACTGAGCGGTTATACCTTGATCTCAACGGTTCTCAACCTCAAGGCTCAGGGCCGGCTGTTTCATCCGGTTGCTTGGTGGCGGCTGCTGCTCTTCAGTATCAGTTTGGCTTGGGAAGTTCTGCCCGACCTCGCAGCCTCGGCTATGCCGGGCCACCACCCGAGCGATTTCGCTGACCCGATAGCACTCAGCACTTGGCTGAACCAGTACGACCCAGAGACTGCCTCGCTACCCCTGTGGTGGACGGGTGAATCGGCGCAGCAACCGGTTGTCCTTCGCTAGGGAGAGAATCTCTAGAAAAGCAAAGAATGCGAGGTCAGGCTGGCGGATTCTCTTCGGTCAAGGTGATCGCGTATTCGGGACAGTTGTCCACTGCTAGCTGGGCTTTGGCGTGCAACTGCTCAGGCACATCACCCGTCACC
>CAMDLX010000202.1 GCA_945901935.1 Bifidobacterium breve | reverse complement strand
TGAGTAGCGGTGGGCATCAAGCGCTTGAGCCGACGGTGGCGCTCGCAGTTGCAGCAGCAGTAACCGACCGCTTACTGCTGCACACCAATGTCTATGTGTTGCCGTACCGAAATCCCTTTCTTGCTGCCAAAGCCCTGAGCAGCTTGGACGTGCTCTCGGGTGGGCGTCTCATTCTGGGTGTGGCCGCTGGGTATGTAGGGGCAGAGTTTGCAGCTGTGGGTGCAGATTTCGATTCACGCGGCGCCACCCTTGATGAGTCTCTAGAAATGCTGCTGCGTATTTGGACCGAAACCTCGATCAGTGGTTCAGGGGCAAACTGGTCTGCAAGATCAGTAACAGCGTTGCCCCACCCTTCGGCAGTTCCTCCGATTTGGGTCGGCGGCAACTCAAAGGCTGCGATTCGCCGGGCAATTCGCTACGGCCAAGGCTGGTCGCCGTTCCCGACTCCAGTCGGCTCGGGTAAAGGGCTTCGCACTGCAGAGATCAGTTCGGTGGATGCGCTCGCAGAACGCCTTCAACTCGTCAAGCAGCTGTGCGAAGAGGCTGAGCGCACAGAACCCCTCTCGATTTGCTTCGTCCCGTTTAGTCTCGGTGGCTACCTTGCAAATCCTGCAGCGGGCTTAGCCCCGCTCCTAGAGGAAGTGGCCCAGCTGAGTGAGCTTGGTGTGGATTGGCTTGCGTTGATGGTTCCCGGAGACACGCGATCAGAAGTACTGGATCACGCAAGCGAGCTTTCCGGCGCGCTCAACCTGGCTTGATCTACAGATGGCGATCTAGGCCCAATGCTGAAC
Source organism: Bifidobacterium breve (assembly GCA_945901935.1). Classification (GTDB taxonomy): domain Bacteria; phylum Actinomycetota; class Acidimicrobiia; order Acidimicrobiales; family Microtrichaceae; genus IMCC26207. The sequence continues at coordinate 2,858 of CAMDLX010000202.1, read as the reverse complement.
GAGTGCATCAGTGCTCGTGATGGCGCCGAGCATGGCAATCGTGTTCTCGATGACCTGCTCGCCGTAGTCAACAGGCAAACCAACAGTTGAGTCCCTACACAGCACCAATTCATACCCCAGATCAGCAGCGCTCAGACACAGTCCCAACATTCCGACATTGAGCGAAACTCCACACGGCACGAGCGCTGTTACCCCCAAGGATCGAAGCGTCGCATCTAGGTCTGTCCCAGTAAACGGAGTGAGCCCGTGCGCTCGCTTGCTCAGAAGATCATTGCTGGTCTCGCCCAGTTCGGGAATCAACTCAACTGCAGGGGTCCCTTCGAGCATCTGCTCTGGGTTCTTTGCCAGACTCGCCAACAGCGGTGTGTTGGTAAACGTGCCACGACGGTCAGCGCGCCAAGACACAACGGCGTGAATAATCGGAACTCCCGCTCGGCGCGCAGCCGAGGCGAGTCGCCCACAGTTCAGCAGGCTTCCCTGTTCAACGGCTACATCGCGAAGGGCCGGCATGCTCGCAAGGTCACCTACCACGCCGCGTTGGAGTTCCATCGTGATGAGCGCAGTTGATGCTGCTGGAGGCAATGGACGAGTCACGCACCGATGGTATCTGCTTCTACAGTTCTGCCACATGAGACTGGTGCAATGAACTCACACAGCGATGACTGCACAAAAGCGATGACCGGCCAACAGCGATGACTGCGCCACAGGACAACCCAGCCCTGCATCTGCCGTTGCCCCTCGTGCTTGCATCTTCTTCTCGCTACCGTGCCCAGATGTTGGCCGAGGCCGGAATTGCATCGAGTATCGATCCGCCGCAAGTTGACGAGCGCTCCTTTGACGAGCTTTTCGACATGATGCTGCCCGCAGAGTTCGCCATGCTGTTGGCAAGCAAGAAAGCCGAGAGCGTGGCGAGTCGCCACTCGGCTGCGCTGGTGTTGGCCGGTGATCAGGTGGGGGTTCTTGTGGTTGATGGTGTAGCGATGCAACTCCACAAACAGCCTGTTGTTGATGCTGCTGTGGACCAACTCATGGCCATGTCTGGCAGCACACATGAGTTAGTAAATGCGCTCGTTGTGATGAACACCTCGACAGGCCAAGTTGAACAAGGAATCGATGTTCAGCGGGTCAGCATGAGACCGTTTTCTCGGCTTGAGGCTCAAGGGTATGTGGAAGAGTTCAAGCCTTTTGACTGTGCAGGTTCGTACCGCCTCGAGGACCAAGACCTGATGGCTGCTGGTAGCGAATTCGTGATTGACGTGCAGGGCGAGGACCCGAGTGGTGTGCTCGGCCTGCCCATTCCGCTGCTGCGAAGGATGCTTGCTGCCATGACGCAGGAATAATGCCCTATGCCGGACTGGACCTAGGCAGTTACCTGGAAAGCGGCCGTGCTGCGGGTATCCCGACTCGACCTTGAGAGCCTGAACTCAATTTCTCCGGGGTGAACCACCCACGAACGGCTGGGCTGATCCCAGACTGCGCAGCTTCGGAAGTTGAGCGGCAGATTGACCGTTGCAGTCTGGCCGGGGGAGAGGTGCACTTTTACAAAACCACAGAGTTCTTGTTCGGGTCGACCTGACAGCGATTGGTCTCGATGTACGTAGCACTGCAGGACTTCGTAGCCAGAGGTATCGCCGGTGTTGGTCACCTCGGCAGAGAGAGAAAACTCGGCCCCGTCAAGCAGTTCGGCTTGGCTCAAGCTCCGGGTTGAAAGTGTGGCAGCAGACCAGTCAAAGCTGGTGTAGCTCAGGCCGTGACCGAAGCAGAATGCAGGCTCGATCTGCTGCTGATCAAACCCCCGGTACCCCATGAACAGCTCTTCGCCGTAGAGCACTTCACCGAATTCACCCGGGTAGTTCAGGTGTGAGGACCAGTCCTGCACCTTCTTGCCAAAGGTGGTGGGCAGGCGTCCTGACGGGTCAACGCTTCCGGTCAGGACAGCCGCCACAGCGTTTCCGGTTTCTTGGCCTAAATACCAAGTTTGGGCAATGGCCGCTGCTCCTTCGGTAGCGGCTAAGTCCACTACCGAACCGGCATTGACTAGGACAACGGTGCGGGGATTTGCGGCGATCACGGTACGAAGAAGAACGTCTTGTTCGCCCGGCAGCGAGATGGTCTTGCGATCCTCGCCCTCTGTCTCGGAATCTTGATCTAGGCCAACCACCACGATGGCAACCTCTGCCTCTGCAGCAGCTTTGGCTGCTCGTTCGATGCCATCGACAGCAAGAGGCTCCCGATGTCCAATCAAGAAGGCTGCAACGTCCATCCCCTCGTAGCCGGTGAACTCGCCGATGATTCCCCGCTCCTCTCCCTGCTCGAGGTACACCTCGGCAATGATTTCACTCGACCCCAGACCAAAGAAGGCGGTGCCGGACTCTTGGCCGGTGTAGTTGTCCAAAATGATCTCGCCATCGAGGAGCACGCGGCCGCCGGTGCCTCCGGTGACGAGTGCAAAGGTGTGGGTTCCGGTGCTGCGAGCGATGAAGGTGCCCGACACTCGAACAGACAGGTTGTTGGTAGCAACTCCAGAGGCTGCTTCTGAGCCCATCCATACAAGTCGTGGCTGAGCAGCATGTTCGACGCAGGCCGGGGTTCCAGCAAACTCACGGTTAGCGAAGTACTCCACATCTAGGCCTGGCTTGTCTGGTTGTACTGCTGAACGCAAGCACCGAGAATCAATCGGGGGAGCACTGTGGGACGCGTGAACGCCGATCTCATGGGTGACTTTGACATGGCTTGGCAGAGCTTCTTGAAGCCCCTGCAGGATGCTTATTGCATAATGCGGGTTCACTGCGGCGCTGCCTCCGCCGAGCACGGCTGCGGTGTCGGCGCTAGGCCCAATGACTGCAACATGTCGGAGC
>CAMDLX010000201.1 GCA_945901935.1 Bifidobacterium breve | reverse complement strand
ACTCAAGAAGCACCTGTCAGACTCGGAGTGCTTGTCGCACTGCTGTTCATGAACCTACTGAGCGAAAGGGTTTCTTTTAGCGCTGTGATCGAGCGGGTGGGTCCTTTGCGAGTAGTCGATCAACTTGGCCGGATGCCACGAGAACCCTGAACCTATGCCGCCGAGGCGGTTTGCCCTAGCATCTATGACCGATCATGACTTGCTCCAGTACTCCATGCATGCACAACCTGTCGTTCATTCAGATTTCAGAGACTGGCCACTGCGGTGACTGAGACCACAGCAACTGCGCACGTGTCGATTACTGGCGTTGCCAGAGTCGACCCGAGAACTAAAGACTTGGTGAAACGACTCAAGCCCGGCGAGATTGCCGTCATCAATCACCGCGATCTGGACCGAGTTGCTGGTGAAGGCCTAGCCGCGGCGCAGGTATCCGCAGTGATTAACGCAAGCCCCGCTATCTCAGGCCGATACCCCAACGGTGGCCCCAAACGGGTTGCCGAGGCCGGGATTGCCATGGTGGATGCTGTCGGCACCGCCATCATGAGCGAACTCAGCGACGGAGACACCATCACTATTGAGGATGGCAGGATTCTTCGTGATGGAGTAGAAATCTGTCGCGGCGAGATGCTTGACCTTGAACAGGTTGAGGCCAAGATGGAACTGGCACGCGATGCGATTGGTAACGAACTCGAAAGCTTTGCTGTCAACACATTGGAGTACGTCGAGAAAGAAGCACGGCTGCTATTTGAGCCGATTGTTGTTCCCGAGATTCGCACCAAATTCGAACGTAGGCATGTCCTGATTGTCGTTCGTGGACACGACTACAAGGAAGACCTGCGTGCACTGCGGACCTACATCGTCGAATTTCATCCGATCCTGGTTGGGGTTGACGGAGGAGCGGATGCGCTACTCGACATGAAGTTCACCCCCGACATGATTATTGGTGACTTCGACTCACTCTCGGAACGTGCTTGGAACTGCGGTGCCGAACTTGTTCATCACGTGCATCCAGATGGCCGGGCCCCGGGCAGGGAAGAGCTTCAGGAACAGGGCTTGCCCTATAAGGAGTTCATCATCGAAGGCACCAGCGAGGACGCAGCAATGCTGCTTGCCTATGAGTGTCGAGCCGAATTGATCGTCGCTGTAGGTACGCACGCCACGATGGTTGAATTCTTGGACAAAGGCCGAGCAGGGATGTCATCGACCTTCCTGACTCGACTGCGCCTTGGTCCGATGCTCATCGACGCCAAGGGTGTGAGTCAGCTCTATCAGGGTCGTGTTCGTCGACGAGACATCCTGCTGCTGGTCGCTGCGGCGCTGCTCGTCATTCTGGCAGTTGCAGTGGTCTCGGATTCTCTGCAATTACTTCTGCGCACGGTTTGGCTCGACCTTCGTGACATCTTCTATTCCTTGACTGGACGGCTTTCCTAACATGGTGACTTTTCGTTTCTACCTGGTGTCGATCGTGGCGTTCTTTCTTGCTTTAGCCGTAGGCGTAGTGCTTGGCTCCGTGCTTGACGGCGGTATCTCAGACTCACTGAAGGACCGACTTGCTGGAGTCGAGGCGAATCTGAACGAAACTGTTGCGTCTATCGACGAGAAGAACGCCGAAATCAAGGACCTGCAGGAATACGTTGATGCATCCGCTCCGTTCGCAGTAGAAGGTCAACTTCCAGAGACCACAGCAGTTGTGGTCATCGAGCCCGGTATTGAGTTAGGACCAGTACAAGACCTTGTCCTCCGACTTCGCCAATCTGGTGCGAGCGTGGCTGGGATCTTGGCCCTTGAGCCCAGTTGGAACCTGAAAGACAAGGCGGACCGTGAACAGCTAGCTCAGATTGCCGAATCTGCTGATGTATCAGTGGCGCAACTCCAAGGAGCAGTCTGGGATTTGATACTTCGGCCGGCGGAGGCCGAGTCGGCGAACGCCTCGAGTACAACAACAACCACGACCCTCGCTGCAGGACAGGATCCCGGTTCGACTGTTCCAGTGACCACTTCGGTTCCGGCTCCCTCGCTCGACATCTCGAACAACGCTGTGCTGAAACAATTGCAAGAGGCTGGCTTTGTGAAGTTGCTCAATGTCGATGGAACTGATGGTGCCGGCGGGCAGCGACTCTCTCTGTTTGTCGTAACAGGGACCAATAGCAGCTTAGAAAAACCAGGATCTGCTGCCGGAGAGCTTGTCGAAGCTGCCTCGGCGCTCAAAATTCCGACCGTGCTCGCAGAGTTGTTTGTGCCTGCCCCACCCGAGCAAGAGAACCCCGCTCAGCGTGGAGATATTTTGAGATCCGCAGTGGCCGGACGTGAACTGACGATCTCGACTGTCAATGATCTGGACCTAGTAGCAGGCCGAGTTGCTGCAGTTCTGGCCGCAGCAGATTTACAAAAAGGCACGAGCGGCAATTTTGGGTATGGCCCGGGGGTTGATGGTGTGCTGCCACAGTGGCTCGGCCCATGAGTGAAACGGCTGGCGGTTCACGTGCAGTGTCCCGTACGGCCGCAGGAATGGGTGCGGCCGCAGCAGTCTCTAGAGGCTTCGGCGGGATCAGAGTCCTAGCCATTGCAGCCGTGCTCGGTACGACCTACCTAGGCAACGCATTTCAAAGTTCGAATACGGTCTCGAATGTTCTCTTTGAGCTGTTAGCTGCTGGGGCACTCTCTGCTGTGCTGGTGCCTACATTTGTTGGCTACTTTGATCGTGGCGACCAAAAAGGCGCCGAGCACCTTGCAGGGGAATTGCTCGGCGTAGCAATCATCGTTCTCGGAGTGGTCGCTCTGGTTGGCATGCTCGCAGCACCGTGGATTGCGGATCTGCTCACTGCTGCAGTCGAGGATCCGACTATCGCCGCTGAGCAGCAAGCACTAACAGCGTTCTTGTTGTTGTTCTTTATTCCCCAGGTCGTGCTGTACGGCTTAGGTGCAATCTCTACTGCAGTGCTCAATGCCAAAAGAAGTTTTGTCGTGGGTGCCCTAGCCCCGATTGGCAACACGTTGGTGATGGTCGGGTTCTTGCTGGCGTTTCGATACGTTGCAGGTCCAGACCCGGGGTTGGAACTGAGCACAAATGAAAAGCTGCTGCTAGCACTTGGCGGCACGCTCGGGGTTGTTGCCTTTGTCGCCGTGCCCTCGATAGCCGTCTGGCGAAGCGGATTCTCTCTACGTCCCAGATTTTCTCGACAGCACGAAGGCCTTCGAAAGGTTCTTGGGCTCTCGGGATGGGCAAGCCTGCAGCACGGATTTGCGGCGCTACTGCTTGGTGCAGCGATTATCGCTGGGGGAGCGGTTGAGGGCGGGGTAGTTGCCTATCAGGTGGGCTGGTTTTTCTTCCTTGCCCCCTACGGAATCATTGCTCAGCCGATCCACACAACGATTCTTCCGGAGCTCGTTGCCGAGCATCAGGCGGGCGATACCTCTGCCTTTGTCTCTTCGCTGCGTTGGGCTCTGGATTCGATGTGTGTGCTCCTGTTGCCGATCAGCGCGTTGTGCGCGGCTCTAGCGGTGCCGGCGATGTCTGTGTTGGCTTTTGGCTCGGCGAAGGATGCGCAGGGTATTGATCTCCTCGCAGCGGCACTGGCCTCGCTCGGGCTCGGACTCTTGCCCTATGGGGCGTTCTTCTTGCTGGCGCGAGCTTGGTATGTGTACGGCAA
>CAMDLX010000200.1 GCA_945901935.1 Bifidobacterium breve | reverse complement strand
CAAGATGTAGCCGTTGCCCTTCCCGGCGGAATGTTTGGACATGTGCGTAACGGCAAGCTCATTGGGTTTGGGCTTGAACCAATCGGCGAAGTGCTCGTCGATTCGCATCGTAAAGTCACGGGTTTGCTCGATGGCGACAAGGGTCGCGTGCTCTGGGGCCGCGTGGCCGCAGTTGCCGGCGGAACAGCGGCTGCAGTGTCTTCGGTAGCGGGCGTAGCCTCAATCCTGATTGGGCGTCGGCGCTCTTCTGAGTCGCACTAATCCGGTCACTGTTCCGATCCGTGATTCGGTCCCTGATTCGATCCCTGATTCGGCTGAGGCCTCTTGTGGATCTAAGTTACAAACATGACTGAACAGATGATCTGGACTCCATTGCAGTTGGGTCCAGTCACCGTGAGCAACAGGATTGTTTTTTCTGCGCACCTGACTAATTATGCCGAGGGTGGCCTGCCTACCGAGCAGCATGCTGCGTACTACGCAGAGCGTGCCAAGGGTGGCGCCGGACTCATCATCACCGAAGAGCACTCCACCCATCCCACTGATTGGCCCTATGAGAAGTTGATCCATGGGTTCAACCGAGAGGTGATTCCCGGGTATCGGCGCATCACAGACGCAGTGCACCGGCATCGGGTACCTATTTTTGCTCAGATCAATCACAACGGTGGCCAAGCATCTTCGATGTATTCGCGCTTACCGGTCTGGGCTCCTTCGGCTGTTGCTGATCCGCTGTTTCGAGAGGTTCCCAAGGCTGTTAACGCAGCTGAGATCGCCGAAATTGTTGCCTCGTATGCGCTCGTTGCCGGCCATTGCGTCGAGGGTGGCTTTGATGGAGTCGAGCTGCAGTGCTCGCATTCCTCGATCGTGCGCGGCTTTTTGTCTCCCGCCACCAACCTTCGCACTGATGAGTACGGCGGTTCGCTCGCAAATCGGGCGCGCATCCTGATTGACATTGTTGCTGCAGTTCGGGCCGAGATTGGTCCTGAGTTGGCCCTAGGGGTTCGTCTGTGTGGAGATGAACTCATCGAAGGGGGCACCAGGATCGATGAGGCAGTTGAGGTGGCCAAGATGGTCGAGGCAACTGGTCATGTGGACTACATCAACACGTCAATTGGAGTAGCAACGGCCTCGCTGTTCATGATCGAAGCCTCGATGCATATCCCTCCGGGTTACGCGATGTTTATACCTGCAGCCGTGCGGGCAGCTGTTGATCTACCCGTGGTTGGTGTCGGGCGTTTCAAGGATCCGCTGCAGGCTGAACGAGCCCTGAGTGAAGGACTCTGTGACCTAGTCGGGGTAGTCCGTGGTCAGATCGCAGACCCTGACTTTGTGCGCAAAGCAAAAGCAGGTTTCACCGATGACACCAGGCTGTGTTTGTCCTGCAACCAAGAGTGCGTGGGACGCATGGGGCTTAACCGGTGGTTGGGTTGTATCGAGAATCCAAGAACAGGGAGAGAGTCTCTCGGTGTGGGAACGCCTCAACCTGTAACCGTTGGTCGCAAGGTCCTTGTTGTGGGGGCCGGCCCGGCGGGAATGCAAGCAGCGATTGCCGCAGCACGAAACGGCCACCATGTAACTGTCTGCGAACAGGAGTCTGCTGCTGGCGGGCAAGTCCGTCTGGCAGCCTCGGTTCCGAATCGAGTTGAGTTTGGTGATTTGGTGCGCAACCAACTCAACGAGTGCGGTCGTTTGGGGGTTGAGTTCGAGTACGGGGTGACGGTGACAGCACAAGAGGTCGCGCGCCGTGGCGCTGACTCCGTGGTGATCGCAACAGGCGCACGCCCATCTACCCCCTACTGGATGCCAGAGGACTTGGCAGGTGGCTCGGGCTGGATTGTGGATGTCCGCGATGTGCTCACAGGGAAGGCGCAACCAGCTGGCAAGGTCCTCGTGATCGACGAGATCGGATTCCACCACGCAACCTCGGTGGGCGAACTCCTTGCAGACCGCGGGTGTGAGGTAGAGATCATGACGCCAGGCATGGTTGTGGGCCAAGACCTAGGTATTACCTTGGATATGGAGAACTGGTGGATTCGTGCCGGCTCAAAGGGGATCGTTCAGACGACGAACTCTGGCGTGATGGGCATCGAGGGTCACACGGTTCAACTTCAGCATCATCCAACCGGTACGCAACTCACACGTGAACCAGATTGGCTAGTGCTGGCTCTTCCTGCAGACCCTGTTGATGAGCTCTACTTTGAACTCAAGGCCGCCGGTGTAGACGTCCACCGGGCTGGCGATGCAGTCGCCCCTCGGCGCGCTCACTCCGCAGTTATTGAGGGAGAGCGCGTGGGCGCCGCGATTAGTTCTGCCGATCGCATCTTGGCCATTCGCTGAACTTGGCATCCTTCGCCATGCCCTGCTTGGGGAGAATCGCTGCTTGAGCATTACTCTTTCAACTATGTCTGCAATTCTTGCTCTCGTTCCGATCCGGGCGGGGGTACTCCCATCTGGTGGGGCCGAGGTAGTGGCCGAGGCCCAAGGACGCGCACTCCTTGTTGGTGAGGGTGCAACTGAAGCTGCCGAAGCCCTTGCGGGAATAGCAACCCACCTGCGCGCTTGGGAGACTCCGGGCTTTGCTCCGGGGGAGTGGGCCAACCGTTTGGCTCCGATCTTGCGGGATGAAGCAGTGGTGTTGCTGCCTGCTTCGCCAGATGGACGTGACTTGGCCCCACGAATCGCAGCAGTCCTTGAAAGACCGCTTCTGGCCGGTGCCATGGAGATCCGTCCAGGCAGCGTTTCCACTATTCGCTACGGAGGCCGAGTCTTGTCGGAGCACCTAGTGAATGGCTCGGTGGTGGTCACTATGCAACCCGGAGTTCGCGGGGTGGAACACGCACATGGCTCGGCCGCTGCGCTTGAGTTCATCACACCGCCTTTGGCAGAGGCCGCAGTCAGAGATGCAGTTCTTGAAGAACTCCTCCCGCCAGATGTCTCAACCATGGATTTGTCAGAAGCGCCCAGAATTTTGGGCGGCGGTGCAGGATTAGATTCGGTCGAGCGATTTGAACAACTCGCCCAGGTTGCCGCACTCCTAGAAGCCTCGGCTGGCGCAACGCGTGTCATCACTGATCGCGGCTGGATTGCTCACACACGCCAGATTGGTACCACCGGCGTAGTAGTGGATCCTCGGCTCTATATCGCGTTCGGAATTTCTGGTGCTGTGCAGCACACTGCAGGACTTGGACAGCCAGATCACATCATCAGTATCAACATGGACGAGCATTGCCCCATGATGGATCTTGCAGATTTGGCCCTAGTGGCAGATGCAAACGAAACGCTGCAGGTTCTGCAGCAGCGTTTGTTAGCTCGTGAAGACTCGCAGAGAACGGCTCAGGTCTGATGCCTGATTTTGATGTAATCGTGGTCGGGGCTGGGCCTGCTGGTGCTGCTGCTGCACTTGAAGCGGCGAGGGCCGGACGCTCCGTTTGTCTGCTGGAACGGGGACCGTATCCGGGGTCTAAAAACATGTACGGAGGCGTGATCTACGGCCGCGTGCTCGACACCCTGATTCCGAACTGGTGGGAAGAGGCACCGATTCAAAGGTGGGTAACTCGACGGTCCACCATGATGATGGCAGGGGATCAGGCAGTCACTGTTGATTACCGCTGCAGTAGTTGGGGCGAGGCGCCCTATAACGGTGCCACGGCGTTTCGGCCAGAGTTTGATGCCTGGTTAGCTTCCAAAGCCGAGGCTGCTGGAGCAGTTCTGATTTGTTCC
>CAMDLX010000199.1 GCA_945901935.1 Bifidobacterium breve | reverse complement strand
TTGAACAACGCAGATCATCAAAGATGAGCCGTTGGTCGTAACTCAGACTCTGTGTGAAGGCCACGAGTTCAGCGGCCGGGCCGGTGTCAAAGCGCCCATGCCAGAGTTGCTTGCGCTCCTCGGCCATCAGCTTTGCGATCCTGGGCCCTGCACGGCTGACCATGTTTGAACTCCAAGTCCCCAGAGGCGCACAAAGCCCTCTGAGTCTGCGTGACGGAACCGATCAGCAGAGTCATAGGTGGCAAGGCCATAGTCATAGAGGGCCTTGGGTGCACGCCGACCAACCACTACGCAACGGTTCGGCTCGAGCCTCAGCCGAACATCCCCAGTGACGAACTCCTGTGAGGACTCAATAAAGGCATCAAGCGCCAAACGCAAGGGCGAGAACCACAGTCCGTCGTAAACCATCTCTGCGTAGCGGTGCTCTAAACGGATCTTCTCTCGCTGCAAGTCACGTTCCAAAGTGATTGCTTCCAAATCCGCATGGGCCATCATCAGTGCCAGTGCCGCCGGAGCCTCATAGGTCTCACGGCTTTTGATTCCGACTCGACGGTTCTCGACCATGTCGAGGCGACCAAAGCCATAGGAGCCAACGATGTGATTCAACTGGATGATCAATTCGAACAAGGACAATGCCGAGCCATCAAGGGCAACCGGGACTCCCTGATCAAACGAGATGGTGATCTCACGAGGCTCAGTTGCAGTGAGTTGAGTCATCTGCCAAACGCCGGCAGGTGGCTCAGCCCAAGGGTCCTCCATCTCACCGCACTCAATAGCACGGCCCCACAGATTGTCGTCAATTGAATAGAGCTTCTCTTTTGTGGCGCCAACAGGGATGTTGTGCAGTGCCGCGTATTCAATTGAATCCTCACGGCTAAACCCCCAGTTGCGCACCGGTGCAATGAGTTCAAGGTCTGGCGCAAGCGCCATAGAGGACACCTCAAAGCGAACCTGATCGTTGCCCTTTCCGGTGCACCCGTGAGCAATTCCGTCGGCACCATATTTACGAGCGAGCGCAACTTGGTGCTTGACAATCAGCGGCCGCGACAGTGCCGAGACCAGCGGGTACTGCTTCTCGTAAAGAGCATTCGCCTTGATGATGGGCGCTAGATACTCATCAGCAAACTCAGCACGAAGGTCGAGTTGCTCATAGGCGATCGCTCCAGCGCCGAGCGCCTTTTCACGATTACCTTCCAAGGTTCCCTCTTGGCCGACGTCTGCCGACAGGCAGATGACTTCCAGACCAAGGTTCTCGATCATCCAGCGCACTGCAACTGAAGTATCAAGACCACCTGAATAGGCCAGTACGACTCGCTTTGCCATCAGAATTCTCCGTTTCGGTGCAGGCTCAGATTGAACCCAGTGAGGTTATAGAAAGAACTACTCGCGCTCTGACTCATCAAGTGAGCCCAGCGAGATCGTGAATTAGGTCAGCTACGAAAGCGCCCTGGTCCTCACGTGAGATCAACAGCAGCGTGTCATCTCCAGCCAGGCTGCCAATGACACCCTCGACTCCTGCGCGGTCGATTGCAGATCCCACGACATGTGCCGAGCCAGGTGGTGTGCGCAGGACGACAAGATCCCCCGAACGCTCAACCTCTACCACCCAGTCCCCCAGCACCCGCCGAAGGTGGTCCTGGGGCGCAACCTGCGCCTTTGGCATCTCGGGGATGGCATAGGCAGTTTCACCGCCCGGAATGCGCACCTTGATAGCACCGAGTTCTTCTAGGTCGCGAGAGACCGTCGAGACATTGACCTCGACTCCAAGTGTGCCGAGTAGCTCAACTAGGTGAGCCTGATTAGTGACGCGATCCTTTTCGAGCAGGCCTGCAATGAGGTGCTGGCGTTGCGCCTTATTTGTTCGAGTGCTCATGCGGCACCATCGGTGAGCAACCAGTGCATCAGGCCTCGCGCCGTGTGCATGCGATTCCAAGCCTGTGGCCACACCCGACTCTGTTTGCCGTCAAGGACTTCGTCGGTCACCTCATCATTGCGATGCGCTGGCAAGCAGTGCAGGAACACGGCGTTACTCGCAGCCTCAGACATCAGTTGAGCATTGACCTGCCATGCGGCAAATGCTTTGGTGCGTACCTGCTGTTCATCCTCTTGGCCCATTGAATACCAAGCGTCGGTGTAGACGACCTGAGCGCCGGCCACAGCCTGATGTGGGTCCTCAATCAGACTGAGCGATGCGCCCACCTGATCGAACTGCGCAACAGTGGCGGCGTCGAACCCATAGCCCGGTGGGTTGGAAACCCGAAACTCCACACCAACGAGTCCACAGGCCAAACCCAGTGACTTTGCAACGTTGTTGGCATCGCCGACATAGGCAACGGTCAGATTTTCGAAGCTTCCAAACGCTTGTCGAATGGTCAGCAGATCTGCGAGGGCTTGCACGGGGTGGGCCTCATCAGAGAGCAGGTTGATGATTGGCACTGTGGCAGTGGCCGCAAGTCGCTGAAGCTTGTGGTGTTCAAACACCCGCGCACCGATAATCGATCCGTACCCCGAGAACAACCGTCCAAGATCCTCGGCCGACTCGCGTGTGTCGATGCCGATCTCTTCGCTGCGCAAGGTAACTGGGTGGCCACCGAGTTGCACCACAGCCATCTCCATAGAGGTGCGAGTGCGTGAAGAGGGCTTCTCGAACAGCAGCATTGCGCCTTTGCCCGCAAGTACAGCTGATAGGTCTGCCTGCTCAGAACGATCCAGAACCTGCAGTAGTTCTGATGCAGTCAGATCATCGATTTCTAACAGGCTCCTCATGATGTTGCCTCCTGTTCGTGCTCTGCCTGCAACTCGGCAAAAACTGCGCTGAGCGCACTGACTGCTTGTTGAATCTCATCTTCTGAGATCAACAAACTCGGTGCTAACCGAATCGCCGTTGGGGTAACAGCGTTGACCACAACTCCTTGTTCAAGCAGCAGAGAAGCTGCACGTGTTGCTGCTGCCTCGCCGAGCAAGTCTTCGTCAAGCTCAACAGCTAGGAGCAGGCCAAGGCCGCGCACCTGAAGCACTGCCGGCAGGACCTGTAGTTGTTGTGCAAACTGCGCTCCAGCAACTTGCGCTAGCAGGGGAACATTCTCTTCCTGCATCACCCGCAGCACTGCGCGGGCGGCTGCAGCGGCCAATGGCTGGCCACCAAATGTCGTTGCGTGATCCCCAGGCTGAAACGCTGCAGCGACATCTGTCCGTGCCCAACAGGCGCCAATGGGAACGCCGTTCCCAAGAGCTTTTGCCATCGTCACCACATCGGGTTGTACCTGCATATGTTGGAAGGCGAACCAACTTCCGCAGCGGCCAAGCCCCGTTTGTACCTCATCCACCATGAACAAAATGCCGTGCTCATCGCACAACCTACGTACTGCTTGGAAGTACTCGACGGTTACTGGATTTACTCCACCCTCGCCCTGAACTGCCTCAAGCAAGACTGCAGCAACGGTGTCATCGAGTGCGGCCTCAAGTTGGTCGATGTCACAGAACTCGACGTGGCGAAATCCCTCGGGCAGCGGCTGAAACGCAGTGTGCTTTGCAGGCTGCCCCGTGGCATGCAGGGTGGCCAGAGTCCGCCCATGAAAGCTGCCCAGAGCGCTGAGTACCACGTGACGGCCGGGGCCTCCGAACTTGCGAGCAAGCTTGATTGCGGCTTCGTTCGCTTCGGCGCCTGAGTTTGCAAAGAACACCTGTCCACCACCGCCGAGCAATGAGTCCAGTGTCTGAGCAAGAGGTGCTGAATGTTCGGTCCCAAACAGATTGGAGAC
>CAMDLX010000198.1 GCA_945901935.1 Bifidobacterium breve | reverse complement strand
GGTGAGTTCCGAGCGCGAGTTCCTCGACAGCGGACAAGGTTCGATCAATCTGTTCCAGAAGGTCTCCGCTGAAACGGTTTTCCTCGCTATCGAATTGAAGAAGGAAGACGGCATCGTGGCGAATGAGTTCAGACATGGTTCCTTCTAAGGATTGAGCGCTGAGTACGGTACTTGGAGCGTAGAGCCCCGCTGATTCTGGCATGCTGACGGGGATGGATGAACACAGCGGTGCCCTTGGCGAACCAGTCCGCGTGGTTGTGGTGGGCGGCGGAGCCTCTGGGGTGCTTCTAGCTGCACGCCTACTCGACGCAAGCTTTGCCAAGGAAGTACACGTGAGCATCGTGGAACCGTCTGGCCGGCTAGCAGCCGGGGTGGCCTACGGGACAGACGACCCCGAGCACCTGCTCAACGTGCGGGCCTCTGGCATGAGTGCTGACCCCTCGCGGCCCAGCGATCTTGTTGAGTGGATGGATGCCCGTGGCCTTGGTGGCCCCGATACTTTCCTGCCGCGTCGAGAGTTTCGCGAGTACCTAGTGCAGCACCTTGAGCTTGCCGCCGCCAGCGCCCAAGCGGGTAGTTTGGAAGTGCTTCAAGACCAAGTAGTTGCTCTTGAACCCAGCAGTGGTCAGAGCAGTGGTTCCACCCAGGTGAGGCTGAGTTCAGGCAAGGATCTGACTGCAGATTTTGTTGTGCTAGCTATCGGAAATCCGGCTCCGGGTATTCCCGAGCCGCTCAGGAGCCTGGCGGGCACAACAGGCTGGGTACCGGACCCCTGGGCCCCCGGAGCACTGTATGGTTTGCAGGGCAAACAGCGCATCGCGTTGGTGGGCACCGGACTCACCATGGCGGACGTGGCACTCACGCTGAGTTCTCAGAGCAGCGTATCGAAAGAGCTCAAGCTGGTAGCTCTGTCTCGCAATGGGTTGCTACCGAAGAGACACCTTGTCACGCAGCCTCACCGTCCGATGCAAGTCATTGATTTGGCGGAGGATGCAAAGGATGTTCTTTCACTTCAGGCCAAGATTCGCGCCAGGACTCAAGACCAGGTTGGTGCTGAATACCCCGATGAGAACTGGCGCGAAGTTATTGATGCAATCCGGCCGTTCGCGAATGCTCTCTGGCGAAGATTCGACGATGCACAGCAGCGAATTTTTCTGAGTCACGTGCTGCGAGATTGGGATGTGCATCGTCATCGGATGTCACCCCCTACTGCGGGACGCCTTGCTGGGCTGATTTCTTCTGGTGTGATGACCACGCATGTAGGGCAGGTTCTGCAAGCTACGAACTCGCCCGAGGGCCGGATTGACCTTGCTGTCGAGATGAATGGCAGCCCGCAGCAGCTCTGCGTAGATGCAGTGGTGAACTGCACCGGCCCGGGCCGAAGTTGGCTTCCTCCTGCAAACCCGGTGGTCACAGACTTGATGAGCCGTGGACTTGCTCAGCCTGACCCGCATGGTTTGGGTCTGATGACGACTGCGCAGGGTTCACTCTTAGGTCAGGACGGATTGCCGGTAGATCATATTTTTGTGATTGGTCCACCTCGACGGGGGACGCTTTTTGAAACTACGGCAATTCCCGAGTTGCGGAGCCAAGCACTCCATATCGCCGATCAGATCTTGCTGACCTAGCCCTGTGATCTAGCCCTGTGATCTAGCCCTGCTGACCTAGCCCTGTGATCTAGCCGTGTTGCCAGATTCGCTGTTGCAGGGTTCGCTGCCCAGACAGGGCAAGGGCATCTATGGCCTCAATCTGCTCTGCACTGAGGTGCCAGCCAAGCGCACCTGCGTTCTCGGTAGCTTGACCAGCGTTTTTTGCACCCGGGATGGGCACAGCACCCTTCGAGATGATCCATTGCAGGGCAACTTGGCTTGGAGTTTTGCCCCCGTGAGCAACTCCAATTTGGCGGAGATTTTCTACGATTAGGTCTATTCGCTCCATGGGATGTGCTGAAAAGGTGCGCTTGCCAGGAGGCGGATTCGCCGCAGAGTACTTTCCGGTCAGGCGACCTTGACCGATCGGTGAGTACGCCAACGGCACCACCGCAAGGTCTCTGCAGGCCTGCAGCAGGCCAGAGGTCTCTGGCATGCGCCGCAACGGTGAGAATTCAATTTGATTCGAAGCTAATGACAATCCTCGAGCGGCGAGAGCCGCTTGGATCGAACTCATCTCGCGAATGGAATAATTCGAAACCCCCACAGCACGGATCAGCCCCTCGGCGTGAATGGTCGCAAGCGCATCAGCCATTGCGGCATGGGTCCGAAGGCTGATTGGTCCATGAATCTGATACAGGTCGATGCATTCAAGGCCGAGGCGTTCGAGCGAACCGAGGACTGCTGTGCGCATAGCTGTCCGCAAGCGTGGCCTATGGGGAAGTGGCATGAATTTGGTGGCGATCAATACCGAGGACTTGCGTTCTGGCTCCGATGCAAGCAATTTGCCAATAATGCGCTCGCTTTCGCCCTTGCCGTACACCTCGGCAGTGTCAAAGAGCGTTACCCCGGCAGCCAGCGAAGCATCCCATGCCTGTTCGATCGAGGCCTCAGTAAGAGCCGAGTCGTACCCACCCATACCCCAAGTGTCGCGATCTCCCCAAGCCCAAGTCCCCACACCTAGGGGAGCAACAGCTGAATTGCACCCGACAAAACTGATGGTCTTGGAACCTCGATCGGGTTGTGCTGCTGGATACATCTGCAGAACAGTAGAGGCGATTCAACTTTCTGTGCTGACTCAGTGCTGGCGCTGATATGACTCAGGGATGACTCAGGGATGACTCAGGGGGTGTGAGCGTCGAAGAAATCCAAGATTCGTTCAGTGGCAGAGATCTGCATATTGGTTGGCCCGGTAATAAATTCCACCAGAGTTTTTGCTCCGGCCCAGGTATGGCCTGCACCGATCATTCGCCAATATTGCACCCTGCGATTTTCGCTGCATCCCTGATAGGTATCAACAATTACGGATGGGAACAACTGCGCCGATACGGCCGTAGGGTCACAGCCCGCTCGTGCAGCGTTCGTCGCCACAACCCGGTCAACAGAGAGCCCCTCCGGAGGAGCGAAAGCCACCTTGCTTCCCGAAAGAGGAGCAATTGGATCTGCGCTGCCATGCAAAATCATGACGTCAGTCCCGGCTGACTCTGGGCAAAGGTCGGTCAGATTTGAGCCACCCGAAGCCGCTATTGCAGCCATGCGCCATGGCATCGTGCAAGAGAGCGCCTGTGCCATGGCGGCACCTGCAGAGAACCCGGCGGCAAATTCACGGTTGCGGTCAACGCACAGGGAATCCTCAACGGCGTCGAGGGCAGCGGACAGGTAGCCAAGATCGTCCACTCCATACTCAAGACCGCCCGGTACTGCCCAGCGTGGACCGGGCTCGCTGCCGAGCGGAGTAATCACGATGTAGTTGCGAGCGGTGCCGGCCGCGGCAAGCTGAGAGTATTGATCCCACACTCGAGCGTTCAGCGTGAAGGGGTGCAGGCTCACCAGAACCGGTAGTGGCTCACTCCCGGCAGACCCCGCAGGCGTGGCAGCAGCGGCAGGGAGATCCAACAAGGCATTACGGCTGCCGTGAGCAGTAGTGACGCTGAGAACGGATCGTCCAGTGGGGGGCCTTGGCGTGACCGAACTGCACCCAGCTGAGGGCGCGACTGTCGAGTTGGCAACTTTGCCGCGTCCGATTGGTTGGGGTCGAACTGTTGGGCCTGGGGCAACCGGCGGCACACACGCAACAAGAAGCACGGTCGTTACAAGAACCGCACATGCCGCAGCGGAAATTCTCTGAACTGA
>CAMDLX010000197.1 GCA_945901935.1 Bifidobacterium breve | reverse complement strand
ACACGCTGGTTGAGTCAGATTGACCTGCCCGAATCGCTGCAGACCTACGGGGCAACGAGGCTCGCTGAAGCGTTCGCTGGCACAGGCTCGGCATCCGAACATGTCAGTCAAACCCTCAGTTGCCCTGCAGAGGACTTCTCTGAAGCTACGCTTCAGATTCTGCTCGAAAAGTGCCAGAATTCACGCTCTGCCTCAGGAGTCCTGATGCAAGACTTCACAAGGCAACTCGAGTTGCGCCAAACAAGGTAACGGTCCACAGAGATGGCAGTTTCACAGCAGCAGCGGATTTTGGTCACGGGTGCCGCTGGCATGCTCGGATCGCATATTGTCGACGTCTTACTGGCCCGTGGTGATGCAGTCGTTGGCGTAGACAACTTTCTCACTGGTGCCAAAGCAAACTTGGCTGCCGCGCTGGAGCATCCAAGCTTTGAGTTCCTCGAGGCAGATATCTCAGATGGGATTGATGTTTCTGGATCGCTCGATGCTGTGCTTCATCTGGCCTCGCCAGCCTCGCCACTTCACTTTCGTACCATGCCCCTTGAGATCCTTCGGGTGGGATCCATCGGCACGCTCAATGCCTTAGACCTTGCCGACCGAACCGGTGCAAAGTACCTGTTTGCCTCAAGTAGCGAGGTCTATGGCGAACCAGAGGTGCATCCACAGTCCGAGTCCTACCTCGGCAACGTCAACACCCTGGGCGAGCGCAGTTGCTATGACGAAACAAAGCGGTTTGGCGAGGCCGCGGCAGATACGTATCGCAGAGACCGTGACCTAGACATCCGAATCGTTCGCATTTTCAACACCTATGGTCCTCGGAATCGAGCCGACGATGGCCGAGTGGTACCCAACTTCATCACCCAAGCACTTGCCAATCTGCCACTCAGTATCTTTGGCGATGGTTCTCAGACTCGCAGCTATTGCTATGTAGAGGATCAGGCTGCGGGAATCTTGTTGCTCCTCGACAGCGACCTGACTGGCCCCGTGAATATTGGAAACCCGACTGAACATACCGTGATGCAGCTAGCCGAAATTGTAATTGAACTGACTGGCTCAACCGCTGGCGTGCAGTTGTTACCGCTTCCCCAGAATGATCCCGTTCGCCGTCGCCCAGATGTTACTCGAGCACAAGAACTACTCGGATGGGCACCGTTAGTTGACCTCGAGCAGGGTCTTACCCAAACAATCGACTATTTCCGATCAATTGGTTCCCGCTAGAGCCTTCCGAGCCAACAAGGATTTCCCCATTGCGGGGGCCCAAGTTGTTGTATACTTAAGATCGTCTCTCGAAAGGTCAGGTTCAGCCATGATGAAGTCCCCCTCCTCCAACGTAACCAAGGTCCTAGCTGCGTTGGTCGGCTTGACAGCAGTGCTAGCGCTGTCCGTCGGCACCGCATCCGCCCAGTACAACGTGCCGGCCACAGTTACGGCCAGTACCTCTACGCCAACCGCAGGTGGTTCCATCACGCTTACCGCCAAAGGGTTCGGCCCAGAAACAACGGTTCAGTTCAGCGTGGAATCAACCCCACAAGCCCTCGGGTCAGCTGTCGCTAACTCCAGCGGTGTCGCCACCCTGACCACTACCTTGCCGGCCAACCTTTCAGCGGGCGCACACACCATTCGCGCCGTCGGCACTGACCCATCAGGAGCACCGCTCAACGTGACGACCACCATTACGGTCGCCGCAGCAGGGGCCACCACTACGACCACCGCTGCAGCTAGCCCAACAGGATTGGCTGCAACAGGGTCGAGCAGCGCCGGACTCGTGCGAATCGGCGTTGTGATTGCAGTTCTCGGCGGACTCCTGCTGCTTGCAGGTAAGCGCCAAACTGAATCAGTCTGATCCCTGCTCGCTAGGTGACTGACGCTGGAGTAGTCCGTCGGCCGCCGGTCACAAAGAAATCACCGAACACCACACCAGCGATTACCGCTGTGGTGGTTCTGAGTGCCGCTTCTGCCTTTCTTGCGAGTAGTAGCCCGACAGCAAGTAGATGGGTTGACTTTGTCTTGCTTGCAGTTGCTGGAGCAATCGTTGCCCTGGCGGCGAGCCGTGCGGGCGACGCATCCCTGATTTGGATCGGTGCAGTGGCAACTCTGGCGGCTGCACCGTCTTGGTGGACAATTCTGGCTGGAGCCGGGTTTGCAATTGCACTTCTGTCTGCAGCGTTTCGCTCACCCGTTTGGGTTCGAGCGCTAGCTGGAGCACTTGCCTTTCAGGCCCTTCTTCGTCTGCCACCAGTTGGACCTTTTGGCGCCTGTTCAGCTATCGCACTCGCTGCCTGCCTGCCCCTACTGATCTCTGGCTACCGGCACTGCACGAGCAGCAATAAACGTCGGTGGGGGATTTCAATTGCAGTAAGCCTTGTTGTTCTGGTCATCATCTGTAGCGCAGCGGGGCTAGCTACCCTGCGCGCCGCTCCACAACTGACACAGGGTGCTGACCTTGCCCGCAACGCAGTGCAAAAAGCCCCCATGGACGAAGCTGCAGTCACAGTTGAAAAGCTTCAGACTGCAGAGAAGTCGTTCGCTCAGGCTCAGGACAACCTGCAGCCCTGGTGGGTACAGCCCAGCCTTGGAGTTCCGATCTTGGGCCAGCACGTTCGCGCCGCCACTGTCGCAGCCACTGCGGGAGAGTCACTGTCTTCAACAGCCGCAGCCACGGCGAAGAAAATCGATGGTTCGCAGAGTTTGGTATCGAATGGCCAAGTCGACATCAGCTTGCTCAGCAGCTACCGGCCGATTGCTGAGCAAGCAGCACAAGAATTACAAACAGCCAAGACAGAGGTTTCGAATCTAACAAGCGGTTGGCTACTGCCCCCCGTTCGCCAGCAGTTAGCGGATCTCACCGATGAACTCAGTTCCGCTGCTCCGGCAGCAGCAACAACTGCCAAAGTGCTTCGTAGTACAGATGGCATCCTGGGGGTAAACGGACCAAGGACGTACTTGGTGCTTGCCACAAATCCTGCAGAGACTCGTGAGCTTGGTGGATTTGTCGGCGGCTACGTACTCGTCGCAGTCACCAACGGCCGGGTCGAACTCCTACAGTCCGGCAAGGCCAGCGAACTCAATGAGGCCCTATCCGCCGCTGCACCAAAAATCGGTGACGCCCAGTTCAGCAATATCTACGGTCGCTATCAGATGGATAGGTACTTCAACAACGTCACCGCTCCCGCTGATTTTTCTCTCGCCGCAACGGCTGCTCGCGATGGTTTCGCTGCCGCAACTGGTACGCAGGTAGACGGTGTGATCTTGGCCGATCCCGCTGGCGTAGCAGCCCTGTTGGAACTCACCGGAGCAGTGGATGTGCCTGCTGCAGAACGCACGCTCGATGCCAAAACCGTGGAGCAGTACCTACAAGCTGATCAATACGTGCAATTTGAACAAGACTCTTTGGGCCGAACGGACGTGCTAGTCGAGGTAGCTCGAGCAGTCACCGAGGCACTGTTCAACAGGCCGCTACCTGGTCCGGCAAAAATAGTTTCTACTCTTGCGCCGGCCGTTCGTGGTGGTCATCTCATGCTCATCTCTTTTGATCCCCAGGAGCAGCGGACTCTTGCAGCAACGGGAGTCTCTGGTGCGTTTGGAACCACACCGGGGCATGACTTCATCTCAGTCAGAGGGTTCAACGCGAATGCCAACAAGATCGACTCTTTTTTGCACCGCAGTATCAACTACAGCGCTAAGTTCGATCCAGGTACAGGCGCAGTACAGGCCACGGCTCAGGTCGAAATCAGAAATGATGCGCCTAGTTCTGGCCTACCCCCGATTGTGATTGGCAACGATAGTGTCCCTGCGGG
This sequence comes from Bifidobacterium breve, assembly GCA_945901935.1. Taxonomy (GTDB): domain Bacteria; phylum Actinomycetota; class Acidimicrobiia; order Acidimicrobiales; family Microtrichaceae; genus IMCC26207. The sequence continues at coordinate 7 of CAMDLX010000197.1, read as the reverse complement.
CAACAAC
>CAMDLX010000196.1 GCA_945901935.1 Bifidobacterium breve | reverse complement strand
GGGGTAGCAGCCACAGCAGTTCTGGTCCTCGGACTCACCGCATGTACGCCACCTGCGTCGGGGCCGGCACCTTCAACTAGTTCAACGACGTCTACCACCACGACGATTCCGCGAATTACCATCCCGGCATTCAGCGCGGCTGCCCCGTCCTTCTCGGCTTCGCTTCAATCGGTCCGAGTGACCTATCTGGGATGCGGTGGCACCTACAGTCCTCCTGGATTCACCATCGCCGGCCCATCGGTCTCTTTCCCGGCGACCACGCTGGTGGTCACGGGCTCAACTCTGGCACTGCCAAATGTGACGGCACGCTTGGCCGCAGCATCGGTCAACTTGAGTTCGTTCCGGCTGTCATGTTTTGGGCTCGGCTACTCAACAGGTGTAGTCCTTGACTACAACGCAACCACGGCAAGTCCAACGGCAACGGTCAACGTGGCCAACGGCACGATTGACGTAGGCGCAACCACTATCACCCTGACTGGCAAGCTCCGCTTTCCGGGCTTCGGTGGATTGTCCGTCAATGCCCCGTCGGTCAATCTGACCGTCCCCGGTTTCTCTACTGCAATCCCAAGCATCTAGGCCCAGTCGATAGCATGTCATCGGGGTATAAGTTCGCCTCACCCCCCCTCAACTACTGCCGGCTCGCACCGGGCGACAGCTAGCTGCGAGCAGCGTTGATCTTGTCGGCCTCTCCCTGCGGGTCTGGAACCTCGAGTACTAGGCGGGCGTACTTCTCGTGTTCTAGATCAATGACCAGCACGTTGTCTGCACGGGCCACGTACCAGAACTGCCACGAGTCAGCGTTACGGAATGACCCAGCCCAGAACACTCCGGGGATTCTGGTGCCCGGGAACTTGGCAGACATGTGCTCGCCACCCTTTGCCTCATCAATCGCCATGACCTGAGCGCCGGCGACATCTGCAAGCGGGATGGTGAAATGAGACTTCATGGCTAGCGCTCCGCTGACGCCCTTCAGGTGGACGGCAAGCTCAGTGTCAGAAACTTCAATCTCAATCGACATACCACTTTGTAGCACGTTCGAGAACTGCATCACCCTGAAACTAGGCTCAGATAGTCAGTTCAGATTCACAGTGTGCGAGGAGCCCCGCTGCTTGCATATCGATAGAACGGCGGGTGGCTGACCCGCCGATGAGTCCAGATATTCCTGCCAGCGCACCTGACTGCCTGACTCGCAACGTGACCGTGGTCCCTGAAGCAGTCGGCACGAGCTCGTGGTCCACCTCGGTGGTGACTCCAGCCCCGGAGTTTGTCCACGTAAAGCTCTGAGCGGGGACCAAAGCAGAAACAGTCCAGACCGCTGCTTTTAGCTTTGGCTGCTTGATCTGAACCTCACTGCCCTCGGCAAGCGGTTTGTCCTCGACACGAGCAAGCCAAGTCACCGAGTCAGTCCACTTTGGCCAAGCAACAATGTCCATCAGCACTCGCCAAACCAACTCGGGGTGAGCCTGAATCTCTACCGTCGTCTCGTATTCCATCGTATGTATCGTTGCGCAGTTCTTGATTCCGCGCACGTTGAAGATGGAAGCAGAAATGGGCGCTGCAGTGCGTAGGGTAGAAGAGTGACTTCTGAGCGACAGTTTCCGAATATTTCGGCTCGTAACCTTGAGGGCCTTGGAGTGAATCTGCCAAATGCTTTCGCCGGGCAACACAACGTTGTGATCATTGCCTTTGAACGTGAGGATCAGCCTGCCGTTGACTCGTGGGTCCCGTGGCTTGAGCAACAGAGCGAATCAGACCCCGAGCTGCAGTTTTATGAGATTCCAACCATCAGTCAGATCTTCGCTCCAGCTCGCAACTTGATTGACGGCCGTATGGCTGCCGTAATTAAAGATCCGATTATCCTGCGGCGCACCATGACTGTCTACGGTGACGTCTCTAAACTCACAGGACCGCTGGGGATTGTCGATCGTTCGACAATTACAGTGCTGGTTGTGCAGTCCGACGGGAGTGTGACCTTCTCAGCTACGGGTGGGTTTACTCCGCAGCTTGCGGTTGAACTACATCAGGCTTTGTACCCAGATTGATCACTTGCTGAGTTGCTGCTGATTCCATAGCTGCAAACGCGATGCGGTGGCTCTCTGCACTGACTTTGGCAGAGACCGTCGAGGGAATGCCCGTAGCCACGGCAGTCAGGAACTCTCTGAATAGTGGTCGCTCACCGCCACCGTGGCCGTCATACGCAGTAGGGATTCGTTCTTTGCGAGTGCTACCCGATTTGTGATCTGAAACGTTCAGCCAACCGTCCAACGAGTGGAGTTCTCCCCAGGCGGAGCCTTTGGTTCCGTCGACTCTTACGACACGCATCGTGCGGTACGAGGTTGACTGCAGAGTGAAGTTTGCCAGCACTCCGTTTTGGAACTGGATCGAGACTGTCTGGCTTGAGGGCTGATCATTGTCGCCCACCCGATACGCGCAGCGCCCCCAGCGAGTCGTTCGCAAGGCCGTATCAAGGCCCTCGGGAGTGTGATCATCAGTGACTGCGGCAACCGGCCACCGCCACCACTCGAACTTTTTGGAGACCACAGGGATGTTGGATTCCATGACTTTGGGTCGAATCGCTTTGAGCAGCGATGCTCCAGGGCCCAGCCCTACCGGCCGCTTTGCCATGGCAAGGTCGCCGAGCACAGGAGTCAGGTCTTTGTAGGTCGCGACCGCGTCATAGGGACAGGTCTGCGAATGCGGGCAGCCCTCGATGCAGTACTCGGGCGCACCCTCAGGTGCATTCTCTTCGCGCAGTTCGGTAGGACGGATAAACGAGGCCACCGATTCTGCTGGCGACCCTGCAAGCCAGGTGAGCAAATCTAAATCGTGACAGGACTTCTGCAGCAGCCACGGAACCTTGCTGCTGCGAGTGTGGCCACGAACATACGAGTGTGCGTAATGCCAGAAAGCAACATTCTCTGAGAGCTGAATCGTGACTAGATCGCCGAGAGCGCCCGACTGAATCACCTCCTGCAAGCGCGCAAACAGGTTCGAATACCGATAGACGTGACAGACCGCTACGACGCGATCTGCAGCCTCTGCAGCTTCAACAATTCGCGCACAATCGGCTTCGTCTAGCGCCATGGGCTTTTCAAGAAGCACGTGATAGCCGGCTTGAAGGGCCGCAATAGTGGGCTCAACATGGTGCGTGTCACCCGTGGCGATGATCGCGTAATCAGCGCGACGTGGACCCTCGAAGAGTTCTTCCCAACCAGGTAAACAGTCGGCAGCGCTCAGGCTGTAGCGCTTTGCAAACCTCTTTCGGCGACCAGCATCAGGGTCGGCCACAGCCACGATCTTTCCTAGCTCTGGTTCCTCCAGCAACAACGTTGCATACGCGTCGTACCCGCGATCCCCAGCACCTACCACAACACCCGTCAGCGACATCTCTCTATTCTGCCCGCTGCAGTCAGTGCGCGAAGGCATCGCGAGTGGCAGGCTGTTTGCGATATGAGTAGATCCTTTCCACAAATTCGCCGCCTTGAAGATGCCGACGCGCTGCGCAGCCGTCTGCGTGAGCTTGACTGCGAGCTACCAATCGCAGATCAAGTGTCAGCCCAAGGCGCCCTTGCAACCCCGCTTGTCCATGCCGGCTGGCAGTTTGAGAACCGCTTTGCAGTTCTGCCCATGGAGGGCTGGGATGGCACCGAAGACGGCAGGCCAACAGAGTTAGTTCATCGCCGCTGGCAGCGGTTTGGCAGTTCGGGTGCTGGGCTGATCTGGGGCGGAGAAGCTGTTGCTGTCACCGCTGCTGGGCGGGCTAACCCGCATCAGCTCACGATCGGACCAAACAGTGTGGAGGACCTTGCAGGTTTGCG
>CAMDLX010000195.1 GCA_945901935.1 Bifidobacterium breve | reverse complement strand
CCGTTGAGTTCAGCAGGTATCTGACCGGTGACCTGAAGGTCAAAAGCCGTGACCTCTTCTGTAACGGGCCCAAAGTTTCCGCTCAAATATGGATTCGATTTCATCGGACCTCTATCTCTCACTTGGTTGAACTGGTATCGGCAGAACTGCTGTCGGTCACTCTGGGAGCACCCAGTTCTTCACTGATCGCGGAGCGCTGAGGACCTGTTGTTTTTAGCGCACGAGAGAGCAACGATGGCTTCGGCTTGCTCTTAGCTTTCGCTCGCGCTGGTTTCGGCTCAGAAACTCGAGCCGGTTCTTCCTTAGGCTCAGGCTCAGGGTCTGGTTCAGGCTCGGGCTTCACTACGACTGGCTCGGGCTCGGGCTTCACTGCAGCAGGTGACGGGGCAGCAGGTGTGGGAGCAAAAGCGAGCTGCCTGCGGTCCTCGCATTCCCAACCTTGCGGCACCTTCAGGTTGGTTGCATGAGTGCGGCAGAGTTCTTGAGCGGGACCCGGTTCGGGTGGCAGCGCGTCAAGCCAAGCGTGACAGTTGACTGGGTCATAAGAGAGTTGCGCTTCGGCAAGGTGATCACATCCTGTGCGCATACAGAGCCTGGCCATGGATCCAATCTATCGCCGCTCTCTGCGCAGTGGGCCAGAAGGGCGTTGAACGCGCAGCTCTGTAACGTCCATCTCAGTGCTACTCAAGGTGTCAACAACTGCGTAAGCCAAGGACTCCACGACCGTTCTGCCGCTCGGACGAGCAGGTTCTGTAGAAAGGTCCGACCAGGTCTGAGCCACCGCATCAACGATCAGCACTCGCACCCCCATCCGCGCCGTCTCAGTTCGCAACTCCTGCGCAAAGGCCTGCACAGCAGCCTGAGAAATTGTGTGATGGACATCCCCGCCCGCTACCGCACTCGGGTCAGTCTCGGTGGCAACAAAAAACACCACCTGACCCTGAGCACTTGTCAGCACCGGTAGTAGTTGCTGACTAAGCAGGTACGGACCACGCAGGTTCCAGAGGTAGTGCTCGTCAAGACTCTCCACAGCGCCACTCGCTACAGATGCAGGAGCTTGTAACCCGGCTGCGTGGATCAAGAGGTCAACGGGTCGGCCCATCCGATGAATAAAGTCGGTAGCCGAGAGCACCTCTGACTCGGAAGACAGGTCACAGCGAAGCATTACTGAACGCACACTGGGGTCGAGTTCGGAAAGAGTGCGGCGAAGCTCGACAGGATCATCGCCCATCAAGCAGATATCAGCTCCACGAGCACCAAGTTCAGATGCCATGGCTGCTCCAAGCAACCCTGCGCCTCCGGTAATGACAGCTAGCCGGCCACGAAGCGACAGTTCAGGATCGAGCACTGCAGAAGTTGCGCCTTCTACCCCATCAGCAACTGGCTGGTAAGAACCAAAAAGCGGCTGACGCGTTGCACCGAAGCTGGGTTCAGTTCGGCTGCGGTGGCTGCTCGTCATGCGGATGGGTCCTCTCGTGCTAATCAACTATCTCTCGCAGACTCGCTGCTTCTGGGTTCCTGTATCGGCTGAAAAACGCAGGTACTAAGCAGTTCTCAAGGTTAGGGCGAATTTTCAGGGAAAGTTTTAATCGGCGAATTTCTCAAGTAGCTCGGGAATCAGGTCGATTGGATTCCTCATGAGCATTCCGCGCCTGCACGTCAGTGCAGCAACCACACAAGACAACACCACGCTGCACCCGCGGCGTATCAAGTTGTTGTTCCCCTGGCTGCTGGTTGTTGTCTCGCTGGCTCTCTATGGCATCAGTGGCGGAACAACAGCAGTCTCGGCGCAGGACGCAACGTTCACGTTTAATGGTTCCGGTTGGGGCCACGCTGTTGGAATGAGTCAGTGGGGCGCTCGTGGAATGGCTGCCAACGGCAGTTCCTTCAATGACATTCTTGGCTGGTATTACCGTGGCGCAGCAGTAGCGCCGGCAGCGACGATCAACAATGACTTGCGAGTGCTGGTAGCCGAAAAACAAAGCGCCTTTACCCTCACAACCAGTGGATCAACTGCATTTGAGGGAATCGGTTGGGCTCCAGGCGGCGCAACCGTTACTGCCACACGATTTGGAAACAACATTGCTTGGTCGGGCGGACTCACTGCTGTTACTGGCGGCACCGTTGACATTCAACTGTGGAGCGCTGGTGGCCCACTCAAGCTCAGCACCCCCGGTTATAGCTACCGCTACGGGATGCTTCGCATTTCGCTAGACCCAGCGGGTGGCCTTCGAGCTGTGGTCTGGGGCCTACCCATGCAGCAGTACCTGTACGGCCTCGGAGAAATGTCTTCCTCTTGGCCGATCGAAGCACTCAAGGCCCAGGCCACAGCCGGCCGCACCTTTGCCCAAAAGCGCATTGCGGTTCGAGGCCTCGCCGACTTCGACTTGTACGGCTCGGTGCTGCATCAGTCCTACACGGGAACCAAGTACGAGGTTGCGAACTGGCAGAACGCAGTCAACGCAACCACGAACCAGGTCATTACGTATAACTCGCAACTGATTGATGCGGTGTACTCGGCCAGTAGCGGCGGTCACACAGAAAACAGCGAGTATGTCTGGGTCTCACAAGTTCCTTACTTGAGAGGCGTTCCAGACCCGTTCGATAGCACTGGCGGGAACCCACACGCTGCCTGGAGCAGAGCTTTTAGCGGGACTGAACTTGGCTCTTGGTTCGGCCTAGGAACAGTCACCTCGGTTCAGGTTCTTGGACCGCTCGGAGCCTCTGGACGCGTAGACAAGGCAACTATCCGCGTTAGTGGTACTGGCGGGCCGAGCGGCACGAGTCGAGACCTGACTGGTACAGCATTCCGCTCGGGAGTGAACTCGAAGGTTGCTTCAAACCGGCAGCTGATGTCCACGAGGTTCACCGTGAACGGGTCCGCTGTAGCGCCACCACCGGCAGCACCAACTCCGTCCAACTCGCTAGCTAGTGGTTCCATTACCCAGGCCGCAGCAGCAGGCCGACGGATCACCGTGAGCGGTCAATCATCTGACCCGAATGGCCCACCATTGGTGCGCGTGGTCTCGACCATGGGCAGCGTTCAAGCAGTTCGTGATTACCGCTCTGCCGATGGCAGGTTCTCTGTCAGTTGGGACGGAACCAAAGGCACCAGAAGTGTCTGCGTCACCGTGTTTGATGAGCCGAGTGGCCAAGGCATCTCGCTTGGCTGCCGCGACATCATCGTCAAATAGCGCAGGCTGGCCGCCCGTGGCTCAGGTCATCCAACTGGCAAAGCTCAGCTGACTCCGGCACCCGCTGCACGCTCGTTGAGCCTCTCAAGACGGTTTGAGCATTCCAGATACTCATCAACCATGTCTGCGATCAGGTCTTTAGTTTTGCGCACCTTGTTCATGGTGCCCACGATCTGACCAACTGGGTTGAAGTTCACGTCTTTGGCCTGCTGTGAGTAGTGGTGGCCACGTGCCACAGCCTCGCCAGTCACCATGAACTGCAGTGGCATGCCAAGCGGATCTGGATTTGCTGGGTCTTCCCAAGCGTCAGTCCACTCGTTACGAAGCATGCGACAAGGCTTACCGGTCCAACTGCGTGAACGCACCGTGTCACGACTCGTTGCAGCCAATAGCGATTCAACCTGAGCAGGAGCCTGATCAGCCTCTTCGACAGTCAGCCAGATGGACCCCGTCCACACGCCTTCGGCACCCATTGCCAAAGCGGCAGCAACCTGACGACCCGTGCCGATACCGCCAGCGGCAAGCACAGGAATTGGATACACAGCATCGATCACCTGTGGCCACAGAACTACCGAACCGACATCACCTGTGTGGCCGCCGCCCTCGGTGCCCTGAGCAATGATGATGTC
>CAMDLX010000194.1 GCA_945901935.1 Bifidobacterium breve | reverse complement strand
AGAGACCAGAATCATGGAGAGTAAAAAGTGTGCGCCAACTGCGGCAGGGTGCAGGTCTACCAACACAGTGATTCCGCCGAGCACAATTTGCCCGATCACTCCGGCCACTAGGCCCGCTGACCACCAGACCAAATCTCGGCGATACGGTCTCCGACGGAGCGAGCCCAGTACGGCAGCAATGACTGCCGCTGACACAAGACCAGTAAAGAGACGGTTGACCTGCTCGATTGTTTGGTTGGGATTACCAAACTCGACGAACTCGCCAGAGGAACAGTTCGGCCAGTCCTCACAACCAAGCCCCGAGCCAGTCAGGCGCACGGCAGCACCAGTCACCACGATGATTCCAATGAGTGCCAGGGCAACAATTGCCACCTTGCGATAGGCCTGCGCCGAGAGCGTAAAGCGTTCGCCGCTGCTTTGATCGACCTGAGAGTTGATGTTCACTTCGCCACGCTCATGTAGTCCAGATTAGAACAGGGAGGTTCCACCCTTGCCTTCACAGACCTGCTCAATCTGCAACTTGTGACCCGCGTTGGCTCGCGGGGTGCTGTGGGACGTACCTTTAAGATGTCATGGTTGCGCCGGCACTTTCTCACCCTGTATCGATTGGCACCAGAGTCTCTGCCTACGTTGCACTGACCAAACCGCGGATCATTGAACTTCTCTTAGTCACCACTATTCCCACGATGGTGGTCGCAGAGGGTGCGATGCCGCCGCTGTGGTTGATGCTGGCCACGATGATCGGCGGCTCGCTCGCAGCAGGCGGAGCAAATGCGATCAACATGTATGTGGATCGCGATATTGACGCAGTCATGGATCGGACCAAAGAGCGCCCACTTGTTACCGGGTTGATCACTCCCAGGGCGGCGCTGACTTTTGCGATTGGAATCGAGGCCCTCGCGTTTGTATGGCTTTGGGTCATCGTCAACCCGCTCTCTGCAGTCCTCGGCTTATCTGCATGTTTGTTCTACGTATTCGTCTACACCTTGTGGCTGAAGCGCACCTCAAGCCAGAACATCGTCATTGGCGGCGCAGCTGGGTGCATTCCCGTTCTGATTGGCTGGGCCGCAGTCACCGACTCAATTTCTGCCACCTTCAGCCTTGCCCCGCTGACGTTGTTTGCCCTGATGTTCTTTTGGACTCCGCCACATTTTTGGGCCTTAGCCATCAAGTACCGCGAGGACTACGCCCGGGCCGAAGTGCCGATGTTGCCCGTAGTGGCAACTTTTCGTCAGACCACCTCGAAAATGTTGGTGTACACCGTGCTGGTGTTTCTCTGCTCGCTTCTCTTTGGGTGGGCGGCCGGTATGGGACTGTTGTATTGGGCCTCGGCGGTGGTGTTGGGGGCTTTATTTATATGGTTTTCAGTGGACGTCATGCTCACGGAATCCCCTGCCAAGGCCATTCGACTCTTTACCTTTTCGATCACCTACATCACCTTGTTGTTTGCAGTGATGGCGGTTGACGTACTACTTCGCAACGGATGGTGAGCTGAGGGTTTTCTTTGGCGGCCGATGGCCGATGTAAGGTCAACCCTCAGCGGTTGGACCGCTGTGCCTAGAAATGACTACTAGGTACAGAAAATAACGAACTTGGTTGAGGAATTCTCCTGCGGGGGAGCCTCACGAGGGCACGACACACATGACACTGACTGACACAAGATCTAGCTCCGATACCCCACCTGCAGCAGCAGGCTCACTTTCCCCGACCGCTCTTGAACGAGTGATTGGTACTGGCGAGCATGAGGCCATCGGACGAACCTTCATCATGGGTTCCCTTTTACTCATGGCTGTCTCGGCTGGCGCACTTGCAGCGGGCGCTCTCAGGTCACTGAGTAATGGTGGACCACTCGATGTCACCGACAACCTGTGGAACAGCGCTTTGGTTGGAATGGTCCTCATGGGCGCAATTCCGCTGCTGCTTGGGCTAGCAATCTGCCTCATTCCCCTGCAGGTTGGTTCCAAGGCCATTGCCTTTCCCCGAGCAGCGGCGCTGTCGTTGTGGACCTGGTTGGTTTCTGCAGTCATCTTTGCCATCAGCCTGGGACTAGATGGTGGAGTCGGGGGAGCCGACTTGGAAGCCTCCCGATTGGGAATGCTCTCAATGGGTTCGATGATGGTGGCTCTCTCGCTCGGCGCAGTCTGCGTTGCCACCACTGTGCTCTCGCATCGGCCTGTAGGCATGAGTCTGGCTAGGGTGCCGTTTTTCTCTTGGTCGATGTTGGTGGCAGCACCAATTTGGATTCTGACCTTTGGCTCAACAACGGCGCATGTGTTTCTTGGCCAGATCAGCCAGGCAAACGCAGCAGGCCTTGCCCTTCGTTACGAAGCTGGTGTGGCTTGGTTCTTGCGGGCACCTTCGGTCTACATGCTCGCTATTCCAGTTCTCGGCATCTCTTGTGACCTTGTGGCGCAGGGTTGTGGGCGCAGGATGGCCCGCTACGGAACAGTTCAAGCAATGATCGCAATGTTCGGCGTGTTCTCCTTTGGTGCATGGACTCAAACCTCGGGTGGCCGAGAGAACATCCTGTGGATTGCATTCGTTGTCCTCGGCGCTGTTCCGGTCCTAGGGCTCTTGGGGTTGATCGCGGACACGTTGCGTCACCGGAAACCTGTTGTCTCGCCTGGCTTGGTCGGCGTACTTCTCGCCTTCTTATTGCTACTCGGCGGGATGCTCGCAGGGATTCTTGAAGCGCTCAATACGACGGGCTCTGGAACCTTGTTTAGCTTTGAAGCCGCTGGACTTGGTTGGGCACAGAGCTTGTTCCTACTCTCAGCAGCGTTTATCGGTGGACTCGCTGCACTGTCGGCTTGGTCACGTGTGGTGCTTCGAGCCTCGGCACCTGGAGCCATTGCTAGCGCTGCCATAGCGGCAGGGCTTATTGGGGGTGGATTACTCGCCACCGTGTTCCTGATCCAAGGACTCACCGGATTTGGTCTGAATCTCTCGTTCTACAACGTGTGGGTAGCTGTGGCTGCGGCAGTGCTCGCTCTTTCTGCACTGCTCGGACTCATGCTTGCGCTTGTCACGAGCAGAGGGCATGCCCGCCAGCCCGCCAGTGCTGGCGCAGCTGGTCTTACCCTCGAGTGGGCGCAAGACGAACTCTCCCCAGAGGATCAAGCGCTCGTGATGAGGACAATCGTAGCCAGCCCCTATCCGCTGCTTGACTTTCGATTCACCGGCGAAGCAGTAGAGGAGGACAAGTAATGTCAGATACAGCAACCCTCTCACCTCCCGAGGTGGCCAGTCCGCCAGAGAGCCCCCAAGCTGCCGTGGCCCCAACACCAGCGTTGCCACCGACCATGCCGCGTCGACGTGAACTGATTTTCGGCACCGTGTTTGTGACCGCCGGTGTTGCCATGGCTTTGCTCACTTTAATTGGCAGCTACCTAGCCACGCGTGATGCGGCCGGCGCTGCTTGGTTGGCTGACAACCAGCTAGCCCTGACCCAGCCAAATATGCAGATGCTGACGTTGGGCATGTCTGTGGTCACCATGCAGTGGGCCGTCTGGTCGATCTGCAGAGATGACAGATACCACACCTACTTGGCCATCGGCGTCACGATGCTGCTGGGCATTGCCTTTGTCAATCAGAGCACGTTCTTGTTCAAAGAAGCTGGAATCGCTATCACCCAGCCCGAAGGTCCGCTCTTTTATGCGGTCACCCTCGGTCATCTAGCCATGGTGATTGCTGGGTTGGTGTTCTTGCTGCTGATGGCCTTCCGTACCCTTGGTGGGCAGTATTCAAGCCGTCAGCCCGACGGTATCTCGGCAGCAGCAGTCTTCTGGTACGCCGGAGTTGCTCTCTATGCGGTGATCTGGTTCGCCGTCTACATCCAGAA
>CAMDLX010000193.1 GCA_945901935.1 Bifidobacterium breve | reverse complement strand
AATACGGTGGGGTTTAGGTCAAAGCGGGTGTGGTCTGGTGCCAATACGGTGGGGGTTTAGGCCAATGAGGTGATGATCTGGGCAATCAAGCGGGTTGGGTCAGTCCTCAGCGTGTGCCAATCCGTTCGCAAAAGGGTCCACCCGGCCGTCGCAAGCAGGTTCTGTCGCTGATGGTCAGAGCGAAGTTGCTCCGGGCCGCTGTGATAGAGAAACCCATCGCATTCCAATGCAAGGCGCGCCTCGGGCCAGGCGATGTCCACCACAAAAAGCTGATCCTCAACATGAATCGAATGATGCACAACAGGCTCGGGAACCCCGGCCTCGTCAAGGATGCGTAAAGCCAGAACTTCTAGCGAACTATCAGGAACCACTGAGTGCACTCCTCGAGTCGATAACGCCACGCGCGCCCGGCCGATTCCAGTTCGCCCAGGGCGAGCTAGTTCTGCAACTCGCAAATGAAGTTCCTCGTACGAAGTCATCTTTCTGCGCACAGCGTCGTCCATCATTTGACCGAGTCGCCTAGCGGGTAGGTAGCGGCCTAGGTCGATCAGTGTGCGAGTAGGAGCAGTTATCGGAATCCCGAGATGCACCGTCAAGTCACGAGTCGGTAGTTGCCGTGTCTCGTGGATGAGCACGGGCCGCTCGTGGCATCGCGCCCAACGGGGGCACAGAACTTCGATGGGTCCCTGGCGGTAGTGATCAAAATTCCACAGTGCTGCGGCAGTACGAAAGCTCGCCACCGCAAGCGGACCAGTCGCAATCACTGCCAGCATGACTCGGGCCTGCCAGTCGAGCGCAGAGCCGGGGTATCTAAAGACTGCTTTACCGTGGCCTTCGAGGCGAGCGGACCTGACTGCACGCAGAATCTGCGAACTTGAGCCCCCGATGCCGAGCAGTTGGGCGTGGGTGACAAAACCATATTGACGGGCGGCGATAACAGCGCCCGCAGTGAACCAGGACATGAGCGTCCCCCAATGAGAGGTGAATTGGGGGAAGCAAAACTATTGGCGCCGGTAAGCGACGGATTCCGTAGCTTACCGGCGCCAATGCCGCAGAGTTGAGGGTAAATAGGGCGAGGGTCCCCATAGGAGAGGTGCCCCGTGAGGGAAGTTGCGCCCCGTGAGGGCGAGGGTCCCCGCTTGTTGTGCTGGGACTAGACGGTCTTGACGAGCAGGGCATCGCCCTGGCCGCCGCCACCACACAGCGCCGCTGCGCCAAGTCCACCACCGCGTCGGGCCAACTCGTTCAGGATGGTCATCGTGATGCGAGTTCCTGACATGCCGATTGGGTGACCAAGGGCAATCGCTCCACCGTTCACGTTGACGATTTCGTCGGTGACTCCAAGGTCTGCCATGGAGGCAACGCCGACGGCCGCAAATGCCTCGTTCAACTCGAACAAATCAACATCGCTCACTGACTTGCCTGCACGCTCAAGCGCCTGAAGGATTGCCCGTGATGGCTGCGTCAGCAGCGAGGCATCGGGTCCGGCAACTTGGCCGTACGAGACGATTTCGCCAAGAGGATTGCCACCTAGGCGCTCGGCCACGGCCTGAGAGACCACGATTACCGCAGCTCCACCGTCAGAGATTTGTGAGGCGTTGCCAGCCGTAATGTTTCCGGCTTTATCAAACGCCGGACGCAGCTTCGACAGAGAATCCAAAGTGGTTTCGCCGCGCACACCCTCGTCAAGTGTGAACAGGACTGGGTCGCCCTTGCGCTGGGGAATCTCTACATTCACAATCTCGTTGTCGAACAGACCGTTCTTCTGAGCCTGAGCGGCACGCTCATGAGAGTTGGCCGACAGAGCATCTTGGGATTCACGACTCAGGCCGGCAGTTGCTGCGTACTTCTCGGTTCCGCCACCCATAGCAATTTGGTCAATGGCGCAGAACAGGCCGTCGTGCATCATCGAATCAATGACCTTGCCATCGCCGAGGCGCATGCCGGCTCGTGCGCCAGGCAGCAGGTACGGGGCGTTGGTCATTGACTCCATGCCGCCTGCCACGACGATGTCTGCTTGGCCAGACTGGATGAGCAAATCGGCCATCATGATTGAGTTGATGCCCGACAAGCAGACCTTGTTAATGGTGGTCGATGGCACCGACAACGGGATGCCAGCTTTGGTTGAGGCCTGGCGTGCAGTCATCTGACCAGCACCTGCGAGTAGCACCTGACCCATGAACACATAGTCGACCTGCTCGGGATCGACCCCAGCACGAACAAGCGCCTCTTTGATCGCAATCGCCCCAAGATCTGTGCCGCTGAAACCAGCGAGAGCGCCAGACAGCTTGCCAATCGGAGTGCGTGCACCGGACATAATGATGGAACCAGGCATGGTGAACCTTCCTTAGTGACCCAATAAGGTCGACGAACAGATGTCGGCATGTTACTGCCCGGTAACTGTTGCGTCTAAGGCTGCAGCCGCCGATGACCAATGGGAGGTTGCCGAACTGTGAGCCGAGAGTGCAACTACCTTTGGCCCGTGCCTCGCCAGAACCAGACCAAAAACAAACTCCTAGCCGCCACGTTTGTTGCAATTGCGCTTGTGATCACAGCCGCCTGCAGCAGCAGCGACACCAGCAGTGACAGCAGCAGCAACGATAGCGACAGCGACAGCTCGCCCTCCACCACGGCAAAGCCAACAGCTGATCAAGCCCCGCTGCAGCGTTACGCCGGCTATCAAAGCGCCATCTATGCAGACCCTGCCAATTGGGTGTGCCGTCCCGACAAGGAGGACATCTGTGATGGTGATTTGGATGCAACCGTCATTGAAGCTGACGGCACCACCAAGGTTGAGCCCTGGACCGCAAACCCGGATGCGCCAATTGATTGTTTCTATGTGTACCCCACGATTTCTCGGGACCCTTCAGAGACCAGCGACCTGATAGCGAGCGATCAGGAAGAGGGCTATGCGGCACTCAATCAGGCGGCCCGGCTCGGCCAGGAGTGTCGGGTTTTTGCACCCGTGTACAGGCAACGCACGTTGGCAGGCTTGGTGAGCAATATGGGCGGAGCGTCGTCCTCAACAGCAGACCCAAAGCTTGGCTACAACGACGTACTTGACTCATGGAAGCAGTACATGGCCACTGATAATCAGGGACGCGGAGTGGTGCTGATCGGTCATTCGCAGGGAACCTTCATGCTGATCGACCTGCTGAAGGAAGAGATTGATCCAAACCCTGATGTTCGTGATCGACTGATTGCTGCCTACCTAGCCGGGGGTTCTGTCAGCGTGCCTGATGGGGCCGACGTCGGCGGAGATTTTGCAAATCTTCCGTTGTGCCGCAAGCCCGAACAGACTGCTTGTGTCGTCAGTTGGGCTACCTTCCGTTCGACCTCGCCACCCGTGGCAGGTTCGTACTTTGGTGCTGTGCGCGACGGTCAACCCGGTCAGGTGGCAGCCTGCAATAACCCAGCAGCTCTCGCAGGCGGACCGGCACCCTTGGATTCATATTTTCAGGCAGCAACCGGTAGTTCAATCCTGTCCGGAGATGCGAGCGATGCAAGCGCAGCGGGTAGCGATTCATCCCGCTGGGTGGATCCAGCATTCGGGCAAGTCACGACACCCTTTGTGCAAACCCCTGGCTTGGTAACCGGCGAGTGCGTGCAGCGTGACGGGTTCAGCTACCTAGAGGCAACCATCAACGGCGATCCGGACGGGCCCAGAATTGATGACATCGGCGGAGATCTGACCCCCGAGTGGGGCCTGCATCTGCAAGATGTGAACTTGGTTATGGGTGACATCCTCAGCCTGGTTGGAAAGCAAGCGAAGGCCTACGCGGCAGCGCAGTAACAAGCCTGCGTTGAGCGCCGGGCCGGTAGCAACTAGTTTTCGCAGCCATGACTGATCCGCAACAGGTCCTAGCCGCAATCACCAATGGCGCTTCTCCAGAGGAACTCGCCAG
>CAMDLX010000192.1 GCA_945901935.1 Bifidobacterium breve | reverse complement strand
TCTCATGGGTGACTTTGACATGGCTTGGCAGAGCTTCTTGAAGCCCCTGCAGGATGCTTATTGCATAATGCGGGTTCACTGCGGCGCTGCCTCCGCCGAGCACGGCTGCGGTGTCGGCGCTAGGCCCAATGACTGCAACATGTCGGAGCGAGGACACGTCAAGGGGGAGCACTGTTTGCCCCTCGATCTGGCGGTTGGTGAGCAACACCACTGCTTGCTCGGCGGCAGATCGAAGAATTGCTTGATGGGTCGGTACGTCCTCTGAACGCTCCGCTGCGCGAATCGGAGTTGCAGTTGATGAATGGGCGAGGAGGCCTAAGCGTTCGGATACCTGCAAAATGCGCCGGGCCATCTCATCAAGTGCTGTCGCATCCAGAGTCCCATCTGCAACCATCTGCGCTAGCTGTGGCCCCAGATACTTTGCAGGCCCTGGCATCTCTAGGTCGAGGCCACCACCAGCCGAAGCGCTGCTCATCGTTCCCCACCAATCCGACATGACTAATCCATCGAATCCCCACTCCTGCTTAAGAATCTGATTGAGCAGCCAATCATGTTCGGCGCAATAGGTTCCGTTGAGTCGGTTATAGCCAGACATGACGGCGACCACATCAGTGTCTCGAATCACCATTTCGAAGGGCAGCAGGTATAACTCGCGAAGAACGCGCTCGCTGACCTGCGAGGAAATCGTGTGGCGTTGGTACTCGCTGTCATTTGCCACAAAATGTTTGACACACGCACCTACCCCAGCGGACTGGATGCCGGTGATGATGGCGGTTGCGGCTGACCCGGTCAGAAACGGATCCTCGGAGAAGCACTCGAAGTTTCTGCCGGCGAGTGGGTTTCGGTGCAAGTTCACCGTCGGTGCCAACACGATGTCTACTGACTTCGATTTGGCTTCCTCACCCAGGACAACCCCGACTTGCTCGATGAGTTCGAGGTTCCAAGTTGCGCCGAGCGCCGTGCCGCAGGGGGTGCAGGCAGAGGTGGTTCCCACCCATCGCTCGCCGCGCACGCCAACGGGGCCATCGCTAACTTTGAGCCCGGGGATTCCCAGCCTGTCGATTCCGTGAGCATTCCACATGTCCGTGCCGCTAGTCAGCGTGGCCTTCTCCTGCAGAGTCAACTGCCCCATGAGTGTCTCTACCGAATCTGACATCATTCCCCCAAACAACTCGCTGTTAGTTTCCTGAAAGCGTAGAGCGAAGTTGCCAAAGCGTCAGACGCGATCCGGACTCGGGGTATCGCATGCAGATACAGTCTGAGTTCCAAGTTGAATAAGTGGTCAAGGCGGAGGCAAAAACGTGCGGTACGAGGTTATTCGAATGGCGCAGTTTCTATTCTCGCTAGCACTGATCGCTGGGGCGTTCGCAAGCGGACTTTTTTTGGGGTGGTACTGCTGGGGCCCTCGTCGCTCGGGCCAGAGCGGACCTGGTGGACCGGCAGAGACAGCGCCCGAGCGTGACTGGTTGAGCAGTACCCAAGATGGTCGCGGGGGGTTGTTTTCTCCGGATGGCGACACCGCTGCGGCTGCACTTTTTGATGAACCAGCAGTTGATCTGACTGAGTTCGCACCGGTAGACCTTCGCTTTGGTGTCGTGCCGAGAGCCGAACTGGGCTCCACAGCAGAATCAGTCGGACCAGAATTAGTCGGACCGGAATTAGTCGGACCGGAATCAGTCGGACCAGAGTCACTTGTTGGAGAAAGCTCATGATGACCCTCGAAGAACTCTCGGACCTTGAAGAGATCAAGCGAGTCAAGTACACGTACCTTCGCTGCCTAGATCAAAAAGATTGGGCCGGCCTCGGAGCCATTCTTTGTGAGGATGCAACAGCTGCCTATAGCGGTGGCAAGTACAGCTTCGGGAGCAAAGCCGAAATTCTGGAGTTTCTTGATCGCAGCATGAGTCGGGAGACCTTTCACTCGAGTCATCGGGTTCACCACCCAGAGATCACGCTGAACGGAGACTCGGCTCAGGCCACTTGGGCGCTCGAAGACATTGTTGTAGATGACGAGTGGAAGTTCATGCTCATGGGTGCTGCGTTTTATGAAGACACCTATGAACGACGAGACGGTACGTGGTTGCTGCTGCGAACCACTTACAAGCGCAGCTTTGAAGTGATGTTCCCTACATCATCGCTGCCGGGCTTTGCGCTAACGGCTAGTTGGTGGGGAACCGACGGCCAAAGCACCCTTCCAGCTGGGTGACCGGCAGCAGGGTGACCAGCAGCAGGGTGATCGTGTATTACCTCGCCGTTCGGCATACAATCTGACGACCCGTCAGATTTGGAGCGACCTATGGCGATGACCGAGGAATCAACGAGTTCAGGATACTCAGAAGATGAGTTCCCCATGATTGTGAGCGTTGATGATCATGTTGTTGAGCCGCCCCATCTGTGGACTACTTGGCTGCCGCAAAAGTTTCGCGATGCTGGCCCCAAAATCGAGCGTCGCAACATTGGCCACATGAAGCACATCGGAGGCGGCACCTACGAACAAGAGTTCACCGCCGATGGGCGCCCCGCCGACTGCTGGGTGTTCGAAGACTTGGTGTACATCCACAAGCGTCATGTGGCGGCCGTGGGCTTCAGCCGCGATGAGATGACGATGACCCCAATGACCTACGACGAGATGCGGCCGGGTTGTTATGACCCCGTGGCGCGCGTACAGGACATGTTGGACAACCATGTTGACGTCTCGCTTTGCTTCCCGTCATTCCCTCGCTTCTGTGGCCAGACCTTTACCGAGGCCAAAGACAGAGCGCTCGGCGAAGCCTGCGTCTATGCGTACAACGATTGGATGATCGAGGAGTGGTGCGGAGATTCAAACGGCCACCTTGTGCCGCTATGCATCATTCCGCTCTGGGACGCTGAGTTGGCCGCAGCAGAAGTTCGACGAAATGCCGCTCGCGGTTGCCACGCAGTCTGCTTCTCTGAGATCCCGCCACATCTTGGCCTGCCAAGCATCCACTCCGGCTATTGGGACCCGCTGTTTCAGGCCTGTTCGGACACACAGACAGTTGTCTGCATGCACATCGGGTCATCTTCTCGGATGCCTGCAACCTCACCTGATGCACCCGTTGCAGTGGCGGCCACGCTGAGCTTCAACAACTCCATGGCCAGCTTGGCCGACTTCTTGTTCTCTGGTGTGCTCGTGCGCTTTCCTGAGTTGAAGCTTGCTTACTCCGAAGGCCAGATCGGATGGCTGCCCTACATCTTGGAGCGGGCCGATGATGTGTGGTCAGAGCATCGTGCCTGGGGTGGAGTGGCAGACATTATTCCGGAGCCCCCCTCGAGCTACTACTACAAGCAGGTGTTCGGGTGTTTCTTCCGCGACCAGCATGGTCTGGACAGCATCGAAAAGGTCGGTGTGAACAACATCACCTTCGAAACTGACTATCCCCATACTGATACCACCTGGCCAAACTCAAAGGCAGTGGCTCAAAAGATGATGGGGCAGTTGCCCAAAGATGTGCAGTACAAAGTGTTGAGGGGCAATGCAATCAGAATGCTTTCACTCGACATCACATGAATCCGGCCGAAGATGAATCGGCATGCAAACTTCTGGTTTCTGCCCCCGATTTGGGTGACGAGAACTTCGATCAAACCGTGGTTCTGCTTTTAGAACATGATGCCGATGGTGCGCTGGGTTTGGTACTCAATCGGCCCACCTCTAGCGAGGTCCGCGATCACCTGCCTGACTGGGCAGAGATGGCAGTTAGCCCAGCGTTGTTTTTCTTTGGAGGGCCTGTGTCGGTTGGGTCGCTACTCGCCATTGGCCGACGCCAACTTGGAGCAAGCTCGCGCAACGTGCAAACCCTGATCGGGCCGCTCGTGATCGTCGACCCAGCAGCGCTCATCACAGGTGAGGTAGAAGGAATCGACGCACTCAGGCTCTTTACCGGCTACTCGGGATGGTCAGCAGGCCAGCTAGACGCAGAGCTTGCT
>CAMDLX010000191.1 GCA_945901935.1 Bifidobacterium breve | reverse complement strand
GGATCGAGCTTGTTCCCCGAGGTCTTGGCCCGCACCTTTGCACCCGGCGAGGGGTTCCCCGAATTAATCGTGCTGGACTCGACTGACCCTGCAGCGATTCTGCGGACTGCTGCTCTCTGCGATCCGGAGCGAACCATCGTGGTAGCGGCTTCAAAATCGGGAAGCACCATCGAGACCCGGTCGCATTTGGCGTACTTCTGGAACCGGCAGAGCGTTGGAAAAAACTTTGTGGCGATTACGGACCCCGGTTCAGACCTTGAATCCTTGGCCGCCTCGAGAGATTTTCGACTCATCGCTCACGGGGTTCCAGAGATAGGAGGACGCTTCTCGGCACTGTCAGCTTTCGGAATGGTGCCAGGTGCGCTGATGGGTCTCGACGCCGATGATCTGCTGTGCACAGCCGAAGAGGCAGCTGACATGCTCGGCCGCGATGTGGCCGTGGAGGATCATCTGGGTTGTCAGCTCGGTGCGCTCATGGCAGTGGCAGCTCAGCACGGTCGAGACAAGCTGACCTTTCTGATCGAGGAGCCACTCGCTGCATTCGGAGGTTGGGTTGAGCAACTGATTGCTGAGTCAACAGGCAAGCATGGAGTGGGGGTTCTGCCTGTGGTTGGCGAGCCCGCTGATTCACCGGACGCCGAACACAGGTTCTACGTGGTCATTGGTGATGTTGACCTGAGCAGCTTCGGCGAAGAAGGCCTTCCGGGCCCCTCTGTCCACCTTGGCGTTGAAGAGCCCCAAGATATGGGGGCTCAGGTGTTTCTTTGGGAGTTCGCAACCACCATTGCCGGAGTGGTGCTGGGGATCAATCCCTTTGACCAGCCCGATGTCGAATCAGCCAAGCTCGCAGCTCGAGGGATCCTGACCAATCGGAGCGAGGCACCAGAGGAGACTGGTTTGCAGAAGGCGCTTGAGCAGCTCCGGCCAGGGGACGCGCTCGTGATTGGGGCCTTTGTTGATCCAGTTCTTGAACCGGAACTGCAAGCCTCAAGGCTGGCCCTCGGCCGTACTTGCGGCGTTGCCACCACCTTGGGGATCGGGCCGCGGTTTTTGCATTCAACGGGGCAACTCCATAAGGGAGGACCCGACCGCATGGTATTTGTGCAAGTCGTCAGTGATGACGAAGCAGACGTTGCGATTCCCGGCGAGCCCTTTAGCTTCGGAGAGCTCAAACACGCACAGGCTGATGGGGATCTTGCTGCCCTGCGGGCTTCTGGCAAGCGAGCGTTTCGGGTTTCGCTCGAGGAGCTCTTGCAAGCCGGGAAGTAGTCGGCTGTGCTGGCTCTGGCTGTGCTGGCTCTGGCTCTGCTTTCTCCGTTGGCCAGTCAGCTCAGGTGGGCGTAATCACTACCCGTGCCCGGATAAATCCGGGGCTCTCGCCAACGAGTTCTACGGCCCGTTTGACCTGACCAAATTTTCCTTGGGAGCTACTAATGGTGGACCCCTCTGGCGGATTCACCTTCCACAGAGGTGAGCTGTGGAACACGACTCGCTTATTCGCAACGGGTGCTGGAAGCCCCGAGTCAGCCAAAAAGGTTGCTGCCGAGGCAGATGGAATCACAAAAGTCAGATCGAGTTGACGGTTCGTATCACCGCGAGAAGTGAGGAACTCGGTCATGTCTGTTGGAAACGTTAATCCGCTCATCTTTGTAATCGCAGCAACGGAGAGATCATCGAGCGGCAAGGTATTGACGCTCATGGTCGTGGAACTGCCCTTGCCAGAATCAATATTGCCAGAATCAGTCTCAGCTGAATCTGCCTGGTTAGCGGTCTGCCCTTGCGCTTCTGAAGTCGCTGGTTTCTTCTCGATCAAAATGAGCCCAATAGCGAGCACAAGCGCTGCCCCGAAAAAAATCAGGATTAGGCCGTTGGCTCGACTCCATTTTGGATTGAGCTTGCTCACGCGGCGGGTGCCGGAGGATCTGCTTCCCAGTCATCAAGTACGGCTGTAAACTCGGCAACTTTGTCTGCCGGCAGAAGAGCCGAAAGATCCTCTTCGAAGCCATCGCGCCACATCTCGACGCTGAATTCCTCGTCATTAAGTGCCGAGCGTTCATGAAGAACTGCATCCATGATTTCTTCGGCGGTGAGCGAGTCAATCCATCCGGGCATGCCGCCACCGATTGGAAGCACTACGTCGGCATCTCCGTAGGTCTCTAACCCGGCTTCTTTGTAGCCAGCGGACCCAAGAGCGATCCACGTAATTTGGTTAGCTGGAACCGTGAACACCTTTGTCGCCCCGGTCGGGCCAATGAGCGCTGGGTTATTGCCGTTGCCGGCGCCTGCACCTCCATGGCAGCCCGAACAACCTTTGTTGTTATAGACCTCGGCTCCGGCCTCATAGGCACCGAGTTCCGTGGGGGTTGGGGTATCGAGAGTGAGCATGTAGACCGCCGCCCAAATAGGCAACATGGCAAGTACCGGGATGGCCCAATAGGGAATCTTTTGCCGGCTCTGTGCAGCAGCCACCCAAGGTGCGACGGGCTCTGGAGCAGCAGGCGTGTTGTCAACTAGTGCCGGCGGTGCTGAAGATGCTGCTGCTGCAGGAGCAGCACTAGCGGCAGGCACCACGGCTTCAGAACCAGTGGCGGCATTGCCGCTGTCACTGGGTGCAGAATCGCCGCTTCCGCCGCCCATTGCTTCACGGCGTGCTCGGCTTCTAGCTAGGAGATGTTCTGGTACTTCGGTCAACCCTGCCTCCGCGGCGCTCGGCTGTTGATGTTCCTGTGTTCAGGTCTCAACTCTCACATTACGCACGAAGCGTTGCTGTCGACCAAGCCAGAACCAATATTCCAACTTGGACAGTTATGAATATAACGCGAAATTGACATGAAGAGGAACACAGCAACATGGGTCGCAGCTAGCGAAACTCCCTGCTCAATGTGTCACCGACTAACTTCCCGTGGTAAACCAAGATGAGTGCGCAGTCTGAGTGTTTCTCAAGACTGGCACATGCGATCTACACTTGTGATGTCTTTCACAAAGCGCTTGTCCTGACACCTCAGGGGCTTGCACCAGTGACAGACTCGGCAGTACAAAGAAAACCTTCACTTCATGAACCATTCACACCCTCAGAACTCTTCCGCATCCGGAGTCAATCCCGTAACAGGGCTTGATTCCAAAGAAAGTTCTTCTACTCAGACTGGAGCTCGTTCGTGGTTGCATTCCTGATGTCGCTGCTGATTACCGTAGCGATGGTTGCTCCTATCTTCCCCTACGCCAAGAAGCGTCCCGTGGGAACCCCGCTCACCTGGGGCGAGGCAATGCTGGCAGGTACCTATATTTTCTTCATCATCTTTTGGATCTACGGCGTTGTACCCCATCAGTGGTTGACCTTGGCAGATGCTGAACTCGGCTGGCGTCCAGACCTCATTTGGCTGGGACCTGGTGGATCAGCCACTCTTCCGTTTGTCGGCTGGACTATCGAGACCCCTTGGTTCCCGATCATGATCAATGCACGAGCCATTCGAGACATTGTCGCCGTGCTGCTATACGTAGGGTTTCTCGGTGGGCAGATGTGGATTTGGGCCTGGTGGCAAAATCGCGGCAAGCGTGCTGACGCAACCAAAGCAATTGAGCCAACCTCTACGTACGGTCGTCCCCTTGTGAAACAGGCGTGACGGAAGGACTGCACTATGGCAACTACTGATGCGAATCCACCACTGCCAGAATTCCGCGACGACTACATCTTGCAAGAGGTCGACGCCGATTATCTCGCCCGGGCCGTTAAGCCCAAGCAGTTCATCCACATTGATCAGTCCGAGTGCATTCAGTGCGAGGGCTGCGTAGACATCTGTCCGTGGAAGTGCATTCACATGGTGAGCCCTTCGAGCATCGAAGAGGCAATTGGTGTTGACCTTCCAGGAACTGACCCGACAGACAACGTGCTGTTCTTGATCGACGATGATGTCTGTACTCGCTGTGCGCTCTGTGTGGATCGTTGCCCCAC
>CAMDLX010000190.1 GCA_945901935.1 Bifidobacterium breve | reverse complement strand
CATCCGACACGGACACAAACTAGTCCGTAGCTACCACTAATTCGCCCGGCGCAAGACGCGGTGCGCTTGGATGGGCTGGGTCGCGACGCTCTTCGATCCAATCGTCAATCCGCTCCCACCACTCGTACAGCCACAACACGCGTTCATTCAGATCAGCCGGGATGTCCTCATGGCGAACCGTCCACCAAGTCAGGCGAACTTCTCGATCTAGAGGAAGCCCCGACCACAAATCGGCCAAGGTTGACAGTTGTTCAAGGCCCGTGTGCGCCACAAACAAGACATCGGAATCAGGCGATGCATCGATTGCAGCGAAAGCACCCGCAGGTCGAGGAGGCAGGACATGGGCCAACCCTTCAGCCGTCTGCGCCGCTTGGTCCAGACCCTGTTGCCGCAACCGTTCAATGGCCCGACTCCTGCGGCGTTCGCTGAAGTTTCCACCCTCGGGAAACAGCAGCAGCGCACCATCTGATTCAAGGTCAGCCGCCAGATTCTCAATCGACTCGACCACGCCTGAACCTGGAGGCGGGTTCGGGCTAATAAATCGATTTGGTAGGCGGTTCAACACAATGTCGACGCAGGGATCCAACTGCAACAAATCCTTGAGCACGATCCGGGGTCGCCGACCGTAAATGTTGATCAGCAAGTGCACCAAAATGAAGGAGTCCCCTGCACCGGCATGACGGCTGAACACAAGAACCGGCCGGATGGGAGTCACCTCCTCACGATGTTTCAGTGCCGCAGCACGGGTGGGTCCAAGAGCCAGGTCATCGGGAACCGACTCGGTAACAAGCGAAAGGCCCAGCACCTTTGATGCAGAGCCAACTAGGCCACGCAAGTACCAGCCAGTTAGACGGATATGGGCGAGAGAGAACCGCTCGGAACGCAACTTCCAGCCAAAGCCACTCAGCACCCACAGCGAGAGAAGGCCAAAGATCCCAAGGCTCTCTCGCAGTAGATAGACGAGCAGAAACCAAAACATGCGCAATGCTCGCCAACGGCCAGGCAAAAAGCGCACAAGGAATGCAAGCACCAGCAACACAACTGGGGTGACTGCCAGCAAGAACGCTGTCAGCGCAATCATTGCCGGAGCCAGAACCACTCGCCGAACAACTCGAGGTGGCAATCCCACAGTCATCGAGGACCCTCGCCGCTGAGTTCGTGCAGCTTGAGATACTGCAGACTCGCGCTCTTGGCACTGACCATTCGGTCGTGAACATCAGAAAAGTCACGATACCGAAACTGCCGCAAGTCGCTTGGACGGGGACCTGTCCCTCCCGTAGGTAAGACGTGCACCTCAACGCCTTCAGGAAGCTTTTCCATGGCAACGGTAAAGCTTCGTCTTCTTGCAATCTCGAAAGCCACTACCGCAACCTCATGTGGTCGTTTCGGAACGGTAAGTGGCTGCTCGATACGACCCACCTGCAGCACAAAAATTCGGCTCGCCCCAAGTTCTACAGCTCGCTGAACCGGAATCGAGTCAACAATTCCTCCGTCGAGATAATGCCGATCCCCGACCTGGACCGGAGGCAGAAGTCCAGGGACAGCACTCGAGGCAAGAACTGCATCAACAACGGGCCCCGAAGTAAACCAATGCTCCCCCGCTGTCTCGATGCAAGCAGCCACGCATTCAAACCTGACGGGCAGTTGCTCAATCCGCTGCTCATGCAGTGTTTGTTCGAGAAGTGTTCGCAGCGCTTTGTTCGAGTGCAGGCTGGTACGTGCACTGGCCATATGACGCAGGCGTTCAACTATCGTGCCGCCAAACACCCCGCTGGCCTCCATGGAAGTCCATAAGGTGCGCAGTCTGGCCACTCCCTCAATTGAGGGATCGGATGCAACTGCAGCGCCGTTGATTGCCCCGATCGAGGTGCCAAGTACAAGGTCGGGAATGATTCGCTGCTCGGCTAGCGCCTCGAGCATTCCCACCTCAGCAGTGCCCAGCTTGCCGCCACCGCCAAGCACAAAGGCCGTGATCACCTCGGGCTCTTGGCCATTGAGCGCATCAGCATTGGACTCCACGCGAGAATCGTTCCACATTCGGGCACTAACTTTGTGGTCATGCCCCCTCATCACGGTCGTCCGCGCCGACATCAAGAGTTGCATAAGAGCAGTCGCACGAGTTGGTTGCGGGCATCGGTGCTTGGTGCCAATGACGGGATTCTGTCTACCGGTGCGCTGTTACTTGGTGTGGCAACTGCGGGTGCAGACGAAACTCAAATCCTCTTCGCTGGTATTGCTGGCTTGACAGCAGGGGCTGCATCGATGGCACTCGGAGAGTACGTATCGGTCAGTTCTCAGCGTGACGTTGAACAGGTTGAACGCTCGATGGAGGCGGCCGAGATTGAAGAAGACCCAGAGGGCGAACTTGCCGAGCTCACCGGGATCTATGAGGCACGAGGTCTCACTCCCGAGCTTGCGTCTTCGGTGGCTCAGCAGCTTATGGAGATTGACCCGCTTGAGGCTCACCTACGTGACGAACTGGGCCAAACAGACATGACTCGTGCC
Organism: Bifidobacterium breve; assembly: GCA_945901935.1. Lineage (GTDB taxonomy): Bacteria > Actinomycetota > Acidimicrobiia > Acidimicrobiales > Microtrichaceae > IMCC26207. The sequence continues at coordinate 1,446 of CAMDLX010000190.1, read as the reverse complement.
AAGCCGCTAGAGGCAGCAGTCTCCTCATTCTTCAGTTTTGCTGTAGGTGCAGCACTCCCGCTGGCCGTGGCTGCTCTCGCTCCTGCTGGAATCAGAGGCATTGCGATCGCCGTTGCAACGCTTCTTGGCCTGCTCGCTCTTGGCGCCCTTGCAGCACGCCTCGGTGGCGCTAACCAAGGTCGTGGTGCACTCCGAGTGGGAATTGGTGGCGCTGTTGCGCTGGCTCTGACCTTTGCAATTGGATCGCTGCTCGGAACGTCAGCGCTCTAGCTAACAGCGTTCCAGACAAAGCAGCGCGCACCTTCCCAAAACGTGCTTTGTCATGCGTGTGACCCCCTATGGGGGGTCACACGCATGACAAAGCGGGGGGCTTATTAGCAGCCGGTTCCATTCCAGGCTGAGCGTCCGCCGCTGTTCAAGGTGTAGAGCGCAACTGCATCTTGTACATGCCAAGGCGCCTGCGCTGCTGTGGCATAGCCAGCGTGACCAGCACGGGCAGAGAGTGTGCGCCAGGTACTGCTCAAGAACTGATACGCACCAGAGGCGCTGCTTCTGGGGTTCTGCGCACCATAACCATTGATGTGGGGGTATCCGCCACGGTCTGACTCATGACGGCGAACACAAACCAAAAAGGGGTGTTTCTGAATCGCACGCTGCTGTGCTTCGGCGGCCGCAACATACTCCCGCACAATGACCTGCTTCTGTGCATCAACCTCGGTCGCGGAGATGGCTCCATCTGCATTGAGGTCCCGGACCCAAGTTTCGACGGGGCCGGTTGGGAAACAACCCGTGGCCATGATGGCCATGAATGCGGCACCAGCGAGAACGCCCACTCGCCGGGTACGGCGCGAGGAGCGAACTGCTGGCGCCTGCTGACTACTTGATTCACCGGAGCGACTACCGATGGACCATCGACCCTGCCGCGCTGCAACAGAGGTAGTGGTTGAGCTCGTGATGCAAGTGGAATCTGCGGAGTGTGCTTGGGAGTTCATGAAACTGCCTTTCAGTTCTATGTCGATTTAGGAAGTCATGTGACGACCAGAAGACATTATTACGAACTATTTGCAGTTTTGTAACATTCCGTAACACAAATGTGACACAAATCACTTTTTCAGATCTGAAGGTAAATCGGTGAAATCAGGGGGTTTCAGGACGCGGTTGAGTCCTCGACCTGACCGGAGTGAACTAGTGCTGCTGATTCAGTTTCGAGCACGGCTTGAGCCAGGGCCTCATCAACAAACTCAGTTGAATCGTCTATCACCTCAGCTGAAGGTCCCACCTTGGTGCGACTTGCGGTGCGAGGACGTTTCACACCCCAGATGATGTGCAGCTTCTCGAGCAGAAACAGCACATACCAAGTGAAATCAATCTCCCACCACTTGGTTCCCTGACGTGCCAAGTACGCAGCTTTGTGGTGGTTGTTATGCCAGCCCTCACCCATGGTCA
>CAMDLX010000189.1 GCA_945901935.1 Bifidobacterium breve | reverse complement strand
CAGATGTAACAAGGCCGCACAAACGACGAGATCCTCAATTTCTTTGCCGATCGCTATGAGGGCGTCCTTCTCACCCCACCCTCCACGGGAGTTGGATCACTCGTCTGGGTGATTCCGGTCATTGCTATTGCAGGCGCAGTGTTGTTGTTGGCAGAGAGTTTGCGGGTTCGGCGATCACGTGGCCCGGTGCAGCAGCCAAGCCCCGAGGATGAAGCTCTTGTAGAGGTCGCACTCGAGGCGCGTCAGAGCGAAACCTCGGTCAAGAGCGCGGATACAACGGATGACTCCTGAGCAGCGGGCAGCGCTCGAGGAGGAGCGTGAGCACCTGCTCGGTTCGCTAGAAGACCTCGAGAGCGAGTTCTTGGCCGGGGACATGGATGAGCAGGATTACCAGACGCTGAAGGAGGAGTACACCTTGCGCGCTGCGCAGGTACTGCGCAAGCTGGACCCAAGCTCTACCAAGGTGAAGGCTGTTCAGAGTGCGCAACCCGACCGCTCGGGTGGCCCTCGCTGGCGAACTGCTGCGGTGGTACTTGGGGTACTCGCATTCGCTGCTCTCGCTGGAGTGCTCGTTGCGCGTGGCTCGGGCCAACGTGGTGACAACGCAATCACAGGTGACACTGGCTCGCTTCGCCAACAGCTCGCTACCTGTCAGACCACATCATTTCAAAAGCCCGCCGACGGAATCGACTGCTACGACGAGATTCTGGCTCAAGCCCCCGAAAACCTAGAGGCCCTGACGTATCAGGGCTGGGCCTACGTACGTACCGATCAGCCTGCCAAGGGGCAGGCAAACTTTGACAAGGTCGTCGCACTCGATCCGAGCTACGCAGATGTACGCGTGTTTCGCGCCAGTGTCGCCGCCACTGCACGGGATTATCAAACTGCTGCACAGGAACTGGAGACCTTCTACGCGAGTTCGCCCCCGGCGGCCGCCGTGCAGGTGTTGCAGTCCCAGGGCCTTGAGCGGAAAATCTACTTTGGTCTGCTCGATTCGGGTACTCGCGAGTGTTGGCAGCAAGCCGCCGAAACACAGCAACAGGGGGAGCAGTTCAATCAGCAATTCCTCGACACTCTCGGAACCTGCCTTCAGGCTGAGCTACTGACAAACCCGCAGAATGTTGACGCTCTTGTTTCGCTCGCGTTGAGCAAGGTTGGCCCCGAAGTGGCGGACCTTCCCGCTGCTAACGCGTTGCTCCAAACAGCACTCCAGATTGCTCCAGAGTTCGGCGATGCCCTATTGCTGCGGGCATCCTTGGCGGCTGCAGATTCCAGATTCACCGATGCGCAGACTGACCTAGCGAGGTTGCAGGCGCTGCCTCGACCGAAGATATCTTTCTTGATCGGCGGCCCCGAGACCCTGTCAGAATCCATCGCTGCTGCAGAGCGAGCAGCAACTACAACTACGAGTCCCAACTCCATCAGCAGTACTACGACCACGAGCAGCCCAACCACGAGCAGCAGAGCAAGCGATCCAAGGATTCCGAACCCCAACGGCGGGTGAGCCTAGCTACTCTGTGCCGATGAGAATTCTTCTAGTTGGTGCTGGTGGAGTTGGCGAAGCATTCTGCGCGATTGCTTCAAAGCGTCCGTTCATTGAGTCCATCATGGTTGCGGACATTGACCTAGCTAAGGCCCAACGGGTTGCCGCACGCGACAGTAGATACTCCGCTTGCGAGCTTGACGCATCTTCCTCGGCTGCGGTTTCTGCGGCCGCCATTGCATGTCGGGCAGAACTCGTGATGAATGCTGCTGACCCCAGATTTGTCATGGGAATTTTCAACGGAGCGTTTGAGGCTGGAATCCATTACATGGACATGGCCATGTCGATCTCTTCAGTCCACCCCGAACGACCAACAGAGCTCTGCGGGGTCAAGCTAGGAGACCTGCAGTTCGAGCAGTCCTCGCAGTGGCAGGAGCGCGGCCTGCTAGCGCTCTGCGGTATGGGAATCGAGCCCGGCATTGCCGACGTATTTGCCAAGCATGCTTCCGATGAATTGTTCTCGGAAATTCATGAGGTCGGTATTAGAGATGGTGCCAACATGACTGTTCGTGGCTATGACTTTGCTCCCACATTCTCCATTTGGACTGTGATTGAGGAGTGCCTGAACCCGCCAGTGATCTGGGAACGTGACCGTGGCTGGTTCACGACTCCTCCCTTTTCCCAGCCCGAGATCTTCAGATTCCCAGAGGGGATCGGAGATGTTGAGTGCGTCAATGTTGAACACGAAGAAGTACTACTTGTTCCGCGCTGGATTGATTGCAACCGGGTGACGTTCAAGTACGGCCTCGGCGACGAGTTCATTGCCGTGTTAGAGACCCTGCACAAACTCGGCCTTGATGGAACCGAACCCGTGACCGTTCGAGGCGCCAAAGTGTCTCCGCGCGATGTGGTCGCAGCATGTCTGCCCGATCCGGCCCGCCTAGGTGACCGAATCGAAGGGAAGACTTGTGCGGGCACCTGGGTCACAGGTCTCGGCAAGGCCGCCGCCGGTGTAGCGCCTGCGCCACGAGAGGTGTACCTCTATCACGTGGTTGATAACGAAGAGACCATGGGCCGTGACGGAGTGCAGGCAGTGGTCTGGCAAACAGCCGTAGGGCCAGTAGTGGCCTGTGAACTTATTGACTCCGGAGTCTGGTCGGGTGCTGGCGTGCTTGGTCCAGAGGCGCTGAACCCTGCTCCGTTCCTTGAACTGCTCGCAGGGGATTACAAGTCACCTTGGGGTATGGAAGAGCGAACTCCGCAGGCCTAGCCCAGTGCAGGCCTAGGCGACTGCGATCTTGCAGACTGCGATCTTGCAGACAGCAGGGCTAGCCCAGTGCGATCTTGCTGACGTAGGTGTAGTCGGCTGCTGGGCTAGCAAAGCGGAAGGTGCTCGTAGATGGGGTGAGCGTCCCGAGCTTGATCTGGAAGGTACTTGGCAGGCCATCGAGGGGAATGAACCCCTGCTCAAGGCCCGGAGAGAAGATGCCCCCGATGGCAAGACCAGCACGAATCAAGTCTGTAAGTGCACCAGCAGTCGGAAGGTGAATTTGAACTGCCACACCGATGATGTCATCGGGGTTGCCCAGTCCTTCAATTGCCGAGGCAATGATGCTGCCAAGGCCATTCACAAAATTGCTGATGTTGTCAACGATGAGCGCAATCAGTTGTTCCTGCGTGGGCGGAACTGGGGATGCAGCGATGAGCAGGTTGAGCGCATCTTGCAGGACTGGCACCAACAAGCTGCGGAGGGCGTCGCTTACGGCACAACTTGAGAAGAAGATTGCGCGGTCGCTCTCGGCCACGAAGGTCATGCTGCCGATAATTTCAAACGGGGCGTTGTTCTGAGCAAGATCGCCGACGTCAAGGTTCTGAACGTTTGGAAGCAAAATGTCTGCGGAGCCTGCGGGGATCTGCAGGGTGACTCCGTTTGCGCCAGCGTTGTTTGCGGGGAGCTTGTTCGAAGTGCACTGCGAGGCGAAGGTGACTACGGAGGAGTCAGGCACGCCGATCTTGGAGCGGAAACCAAGCTGCATGACGTAGGACTCATCGCCCGAGTCATAATCCTAGGTGTTATTCACCGTGATCGACTGTGGCGAGACCTTCCACTGAAGCGGAGCAGGGCCTCCTGGCGTGCATGCCGCAGCGAGTAACGCTGCTAGCAAGCTGAACGAAATGATTGCACTGATTTTGCGCATGGCAACTGCCTCCCGATCAAGAAAGGTCCAGCACCCACAAGACCCCCAACAACTGTCGCAAATAGTAGCCCTAATTCAATCGGCATGGGTCATCAGGTCATCAGGATCATGAGGTGATGGGCGTGTAGACGCCGGTTGCAAACCGCTTTCCGTCCCAGTGGTCAAGGGTCCAGACTGAGCCCTTGGCACAACCGGACTTTCCAGGAATGTGCAGACCCCTTAGCTGTGCCCTGCGGATCAGGTCAGGAATGACGTCTCCGTGGCTACACAGGACTGTGGTACTCGCAGCCGCTTT
>CAMDLX010000188.1 GCA_945901935.1 Bifidobacterium breve | reverse complement strand
CGTGTCTAGGTCTAGGTAGACCGTTGCCTCACAGATGTCATCCGGTGTCAGATTGACTACCACCAAGAGGGTGTCGTTCACCGGTCCGGCCTCGGTCTGCACTGTGCAGTGATGGGTAAAGGCGATCACCTGCTCATGATCAACGTAGTGAAACCGCAGTGAGTTCATGCGCCATGTCGCACGGTGATCACGTCGAATGCGATTGAGCTCACTCAGGAGTAGCCACAACGAATCAGGCCTTGCATGGTCGCGGTTCTTGATCTCGTATTTCTCCGAGAACTTGTACTCCTCTTTGTCGGCCAGTGCTGTGTTTTCGCAGTGCTCGTAGCCTGAATAGATCCCCCAACTCGGAGCCATCAGCGCAGCGAGAATTGCCCGAGATGCAAACGCTTGGGGCGAACCGCCCCGCAACGGATCAGTCAAAATATCGGGAGTACTTGGCCACAGATTCGGCCTAAACCAGGCCGCAGTTGCTGCGTGCGCAAGTTCTTCGCCGTAGGCAGTGAGTTCGTCTTTGTTCTGGCGCCATGTGAAGTAGGTATAGGACTGGCTAAATCCAATCTCGGCCAAGCTGTGCATCATGGCGGGCTCGGTAAAAGCCTCGGAGAGCAGCACGACTCGGGGGTGAGTCGCCTGAACTTCACGAATAATCCAAGCCCAAAAAGCCAGCGGTTTGGTGTGCGGATTGTCGACCCTGAAGACCTCGACTCCGCACTCAATCCAAAATTCTAAAATCTCTAGGCAAGCCTGCCAGAGCGCAATCCGGTCTTGTTCCTGAACGGGCCAGAAGTTGATCGGAAAAATGTCCTGATACTTCTTTGGAGGGTTCTCGGCATAGCGAATTGAGCCATCGGAACGGTGCAGAAACCATTCGGGGTGCTCGCTCACCCATGGGTGATCAGGGCTGCATTGCAGCGCATAATCCAAGGCAACCTCTACCCCAAGTTCACGCGCTCGGGCCACAAAGCCCTTCAGATCGCTCAGGGTTCCCAACTCGGGATTCACTGCCGTGTGGCCCCCATCGGCAGAGCCAATCGCCCAAGGGCTTCCTACGTCTTTGGGGCCTGCGTCGAGAGAGTTATTTTTGCCCTTGCGGTGCGACAGGCCGACGGGGTGAATCGGCGGAAGGTACACGACATCGAATCCGGCCTCTGCAATCTTTTCGAGTCGCGACCATGAGTTCGCCCCGACCCCAAGTCCACCCTCTGATCGCGGAAAGAACTCGTACCAAGCTCCTCGTACTGCGAGTTCAGGATCGACGCGCAGCAAGAAGGTAGGCGAAGTGGTGATCTCGCTTGGTACACCGGCCACTGCTTGGGCCACAGCGTCGTCGGTTGCGGCTGCGAGTCTGACTCGATCAGAACAACTGGCGCTGCGGAGTTGCTCGATGGCATCGGTGACCCGGCGTGTGGAATCCGCCGGCAGCAGTTGCTGCAAGGTCTCCAAAATGAGCGCCCCCTGCTCAAACTCCAACTGCAGAGGTTCACCAGCCTGAGCGAAGAGCTGCAGGTCGCGTCGCCAGGTCTCGAAGCGATCTACCCAAGCCTGAATCTGAAACTCGTAGAGCCCTTCGGCCTCAAAGCCAAGTTGAGCTGTGGCTTGGCCTGAGGCCGCCACCACAAGTGGCATCGTCTGCCAACTTAGTTCTGCTTTGGTCTGCGAATCCGCCCGCCGCCAGCGCAATCTTGCAGCCAACAAACCGTGTCCGTCTGCAACCAGCATCGCCCCAAACTTGGCTTCATCTCCTCGGACGGCTTTCGCCGGAGACAAAGACGGGGTAACCGGGGACAGATCTCGAATCAAGATGCGGCTAGGGCTGTTCAACAGATCGCTCTGTCGAGGATTCTGTCCAGAGGAAGGAGGAGTCATCCGCGGCGCAACCCAATCCGGAACTTGCCCGAAACAAACGGCAGGTCATCAGTTGAAATCCAGATACCGCTTACTGATGCAACTCGAAGGCCAATCACAGATGCCGTTCCTAGCACTGTGAAGCTGCGGTTAATCCCCTTGCTTGGATCGATCACCGTCATCTGTCCCGTCACGAACTGACTCCCCTGTGCAACTTGCAGGTCCAAACTCAACTCTTGATCACCGTTGACGAGGTCAAGATTCAGATTCGAGGTCGACCCGTCTACCTCGACGAGTTCGCCTTCGCTTTCAGCATCGACGGGAAAGGTCCCTACGTAATCAATTGGACCGGCTAGGACAACGGTGAGTCGCAAATCTCCGAGAAGCGGACGCGTCACGGTTGCAACGGTGGTCGCAATTGTTCCCGGCACGACCACCAAGCGATCAGGGTCAAGAAACGTCACGGGGCCTCCGCAAGTAACTGGCCCATCAGTCGACCGGCAGTCGGCAAAAGCAATAAAGCGGCCGTCGGCTGTCCAACTCAATTCACCCGAGCGATAACTCGCTTTGCCGGGTTGAGCAGGCGGCGTAATTTCGACTGGAGCTCCTCCCTGAGCGGAGATCAGCATGAGTTTGGAGCAGTTCGGCCCGGCACCATAGACAATCCGAGTGCTATCCGGAGACACCGAAGGAGCACAGATCAGATCAGCCGAAACCAAAGTCGTACGGCTCAGAGAATCAGTGGCGATTCGGATCATTTCCTTACCGCTTTTATCCGGGCCCACCGCAATGATGAAGCTGCCGTCAGAGGAAAATGTCGGTTCATCAGCAGAGAGAAAGGTGGGAGTCAGAGCATCTGATCCCGAGGTGGCAGCAGCGAGGGTGTAGGGGTTATCCGTTCCTGGGATTACCGACTCGAGCAGCATGAGGTCATCGGACTTTGAACTAGCCAGACCCACCATCGAACGTGTCGAGGGGTCACCGATTCGCATCACAGCGGCGCCCGTGCGATCTACGACTTTGACCACATTGCCCAGAACTCCCTCGGGTAATGGCACCCGGTAGACGCCTTGGCCAGCAGAAAGCGGCTTGGGGGTGGTCGCCCTTGGTTCGGCCATATCGGCAGTCCCGACGGCAATGTAGGCAATCTGCGCACCCGTCGGATCCCAGGCCAACAGATTGTGCTCACCAATATCTGCAAGAACTGCGTCAGCAGCAAGGACCACTGAAGCACCACCTGTTGAGGGCACCACCACGAGCGCACCGTCGGTTCGCAGGTAGGCAATCAGGTCGCCTGTTGGGGCCAGCGCAATCGCACCCAGACCGGTTGGGCCCCTGGCCGCGTCAGTTGCAACTTGAATCGGCGGCTCGGCCCCCGTGCCGCTGAGCACGAGCCCTGTGGAGGTGACATAGGCAACCCTGTCGGTTGGTAGCGGGCCCTGGTTGACATCTGTAGTCGTTGTTACAGCGGCCGCTGTGGTGGTTGGCACAACAGAAGTGGTCGTAGAGCTAGAACTCGCACCAAATGGCGACCCGATCACTGTGAACAGCACTGCCCCAACAGCTAGCACTGCAGCAACCCCGCCCAGAGTCCAGCCCAGGCTCGTCACACCGTTTCTCTCGGCTTGCTCCGTCAACTTGACCTACCCGTGCACTCACACATCGAGATACACAGTACCGGCGGATTCTGGCCAAACCTCTGACACAGTGCGCTCAGCCGGTAGCCCACTCAGCTGCAGACAACTGCGCCAGCATCTGCTCACGGTTCAGTCACAAGCAGCGAGCCTTTCGTGAACAGACTGTGAACGCTGAGCAGGTGAGGGTCTGAAATACCCCAACTCGGAGATACCCTCACACTCAATGAAGGCACTCAAAAGTTTCACCGTTCGCCCACAACTCCCCGCACCGCTTGCCGCGCTTGATCGCCTTTCGAGCAATCTTCGCTGGTCCTGGGACCGCCCGACTCGAGAGTTATTCATCATGATTGACTCGCAGGCCTGGGACGAAGGCGGCCATGACCCTCGGCGCGTCTTGGCCGAGGCTTCAACGGAGCGACTGTTGGAACTCAGCACTGACCCAGTGTTTCTCGAGCGCCTTGCCGCAGCCGATGCAGCTCTCAGTGCATACCTTGATCTGCCTCGCTGGTATCAACAGGTTGCCGCTCCGAATTCGGGAC
>CAMDLX010000187.1 GCA_945901935.1 Bifidobacterium breve | reverse complement strand
CTCATGAAGCTTGGCCATCGACCTGAGGAGGCAACCGAGGAGCCATTCAACATGGCTGTCATGGGAATGCGTCTAGCCGAGCGGCGCAATGGGGTGTCTGCTCTGCATGGCGAGGTGAGCCGAGAGATGTTCGCCGAACTCTGGCCGGGCGTGCCTGAAGAGGAGACCCCAGTTGGCTCGATCACCAACGGCGTGCACGGTGCCACGTGGGTATCGGCCGAAATTGCCGAGGTGCTGTCCGACTCAGTGGGTGAGAACTGGCAGTGGGCCGACGCAGACGCGTGGCAGTCCATTCTCACTGTGGATGATCAGGTGCTTCAAGACGCACGCGATGCCTCGAAGGTCCGCATGGTGGACCATGTTCGCGACCGCCTGCGGAGCCACGGATTAGCCCAAGGGCGCTCTTCCTCAGAGTTGGAATGGGTCAATGCAGCGCTGAGCCCAACTGCACTCACGATCTGCTTTGCGCGACGCATGGCGACCTATAAGCGAGCTGCACTTTTGCTGAGTCAGCCCGAACGACTCATGCGCTTGCTCCTCAACGAGGAGCGGCCGATTCAGTTCATTTTTGCGGGCAAGGCGCACCCCGCTGATGAGTTGGGCAAGGAACTCATCCGTCAGATTGTCGCCTTCTCGAATGACCCGCAGATTCGCGATCGATTTATGTTTGTCGAGGATTACGACATGGCATTGGCACGCTCGCTCGTGCAGGGTGCAGATGTCTGGCTCAATACTCCTGTGCGTCCCATGGAAGCCTCGGGCACAAGTGGCATGAAGGCCGTACTAAACGGAGCTCTGCATTGCTCGGTGTTGGATGGCTGGTGGGCCGAATGCTTTAGTTCAGGTAGTGATGAGGATTCCGCCCCCGGGCAATCCTTTGGGCCGAACGGTTGGGCAATCTCATCGGCTGAATCAATCCCGGATGAGGCTCGTCGAATCGAGCTTGAGGCAAACAGTTTGTTCGAACTGCTTGAAACTCAGATCGTGCCGCTGTACTACGACCAAGCCGATTCGCAGAAGTCTTTTTCTGGTGCCTGGCTGACACGGGTGAAAGAAAACTTCCGCACGTTGGGCCCCTTTGTAGGAGCGCATCGAATGGTCAGGGACTACGTAGAGGGCCTGTACATCCCTGCAGCTGCCAGAGCCGTGGAACTCTCGAGCGATGACTTTGCTGGGGCTCGCACGCTCGCAGCGTTCCATTCACGGCTGGAATCCGAATGGCATCAGGTTCACGTTGACCGCATTGAAATCAATGAGGACGTTGCGGAGCTTGGTGCACAGCGTCAAGTGACTGCCAGCGTTGCACTCGGTGGGCTTGACCCAAGCGAAGTTGATGTTCAGTTACTCGTTGGCCACGTTGGCCAGTCCGGCGAACTCGAGAACACCCAGACTGTTCTGCTGCAGGTGCACGGCGCCGAGGATGAGCAGCATCTTCGCTACACGGGCACGGCAGTGCTCAGTACTGCTGGTCGGATGGGAGTCACGGCTCGTGTCGTGCCTCGTCATGATCTGCTCGAGGTGCCGATCGAGTTCGGGCTCGTTGCCTGGGCTGGCTAAGCGAAGTTCGCGTGGCCGGGTCCATCACTTAGAAACGACTGGACTCCCACTGCAGCATCGGGAGTTGTAAACGATTCCACAAACAGTTCCTGCTCGAGCAGCAGTCCATCCTCTAACGAACCTTCTAGGCCTTGGTCAATTGCAGACTTCGCGAGACGCAGCGCGTGCTGCGGTCCAGCGGCAAGGGTCTGAGCCCAGACTTTGGCCTCGGCAAGAACTTGGTCCGGTTCTACGATTCTGTTGACCAGGGCGATGCGAAGGGCCTCATCAGCGAGAATCATGCGACCAGAGAAAATCAGTTCCTTCGCAACCGATGACCCCACCAGCCGGCTCAGGCGTTGCGTCCCGCCGCCACCCGGGATGATGCCGAGCAGAATCTCGGGCTGACCAAAACGAGCCGATGTTGAAGCAAGGCGAAAATCGCATGCCAATGCAAGCTCGCAGCCGCCACCAAGGGCCACTCCAGACACTGCCGCAATGCTTGGGCAAGGCAACGCAGCTACTGCGTTGAGCGCACCCAGAAAAGCCGTGCCGATCTGAGTAATTCGTTCAGGTGAGGACAGCCCAAACTCGCCCTCGGGAGCTCCTTGCGCGAACTGGGTGATATCAGCGCCAGCAGCAAAGGCCCGCCCATTACCCGTGATGACCACCGCTCGGATACTCGCATCCAAAGACAAAGCTGTTGCAGCTTGTTGCAACTCATTGAGTAGTTCCACACTCAGCGCATTGACCTTGCCGTTATTGAGCGTGATGATGGCCACGCCGTCGGCTTGCACCTCGGTCAAGATCAATTCGGTGTTTGGTTCTTGGTGTATCTCATTCGACATCTCGGCGAGGATACTTCCAACGCCAGCGGTTGCCCTTGTGCAGCGGCAGTCGGCTGTTCAATGAGTCGGCGACCATTTGGGCATCAGGGCGTTCCGTGGGTAACTCCGAGAGCGCTCCCAGCATCCATTGGCGTTGTGTCGCAGTCGGCTCTGAGTCCTTCGAGCGCACCTCGGCCAAGCTGATGCCATGTGGTTGAGAGAACTCCCAATGCCACAGGGTTGCCGCAAGAGCAAAGACATCTGAGGCTCGGTCAGGGGGAGCACCGCGAAACCGCTCTGGTGCAGCGTAGGCAGGAGTGAACCCCACAACTCCGAGCGTGCCATCTCCGCCACCAAGTAGCGAAGCCATTCCGAAATCAGCTAACAGCGGCTGACCTGATTGGCCAAAGAGAATGTTGGCAGGCGAGATATCCCCGTGGATCACCCCTGCGCTATGCGCTTCGGCCAACGTCAAATACAGACTCGCAGCCAGAGTTTCCGTTCTAGGCATTGGCGCAGTCGGTGGGCCTGGGAGTGGGCGTGGGCGTGGGGTTGGGAGTGGGAGTGGGAGTGGAGTTCCAGTCTCCTCGGCTCGGGCTTGAATGCAATCTCGCAGGGATCCGCCAGGCGCAAAATCTAAGAGCAGCCAGGCTGTCCCATCAGCAGCAACGCCGACTTGATGCAGAGAGATTGCGCCTTCGACCTGGCTCAACCGAGAGAGTGCTCTTGCTTCACGCTGCAACCGCTCAGCGGCCAACGCATCCCCAGCCCGAATCGGCAGCAGCTTGATTGCAAAGTCGCGTCCCGAGTGAGTGTCTCGCGCTCTCCAGACAGTGCAGGAGCTACCAGATCCCAGTGGCTCAATCAGGCGAATCCGGGTGGGTAAACCAATCAACTGTGGGCGGTCAGCGTTCATACTGAACTCTTCTGACAATCAGCGGACTCTGAATTCTCATCTGTTCTTAGTTCCCCACTCACGGCTACTCTGAAAAGATGTCGACACAGGCACCGAGCGCTGTCCCGCTTGCAACCACCAAGGCAAATGCAGCCTCAGCCAAAAAATCGGCCGAGGAACTTCATCTCACTGCTTCGCAGCGTCTTCGATCACAGAACCTCCGTTATACCCCTTCTCGGAGGGCTCTGGTAGAGATTTTGGCTTGTTCAGACCGGCCACTCACCATTCCTGAAATTCTTGAGCATGATTCTTCTCTGGCTCAAAGCAGCGCATACCGCAACCTGACTGAACTAATCGAGGCAGGAATCGTGCACCGCCTAATCGCCGGTGATGAGTACAGCCACTTTGAACTCACCGAAGACCTGACCTCGCATCATCATCACTTGGTGTGCACGCAGTGTGGTCGAGTGGCCGATATAACGCTGAGCGACGAGGTGGAAAGATCTATTGATCGCGCCCTCGAAGCTGCAGCAAGTTCAGTTGGATTCTTAGCTGAGCATCATCGACTTGATGTGCTTGGCCGCTGCGCAACCTGCACCTCCGCCCGAAGCTAAACAGGCAGGATCTGTGCGACTCAGGCGCTACAGGGTGACGGCTGTTCCAAGCTCAGCGTTCTCACCCGGCTGAACAACTGCAGTCACGCCAGGCACGCGGTCAATCATGATCCGCTCAATTCCTGCCTTCATCGTGACGGTAGAAGCGGGGCAACTCACACAGGCACCCGAAAGTTC
>CAMDLX010000186.1 GCA_945901935.1 Bifidobacterium breve | reverse complement strand
CATCAAGCGGCAGTTCAAAACGATTCTATTGATGGTGGTTCCGCTGGCCGCCGTGATCTTTGTGACCTCTACCGAAATCATCAACGAGTCAGTAAAGGGCAGCGGTCTTGACCGTCTCCACGCCGGAATTTTTCGAACGCTTGCGTTCCTGGCCGGGGCGCTTGCTTCTGGGTTCATTGGTTTCTTGGGAATGTGGCTCGCCACTAGAGCCAATGTTCGTACTGCAGCAGCCGCAAAGACTGGCCGCATGGATGACGCCCTGCAGGTGGCCTTCCGTGCCGGTGGAACAGTCGGGCTGTTTACGGCCGGCCTTGGACTGCTCGGCGCAACGCTTATCGTCATGATCTTTCAGAACACCGCTTCGTCAATCTTGATTGGCTTTGGTTTCGGCGGGTCGCTTCTGGCGCTGTTCCTCCGCGTCGGCGGCGGAATCTTTACGAAGGCTGCCGATGTGGGTGCTGACTTGGTTGGCAAGATCGAAGCTGGAATCCCCGAGGATGACCCCCGTAACCCAGCCACTATTGCCGACAACGTGGGCGACAACGTGGGTGACTGTGCAGGAATGGCATCGGACCTGTTTGAGTCCTTCGGCGTGGTACTCGTTGCAAACATCATTCTGGGCGTCACGGCATTTAGGGCCATTGGCATTGAAGGAAGCAACGCTGCAAAGGGGCTGATCTTTCCCCTTGCCATGATGGCCGTTGGACTCTTGGCTTCTCTCATCTCGATCTTCATGGTCAAGGCACGCGAGGGTGAGACAGATGCCCTCAAACCAATCAACCGCGGCCTGAACGTGGCCTCGGTGCTATCGCTCGTTGGTGCGGCCGCCCTGGCATTCCTCTATGTGGGTGACCCACGAGGTTCCTCGGTAGACAATGTTGGGCTTCGTATGTTCCTGGCAATCCTCGGCGGTGTGGTGCTCGGTCAGGTAGCGAGTCGCATTACGCAGTACTACACCTCGAGTCAGTTCAAGCCTGTGCGTGACATTGCGGAATCTGGCCGCACGGGACCAGCCACGGTGGTGCTGTCCGGAATCTCGAGTGGTATGGAATCTGCAGTGTGGGCAGTAGTGGCAATTGCTGCAGCGATTCTGGTTGCACTTGGACTTGGTGGAGGAAGCACACTGTTTGCCTTCTACCTTGTTGCGCTCACGGGCATTGGAATGTTGGCCACAACGGCAATCGTGGTGGCAGAAGACACCTTCGGACCCATTGCTGACAACGCTCAGGGCATCGCCGAGATGGCGGGCGAGTTCCACGGCGAGACAGAGACCATCCTTGATGGGCTCGACACCGTGGGTAACACCACCAAAGCAGTCACCAAGGGTTTCGCCATTGGGTCCGCAGTGATTGCGGCTGTGGCACTCTTTGCCTCATTCCGTGAGACCATCGCGGCTTCTGCCGACACCAAAGTTGGTGAGGTTCTTCGAGCCGATAACGTTGAAGCCGCATTCAATGCAGTGGCTATCAACATTGCAGACCCCAAGGTCTTTGCTGGCGCTCTTGTGGGCGGAACTGTTGTATTCATGTTCTCCTCGCTGGCCATCTTGGCAGTGAGCCGCACGGCTGGAACCGTGGTGCAGGAAGTGCGCAGGCAGTTCCGTGAGAAGCCCGGAATCATGGACTACACCGAAAAGCCTGATTACGGCCCTGTGATTGACATCTGCACCAGTGCTGCGCTTCGTGAACTCACCACCCCTGCGTTGCTTGCGGTGTTGATGCCCGTGGCAATCGGCTTCGGGCTTGGCGCCTTTGCGCTTGGTGGTTACCTAGCTGCGACCATCGTTGTTGGTGCACTCATGGCGAACTTCTTGTCCAACGCTGGTGGCGCTTGGGATAACGGCAAGAAGTACATCGAAGAGGGCAACCTTGGCGGCAAGGGTTCAGATGTACACACTGCAGTAGTCATTGGTGACACTGTCGGTGATCCGTTCAAAGACACCGCCGGCCCGGCTATCAACCCACTCATCAAGGTGATGAACCTGGTCGCCCTGCTCATCCTCCCGGCGATTATTGCCATGGAGAATAACAACGCTCGCTTCTTGATTGCTGCAGTTGCTGTGGTCATCGTTGTTGCCAGCATCATCTACTCCAAGAAGCAAGCAACATCATTTGGCGATGATGAGGCTGATGCGGTGCCTGCTGCCAATCTCACCTGATTTGCTAGCAGCGCTTGTCCCTGATTTGGTAGCAGCGCTTGTCGCTAACTGCGAGACTCTCTAGATGGACGTTTCGCTAGAATCTGAGTTAAGCGATCCAGTTTTTGGCGTCGGTCCCTCAGCGGAAGCGTTGTCGGGCCTAGGTGTTAGTTGGTCGTTAGGAGTTGAGGATCGTCAGCAGCCCGCTGCCAGAGTTCTGGCACTGTTGCTAGCAGGCAATCTGCAGCAGTTCCGCAGCTTTGAATTCAGTGTGCTGAACGACCTTGACCCTGAGCAACTGCATGACTTCCGAGTGTCTCTACGACGGGCCCGGTCGCTGCTGAGTTCGGGCGGATCTGTGTTTCCGGGTTCGCAACGCAAGGAATTACTTGTGCAACTCGCAGAGTTCGGAAGAGTGACCTCTCGGGTACGAGATCTTGACGTTCTGCTCGAGGACTTGCCCAACCTCTATCGGGCTGTTGGCCTTGGCAGCGAGGAGCATTCGCTCGAGTCGCAGGAACTGCGCAGCGCACTGCTACGCAACCGGTCGGGTGCGTTTGCAGATTTGGCTGCCCGAATCGACCCCGAGGGGGCACAGGCTGCCAAGTATCAGGCAATGCTGCGCTTGTGGTACGTGCTGGGATCGGTGCACCGCCTTGGTGGGGATGACCCCGGCAAAGACGCCCTTCGACCTTCCGTAGTGGTTGCTCAGGCAACCGTCCTGAGGCAGTTCGGAAAGGTTCGCTCAGCTGGCCGCGCTGCGAAGAAATCAAACGAGGTCAGCGATTGGCACCGGCTTCGCAAGCGCGCCAAAGCCTTGCGGTATGGGCTCGTCGCTTACGCGCCGCTCCTGAACGAACCCGCCGTGTCCGACCTAGTTTCTCGTCTGCGGAAGCTTCAGAACGTTCTTGGCCTGCAACAAGACCACGCAGTGCAGATCCACTTAATTGAGTTAGCGGGAGTTCAGGCGGGTGGCCGCACAGCGCTGCTAGCAGGGGCAATCTCAGAACACCTCCGCCGTGAAGCTCTCAAAGATTTGCAGAACTGCTCTGCAGCTTGGTCCAGATTCGATCAGTCGGGGTTCAAAGATGACTTAGCGGCTGCGGTCACGCTCTGATCTGCTGCTCAGGCTGCTCTGCTTCTCAGGCTGCTCTGCTGCTCAAGCTTCGTCTTTCTCGAGCGGCGGCAGGAACTCAAAGTTCAGGTCGCCGAGACGTACCAACGTTGAAGCAATCCAGCCACCCATAGCGCTGAAGTGGTCATCAAGGATTGACCCATCTGCCAGCGTGGCTTCGTCGAGTTCGTAGCTACCCTCGTAGCTAACCTCGATGGCATGTTCGGTCTCGGTGAGGTCTTCGTTCGAGACAGCCTCAACAGTTGGGCCTGATCGCGTCAGCCGCTCAGAGCCAATCATCGGGCTTTCGGCGGGAAGGACATCAAGCACCCGACGTGGGTTAGGGGCCTCGGTGAGCCGCTGAATTCGCAGCACGACCTCGATGTCAATAGTGGGTGCCTCGGGAAGTTCCTCTTCGATGTACCAAGAGCGGTAGGCGGTTTGAGACCAGGTCGGCCACTCTAAGGTGAGGTCTGCGCGAACCCGTGGCGGTAGTCCTTCACCGGGGACTCCGTAGCTCGTCTCCCAAGTGAGATCACCGAGGAGAACGTCCGTGTGGAATCGTTCCTCAAAGGCCTGCCGCTCAAGAAGTGCATTCTCCATGGCATCGCGTAGAGCGCCAATCGCATCAGTGAAGACGTGGTCCAACATGTGTTGTGCAGGCTACAGGGAGCCAGAAGGCGCGCTGACGCGACTCCGTTTGGCTTGGCCCTCCTAGATGGATGCCAAAGAGGATCCGTCTACTTCATAGAGTGCCGAGGCTCCTGCTTGCACGGAGGGAACGAGACCGGCGGCCTGCGGCAAGA
>CAMDLX010000185.1 GCA_945901935.1 Bifidobacterium breve | reverse complement strand
GGTCTCTCGGCCGCTGGCCTTGACTTGGTTCAAGAGCGGGTATTGACCGAGTCACGAGGCCAGGCATGAGGTTTTCCAAGAAGGCATTTATGAATTCGTTCTTTGCAAGAGTTGCAGCCATTGCGCGTGCAACTCGGAGTACGAAGGTCAAGTCCACCGCTCCTGACGCAATTATGTGCCAGCACTAGGCACCATGAATCCTGAAGACTCTGCTCTGGGGTGTCTTAGGCTCAAGCTGGTTATCCAGATCCCCTGTTACAACGAAGAGCGGACACTTCCGGCCACTGCCGATGTCAGGGTGAACACAGATGCAGACAATCAGTTCGACGGGAGATGTATTCCAGACCTCCTCACCGAGGTTGTTTACGCTCCTTTCGCGTTTAAGGAGCCACCGCGCCTCGTTGAGGGTGGGCGAGGGGAAATCAACACTTATTCTTGCTCCCCGCGCATCGCGATCAGTTCGACCTACTAATCGATTGAGTTCTCGACTGAGCTCGCAACTGCTTAGCTCGCAGCAGACGGCTCGATAACCACGACCACTTGCCCCGCAGTAACGGATGCACCGGACTCCACCTTGACTTCAGTCACGGTTCCGTCCACGTCTGAGGCCACATTGTTCTCCATCTTCATAGCCTCAAGGACCACCACGGTGTCGCCCTTGGCCACGGTCTGGCCAACTTCGACTTCAACTTTTACGATGGTTCCCTGCATGGGAACTGCGATCTTGCCGCTGCCTGCTGCGGCCCCGGCACTGCCGCCTGCGCCACCACGCTTGGGGCGAGCTTTGGCCGACCCACCTGCGCTAGGACCTGCAACAGCTGTCAGCTGAGATTCAGGAACAAACATCGAAACAGCAAATCGTTTGCCGTTGACCTCGACATCAACTTCCCGTTTGACCTTTGGCTCGGCGCCATCAGCCTCGGCTGGGGCTTCTCCAGCCTTGCCGCCGATTCCGGTCAGGTCGAGCGTGTCTTCTACCCACTTTGTTGAGTGAGTAATCGCAGAGAAATCTGGGTGGCGAAGAATCGCGAGATCTGCAGGAATGGTGGTGGCTACGCCCTCAACCACCATCTCTTCAAGGGCACGAATCATGCGGGCAATTGCCACGTCACGGTTACGTCCCCAAACACAGAGCTTGCCCGTCAGGTTGTCGTAGTACTGGCTAATCTCATCGCCCTCTTCGTACCCGCCGTCCCAGCGAACCCCGTAGCCCGAGGCAACCCGCAGCTTGCTGAGCGGTCCGGGAGAGGGAAGGAACTTGCCTTCAGCAACATCCTCGGCATTGATACGGCACTCAATTGCGTGGCCGTGAATGCGCACCTGCTCTTGTGTAAAGGGCAGCGCCTCTCCTGCGGCGACTCGGATCTGAAGCTCTACCAAGTCAACATCGGTGACGAGCTCTGTCACGGGGTGCTCCACCTGCAAGCGGGTGTTCATCTCGAGGTAGTAGAAGGACTCGTTCTCGTACAGGAACTCGACGGTTCCCGCGTTGACGTAATCGCAACCGCGTGCAACTGCACAGGCGGCCTCTCCCATCTCGGCAATGATCGCCTCGGGAATGCCTGGGGCCGGGGCTTCTTCGATCAGCTTTTGGTGACGACGCTGCGCCGAGCAGTCACGTGTGCCTAGGTAGACCACGTTGCCGTGTGTATCGGCCATGACCTGAACCTCAATATGGCGGGGCCCGGTCAGGTACCGCTCCATGTAGCACTCGTCTCGGCCGAAGTAGGCCAAGGATTCACGCTGTGCAGACTCAAGTGCCGAGACAACCTCATCTGCTGAAGCAACTACCTTCATGCCTCGACCGCCGCCACCGTAAGCAGCCTTGATGGCGATGGGGTAGCCGAACTCTGCGCCAAAGGCCTCGACCTGTGACGGGTCTGTGATGATGTCGGTAGTTCCTGGAACTCCGTGCACTCCAACCTTTTCAGCTGCGAGTCGGGCCGAGATCTTGTCGCCCATGACGTCGATTGCTGCAGGAGGCGGACCAATAAATGCCACGCCAATGTCAGTGATTCGCTTGGCGAACTCGCTGTTCTCAGAGAAGAACCCGTAGCCCGGGTGTACCGCTTCGGCGCCGGAACGAGCGATTACATCAAGGATCTTGTCGGCATCGATATAACTCTCTGCTGCAGTCTGCCCCCCAAGTGCATAGGCCTCGTCAGCCAAGCGCACATGGAGTGCATCACGGTCGAGATCGGAGTAGACGGCCACGGTGGAGATCCCGAGTTCACGACATGCTCGGATGACCCGAACTGCGATTTCTCCACGATTTGCGATGAGTACTTTTGAAAACACGCTCTATCTTTCCTCTGTGAGCTTCCTTCGCGCCAAATCAGCGCTCAACAAAACCAGATTTGCAGATCTACGCACGGTGCCCCAAACAGGCTCCACGAACGCCGACATGAAAGTGTTGCTCAGTTCGGCGGGTGCTGCAGAGGCCATGCAGGAACCCCTTCAAACTAGACCGATAGTTCTGCTTGCAGATCATCAAACGGCCGGTAGGGGAAGACTGAGTCGTCAATGGCAGGCGCCAGCGGGGTCTTCGCTGCTGATGACGATCGGTCTGCCGCTAGCTCAGTTCCCCCCAGAACATCTGACGCTGCTCACCACGTGTTTGGCGCTAGCCGTCACTGACGCAACCCAGAGACTTGGTATTGAGCAGGTGAACATCAAGTGGCCCAATGACCTGGTGTGTGATTCTGAGACAGTGAGTGAGACAGTGAGTGAGACAGCGAGCGAGGCCAGCGCTATTGGAACTGAGCGGGCTCCGAGCTACTTCAAACTCGGCGGAATTCTTGCTGAGTTGCATCAGATCCCCGGGTTGGGGGACTGCGCTTTGCTGGGCCTTGGCCTCAACGTGAATTGGCCTGAACTGCCACAGGAACTAGTGGGAATTGCCTCTTCCCTGAACAGAATCGTTGGCCATGAGATTGACCGTGAGCAACTGCTGATCGAGTTGCTGACCTCGCTCGACGCCAAGTGGTTGCCAGAGCTTCAGAATCCCACAGGCGACCTCTCACTCCTCTTTCGGACATATCGAGAGCGTTCCGCCACGATTGGTACACGCGTGCGAGTGGAACTTCCCCAGGGTGAACTCGTCGGAATGGCTACCGGTATTGCAGCCGATGGTGCGCTCCTGCTCTGTGATGACTCCGGCCATGATCACGTGGTGACCGTGGGTGATGTGGTGCACCTTCGGCCGGAGCGCTGAAGAGCGCTGAAGGGGGCTGAGACGGAAGAGTGCAGACCTTCCGCAGTCAGGGGTCGATCAGTAAGCGGTACGTATTGTCGAAGCAGGCCTGAGCAAACTCGGTGATCGGTCTGTGAGTAGGCAGCTCTCGCTGGTCCAGTCGGTGAGCAGGTTGGATCTGTCGGGCAGTCGAGACAACAAATAATTCTTCTGCACGCTGAAGTTCAGAGAACGCAATCGGTGTTTGCTTCGCTGGCTGTCCAGCATCTGCGAGAGCCTCGAGGAGAAGCTCACGCGTCACGCCCGAACGGCACCCCGAATCAAGGGGAGGAGTGTGAAGGATCCCATCAAGAACCACAAAGACATTGCTCGTTGCGCCGCTGCAGAGTTGCCCCTGAAGATTCGCGAAGACCACTTCGGCAGTTTCTGGGTGTTCCGCAAGCAGCGCTGAGTTTGTTGAATACCAAGAGGTTTTGAGCCCTGCTGTGAGGGATGCTGGATCGAGTTGGTACGCACTGCTGCTCACTGCGATGGGTGCTCGCTGAACCGTCATTGCGGAAGCAGCAAGGGTGAGGCTGTTCGAGTAAGTGATTCGCAAGCGTCCAGGGGCCGTGCCCCAGACCTGGCAGGTTTGCTCTATGCCGAGCAGCAGTTCCTTATCGTCGATCGGCTCAAGTTGCAGCAGTACTGTGGCCCTGCGGAGTCGCTGCAGGTGCCGAGTGAGCGCAAAGGGTTGGCCGTCTCGGAGCTCAAGCGTCTCGAAAACAGCGATGTCACCGCTCATCGCAGCGCTGTGCCTGCAGCTACCTGAAGCAGGTGACGCGCTTTGAGTTCGGTTTCTTGCCACTCTCCGATCGGGTCTGAGTCATAGGTGATGGCTCC
>CAMDLX010000184.1 GCA_945901935.1 Bifidobacterium breve | reverse complement strand
ACCTGGAGGCTACGAGCCGCATCCGTGTGCTTTCCGAGCAGATGGGTTCTGTCAGAAAAACTGGGTGGCACGGTGGCAGATATTCACGAACCGGTACCAAACTACGAAAAAGACCTAGGTGGACTTGTCGAGTCATTCTTTGATCGGCTTGACCAGAATCGCGCCGTGTGGCGACTGAATTGGGAGCTTTGGGACGACCCCCGATTGAGTCAGCCGTGGAGGAATGAGGAAGCTGAGATTTTTGATCTGCCACCGGCAAACCTTGTCCCGGAGAGGGTTTTTCTGCGAGTGGAACGTCAGACCATGCGTCGCCTGACAGATGAAACCATCGTGTTTTCAATTCGCGTTCATCAGCGTCCGCTCGCTGACGTCATCAAACAGCCCGGAGCGCTCCTTCAACTTCGAAGCGCTTTTCTGGGAGAGGGCGGGTCGATTCTTGCTTCGAAGAAACTCGGAAGCCTGAGGGTTCCGGTTCTTGAATGGCTAGCAGGAACTGGGTGAATTGAATCGTTGAACTTGTACTTCAACGTTGGTAATTGGGGCACAACGGAGCGTTGTGGCACTTCACTCCCAGGGAGCTATTTATCAGTCGGGCGATAGGCTGATTGAGAAATCTTGATCTGCGGCTTTCGCACAATCACTGTCGGCCAAGTTGAGGAAGACATGTCCACCGAACCTGAACTTGAACCCGAAGCAAGAGCAGCAGGTCCCGAAGCGGAACCCGAGCTTCAAGCAGAAGCGGTTCTCGACCCTGCATCAGCGCTTCCGGCAAAACCAGTGATTGGTCAGAGTGCCACCTCAATGAGCCAAGTAGCGCATGCGCCTGCAGGTCCAGCGGCACCTCCAGCGACGAAGATTACCGAGGTGACGGTGACTTCAGTTTCACCAAAAGAAGTAGAGGTGCGACTTGCCGATGGCCGCACTGGGGTAATCCCAAGTGCCGAATTTTCGGGCTCGGCAGTTATTGGCCAAGTTCTTCCAGCGGCAGTACTAGCTCGTGAGGATCCCAAGAATCGACCAGTCTTGTCCCAGGTGTGGGCGCTCAAGCTGCAGGCTTGGGAACGTCTTGAAGCGGCCAAAAAATCTGGCACAGCCGTCACTGCGACTGTCACCAAAAAGGTGAAGGGGGGTCTGGTCGCTGATGTTGGTATGCGAGCCTTTGTGCCCACCTCGTTGTTCTCTGAGACCCCAGGGGTGACCCCAGAGTCGTTGATTGGCACAGAAGTGGCGATGATGGTGGTTGAAATCGACCGAGATGCTGATCGGGTGGTCCTGTCGATTCGCGATGCTGAGCGCCGGCAACGCCGAGCGGCCGAACGTGAGGCTCTGCAAAGCCTTGCTGCGGGCGCAACGGCCTCTGGTCGCGTGGTGAGCATTGCGGAATACGGAGCAGTTGTTGATCTTGGTGGCCTGCGCGGGCTGATACATCGAAGTGAGTTGACCTGGGGTCGCCTAGAGCGGACCGAGGACTTTGTAACCGTCGGCGAGGATGTTCAGGTACTCGTCCTAGAGGTGAATAAGTCCAAGCGTCGCATCAGCCTGTCGCTTAGGCAGCTACAGCCCGATCCGCTGGCAGGTATTGAGGTTGGTTCGATTCATTCGGCCACTGTGGTTCGAGTCGTGGAGTACGGGGTCTTTGCTCGCCTTGATGAGGGCGGGGCAGAAGGCCTGGTTCATCTGAGTGAGTTGACTGAACTGTATGGGTACCGCCCCGAGGAACTTGTCACGCCAGGCGAGCAGGTCATGGTGAAGGTGCTCGAGGTTGATACCAAGCGCCGGCGAATGGGACTCTCGGTGCGCAGGGTCCTTGTAGACGACTAGTTGCTCATCACCTTGGTCTAGTCATCAAGGTCAAGTGCGGGCACCTCTGCCGGGGTGAACTCGCATCGCATTCTTTTGATCCCGTGAATAAATGCTGACTGTAAATACTCGGGTTCGCTGCTGATGCGAATATCTGGCAGCCACTGAAACAGTTCCTCGAAGATCACACCGATCTCTCGTCGGGCCAGATTGGCTCCCAAACAAAAGTGCGGTCCTCCGGCGCCGAACCCAACGTGTTCATTCGGCTTGCGAAGAACGTCAAACTCAAAGGGTTTGTCGAAGACGCGATCATCCCGATTCGCTGACTCGTACCAAAGCGCAACCTTCTCGCCTTTCGCGATCTTGACGCCGCTGATTTGGGTATCGCAGGTAGCAGTTCTGCGAAAGTGCACCACTGGCGTCGACCAGCGAACAATCTCCTCGATCGCCGTTGGGGTGACTTCACCCAAGCCTGTCTGCCAGACCTGTCGCTGATCCTCGTGCTGAGTGAGTAGGTGCAAGCCATGGCTAATCGCGTTGCGGGTGGTCTCGTTGCCCGCAGCTGACAACAGAATAAAGAAACTTGCCATCTCCATGGGCTGTAGATGTTCTCCGTCAACCTCGGCATGCATCATGGCCGAGACAAGATCGTCGGTGGGATTGGCTAGGCGGTCCTCACCCACGCGCTGTGCAAGCATCGCGAGTTCCATGACTGCTGACATAAGCGCTTCCATGGATGGAGTGAACTCGGGGTCGCCTGCACCCAAAATAACGTTGGTGAGCTCAAAGACCCGGTGCCAATCCTCTTGCGGAATTCCCATCATCTCGCAAATGATTTGCAGCGGTAATTGTGCGGCTAGTTGTTCCACCGCGTCGCATTCACCGAGCTCAGAGATCGAGGCCACAATCTGTCGGGCCTTGACGCGCACATCCCGATCAATGAGCGCAACGCGCTTTGGCGTAAAGGCCCGGTTGACGATCATTCGTAGGCGGGTGTGGCGCGGTGAATCCATGTTGATCATCGATCCCATGAACTCGGCGATCTCGATGGGAAGATCAGGAATGTTCGTCCCTAAGCCGGAGCAAAAAATCTCGGGATGCCGAGAAACCTCCATGACATCGCTATGTCGTGACAGCGACCAGAAGCCCGGTCCTTGGCCGAAGTCCGGGATGATCGGCTCTTCCATAAAGCAGATGGGAGCGGAGTCCCGCAGTTGCTGAAACGTCTCTGCTCGAGTGGACGACCCACTTGACCAGAAGGTCTCGCTGCCGAACAACTCAAGCTCTGCTGGAGCCAGGTACTGCGTTCTCGTCATCAGAATCCCCTAGGTGGCGGGGCTGTCGGGACTGCGCCTCCGCAGTCCCTAAACTAGCGATCTCTGGTCTGCAGCGAGGCGCAGAATAAAACCTTGCGAACCCTCGCAGCCCCCTCAAGTGATCTCGGGTCAACATCATCGTGATAGGCAGTCAACTGACTCGAGAGCTAGCTAGTTGGTGGTGGTCGTGAGCAGTAACTCCACGCTGCGACCCACGCGGATCCGTCTGCGACCTTGGCAATCCGAAGCTCTGGATTCGCTAGCTCTCAAAGAGAGCATTGACTTTCTTGCGGTTGCTACCCCTGGTGCGGGGAAAACCAGTTTTGCCTTAACGGCTGCCGTGCAGAATCTTGCAGAGCACCCTGGCCGACGTCTGATCGTGGTGGCCCCGACTCAACATCTCAAGCATCAGTGGGCCGATGCAGCGGTCAGGTTTGGATTGCACCTTGAGCCTGAGTGGTCCGCGAGAGATGGTTCGCTTCCCGCAGACATGCATGGGATTGTGACGACCTATCAGCAGGTATCAACATCATCGGCAATGCTGGCTCCGCTCGCCTCGGGAGCGTTCGTCATTTTCGATGAGATTCACCATGCTGCCGACGACCGGTCCTGGGGGTCCTCAGTGCAAGAAGCATTTGCTCAGGCGGCACAGCGCTTGAGCCTGTCAGGCACCCCCTTTCGATCCGATACCTCGGCAATCCCTTTTGTGGACTACCACCTTGATGAGGCCCGAGCCGACTACGAGTACGGCTATGGAGAGGCGCTAGCTGCTGGCGGTGTAGTGCGTCCCGTGTACTTTCCTCGGATCAACGGGTTTATGGAATGGGTGTCACCAGCGGGCGATGTGGTGGCTGCAACCTTTGATGATGAATTACCCCGAGAGCTTGCGAACCAACGCTTGCGGACTGCGCTCTCCTTGGATGGAGAGTGGCTGCCAACGGTGCTTGAGCAGGCGCACGAGCGACTGAAAGAACTTCGTAAGAGTCACCCCGAGGCAGCCGGTCTGAT
>CAMDLX010000183.1 GCA_945901935.1 Bifidobacterium breve | reverse complement strand
CGAGGAACTAGGCGTGGGTGGCATGGCAGCTACCCTCTCGCTCGCAGTTCCCGCCGCAGCCGGTGGCTGGTGGTCTGCATTCGGTTTGCACCGAACCCGAGCCACTCACGGCACCGGTACGATGAGCAAGTGATTCAACCCCCCACTTCCGGTTCAATACTCTCGTCAAACAACCAGTGGTATCGCTCCTCAATCTTTTATGAGGTGCATGTTCGCGGGTTCTTCGACGGCTCAAATGACGGCAATGGTGACCTTCGAGGCCTGACTTCCAAGCTGGATTATTTGGAGTGGCTTGGCATTGACTGCCTGTGGCTGCTGCCCTTTTATGACTCCCCGCTGCGAGATGGCGGGTATGACATCTCGGACTTCTTGACCGTGCACCCAGACTTTGGGACCACTGATGATGCAGCCCACCTGATCGAAGAGGCGCACCGTCGTGGGATTCGGGTTGTTGCAGACATGGTGATGAACCACACCTCGGATCAGCACCCTTGGTTCTTGGAATCTCGACAAGACACCACGAATCCCAAGGCGGACTGGTACGTATGGGGAGATGACGATCAGCGGTGGAGTGATGCTCGGGTGATCTTTGTAGATACGGAGCCCTCAAACTGGAGTTTCGATCATCAGAGGCAGCAGTACTACTGGCATCGCTTCTTTCACCATCAGCCAGATCTGAACTATCGCAACCCCGAGGTTCAAGACGCAATGATCGAGGTGATCTGTCATTGGCTTGGACTTGGACTTGATGGGTTCCGACTCGATGCCGTTCCGTACTTGTTTGAAGCCGATGGAACCAACGGCGAAAATCTGCCGGAGACTCATGAGTACCTGCGTCGCGTGCGCAGTGAGATCGACGCCCGTTACCCCGGCAAAGTGCTGCTAGCCGAGGCCAACCAGTGGCCTGAGGATGTGGTGGAGTACTTCGGTGACGGCGACGAATGCCATATGTGTTTCCACTTCCCGCTCATGCCGCGAATGTTCATGTCACTTCGTCGCGAGGAGCGAACACCGATCACTGAAATTCTGGAGCGAACCCCAGAGATTCCCGAGGGGTGTCAGTGGGGAATCTTCTTACGGAATCACGATGAGCTCACCCTCGAGATGGTGACTGATGAAGAGCGCGATTACATGTGGGCCGAGTACGCCAAGGACCCAAGAATGCGGCGCAACGTTGGCATCAGTCGCCGATTGTTTCCTCTTGTAGAAAATGACCGCCGACAGG
Organism: Bifidobacterium breve; assembly: GCA_945901935.1. Taxonomy (GTDB): domain Bacteria; phylum Actinomycetota; class Acidimicrobiia; order Acidimicrobiales; family Microtrichaceae; genus IMCC26207. The sequence continues at coordinate 2,907 of CAMDLX010000183.1, read as the reverse complement.
CCGAGTTGCTACATGCGTTGCTTCTGAGCCTGCCAGGTACGCCCATTTTGTATTACGGGGATGAGATCGGCATGGGTGACAACATTTACCTTGGTGATCGCGACGGAGTGCGAACACCCATGCAGTGGAGTCCTGATCGCAACGGCGGGTTCTCAACAGCGGACTTTGCGCAGTTGTATCTTCCGCCGCTGATGGACCCGGTATATGGGTTCCAATCAGTCAACGTCGAGTCGGAGCGCCGAAACAGCGGATCGTTCCTGAACTGGTTCCGACGCATGTTGCATGTGCGGCGACAGCACCCGCTCTTTGGGCTCGGCGGATTCGAAGTCCTAGAGGTTTCTACGCCAGCAGTGTTTGCTTACCTTCGAACTCCGGCAGCCGATGATGAACATGCAAACCCCGTGCTCTGTGTCAACAATTTCTCGGGCGCTGCTCAACCGGCGGAGTTGTATCTATCGCATCTAGCGGGGCGAGTTCCTGTTGAACTCCTCGGCCAGGTTGCATTTCCTGCAATTGGTGACCTTCCGTACTTCGTCACTCTGCCACCATATGAGTACCTATGGTTCGAATTGACCGAGCCGACGGGGTAGAACTCACTATCGACGCTGAAACGTTTTCCCGCGAACTTGTTGCGCTTCTTCCGGCATTTCTAGCCGGTCAGCGCTGGTATTCGGCTGTGGATGAGCCGCGGGTTGAGTTGCGCAAGGTCGATACTCTGGCGGACGGCTGGCCCACCCTGATGTGGCTGCTCGTCGAGGTCAGGGGTGACAACGGCGCAGGCGTGCCGAGTTGGTATCAAGTGCCCCTTGGTGCAACTGCAGAGCGGCCAGACCACGTTGCCGAATCTGCGGTGCTCGGTGAGATCAGTTCACCCAGAGGACCTACGCATCTGTTCGACGCGTTGGCCGATGATGAACTCGCTCTGCGGTTTGCGCACATTGTGGCTCCGGATCTTCACCCTCACTCGGCTCGGGTGCAGGGCGGCGAACAATCGAATACTTCCATTGTGTTGGACGAGCGATACATCATGAAGGTATTCCGGCGCGTTCAACCGGGAGCAAACCCCGATGTTGAAGTCACCGAGGCATTGGGCAAGGTGGGCTTTGGTGCAGTTCCTGTTCCCGTAGCGATCTGGCGACGCAATCAAACTGACCTAGCTGTGGTGAGGCGTTACGAGCGCAGCCGTGGCGAAGGGTTTGAGCTCGCAACTGACTCGCTTCGTGAACTGTTTAATCGCAGGCGGCCTCCTCGGGATTGCAAGCTCGACTTTGCAGAGGATGCCCGTCTGCTGGGGCAGAACGTGGCGCACCTACACGTTGCCTTAGCCGAGGCTTTTGGTGCAGAACGCGCGGATGGTGCGGCCTGGGCTACCGATATGGCGGCTCAGTTGCATCGTGTTGCCTCGGGCAAGCTAGATACCGAGCGAATCGAAAAAATCTACGATCGCTTGCGCACAGCAGCCGACCTTGGCACGGCCATTCGAATCCATGGCGACCTGCATCTTGCGCAGGTGCTTCGCCTGCAGCGCAGTTGGATGGTGCTTGACTTCGAAGGCGAGCCTGCTCGGCCGGTGGAGGAGCGTCGTCACCCATCTTCGCCGTTGCGTGACGTCGCCGGTATGACTCGGTCTTTTCAGTATGCGGCTGCCATGGCCCTGAGGGCTCACGGCCAGGCTGATCACGAACTGCGAGTTCTTGCCGACGCTTGGACGGTTCGCAATGTCAATACGTTCCTAGCTGGCTACGCCGATGTTGATGCTGCGCATCGACTGCTGCCACAGTCACGGCCAAGCCGAGACGCGCTGCTGAGCGTGTTTGAGCTCGATAAGGCCGTCTATGAGGTTGCCTACGAGCTAGCTCATCGCCCGGAACTCGTGGACCTACCAGTCCAAGCCGTGGAGCGATTGTTGAACGGCGAGGATCAACTGCCAGCTACTGAACCGGAAGCCTGAGTTGTGTCAGCTCATGGCGCAGCTGCACAGCCACCCGGAGAGCTTGACCTGTTCCTCTTTGGTGAGGGTACCCATCGCCGGCTGTGGGACTTGCTTGGTGCTCACCTCTGCGAGTCTGGCGGCGCAACCTTTGCGGTGTGGGCACCGAACGCTCAGCAGGTTTCAGTGGTTGGGGACTGGGCCGGGTGGAACGAGTCGTCGGCAGAAGCAACCTTGCTTGCAACCCAAGGCAACTCCGGAATTTGGTGGGGGTTCGAGCCGCGTGGTCGGCCGGGGGACCGGTATAAGTTCTTGGTCACCGGCCAAAATGGCCAGACCACAGAGCGTGCCGATCCACTAGCTGCGGCTGCAGAAGTGCCCCCGGCTACAGCATCGGTACTCTTTGAAAGCTCCTATGAATGGAACCCCCCAGCCGGCGAAGACTGGCGCACGGCTCGCTCAGATCGCAATAGTGGCCGACTCTCTGTCTACGAGGTGCATCTGGGATCCTGGCGCCGCCACAGCGATGGTCGGGCGCACACAGCAAGGGAACTAGCGGAGCCTCTTGCCGATTGGGCGAGTTCATTGGGGTTTACCCATATTGAACTCATGCCGGTAGCGAGTCACCCGTTCGGCGGCTCTTGGGGGTATCAGGTCTCGGGTTATTACGCACCCGATGCCCGGTTGGGATCCCCTGATGATCTTCGCTATTTGATCGATGTCTGTCACGACCGTGGCCTAGGCGTGATTGTGGACTGGGTACCTGCGCACTTCCCAAAGGATCGCTTTGCGCTAGCGCAATTTGATGGCACTGCACTGTATGAACATGCTGACCCTCGCCGGGGTGAACACCCGGATTGGGGCACGCTGGTGTTCAATCACGGCCGTAACGAGGTCCGCAATTTTTTGGTTGCCAATGCTTTGTATTGGCTTGAAGAGTTTCGAGTTGATGGACTGCGCGTAGATGCAGTGGCCTC
>CAMDLX010000182.1 GCA_945901935.1 Bifidobacterium breve | reverse complement strand
CCTGAGCGGGGCAAGCCGACCACGATGACTGGTGGCTCGAGTTCGGTCTCAACCGACTCCGGATGCCTACGAATGAAGTCCTCCAGACGAAGCCTGGCTGCGAGCAGACCTACGAGCCGACGGCGAACAAGGAAGCGTCCAAGACCAGACAGGCCCGTATCGGATTCAACCGAAGCGACCTGAGCTGCGAGACGGTCGATCAGCGTGGGGTCGCCAAAATCCTCAAGGCCAGTCCGTCGCTGTGCTGCTGCAACGAGTTTGTTGGGCGCTAAGTCAACTTCCATCGAGGTTGCCAGGTCAAACATCTGCTGCTGTTCCGCATCGCGAACGGGAACGCGCAGATCTTCGATTCGAATGTCAGTCATTGTCCCCCTTATTCATTTTCCGAAGGCGCTCCATTAGAGGCAGTCGGTTCAGTCGACTATTCGTATCAGAGTGCAGCCTCAAAGCACTCGCTAGCAATTTGAGTGAGTACTAGCGATTGCTCCCAGCGGTCACCCTCTTCGCGTAAGCCGCCGGAAGCATCGGGCACAAGGCGCGCATAGCCAACCTCGGGTGGGAGCAGCTCAGGAGCAAAACCAATCTCAAGGCGTGGCGGCGGCACAACGTCTTGCGCAGCGGTCCGCACAAACCCCTCAAACGCTCGCGTCCAAAGTGACCTGAACTGTGCAATGTGGGGTTGGCCCTCCACCGATCCATCGCCAACGTCAACTTGAATGCTTCCCGAGGTTCCGATCCGGCCGTGCATATACCGAACTCGATCAAGCACCGGAGAGAGAAATTCGAGGGTCGCCTCAAACCCATTGGCCGCCATGTCTTGGCCTGTGTACCAGTGCGAGAAGTCACCGTTAAAGCGCAGGTCCGGGAACCGCTCAACGAGTTGCACTGTTCGCCACATGTCTTGGGTGACCGTGGCCCGATGCGTCTCTACGTATAGGGGAATCCCGGCAGTTGCGCTGGCGCTGAGTACTTCTTCGATCAGAACATCGGCGGCAGCGTCATCTTCAAGTCCGGTGCCCAACAAAATCGTGCAGCACTCGAATCCGGAATCAACCCAACCCTGAGCTTGCTCCGCTAAACCCCCCGGGGTTGGCTGGATGGCGAACGTAGTTGGCACCAGACCGAGATCTCGGCAGCGGCGAGGATTCGCGCCTTGCACACCCTCATAACCCGCAGCACAGGCTGCTTCGAGCGTGGCCTGCTCATCGCCTTGGGGGCCAGTACTCCAAGAAGGCAGGGACCAACTCGTGCAGATGTTTAGGTCACGCCGAAATGCCGGTGTCCCAGAAGGACTCGAACCGCTCGTGGTCATTTGCGGAGGTTAGTCCCAAGGCGCAGCGGGAGGGGGAAGCAGAGTCTTTCAATACTCAGCGACTACTCAATAACTGTGTTCCACAGCCGTTGACTCTCCTTGAGCTGCGAAGGGTCAAGCGGGAGTGCGCCTGTTTCGGCAACAGCCTTTTGCCCCTCTGCCGAGAGTAAAAGTGACACGAGGTCAGAGATCGTCTGATCCTGCTCAACTGTCCGACGGTCAACGATTACCGACAAGCTCCGTCCAAGTGGGTATGCGCCGCTTGCAACGTTGGCCTCTGTCGGGTCGGCGCACTCAGCGCTGCTGTCCGAGCGCAATTGAAGGATTCGCACAGAGTCCTTCCAGCTTTTTGCCGAACTCACGGCAGCTACGCCAAGGCCTGCCTGCTCATCTAGTACTGCTGATCGCACGAGTTCATTGCTCTCAACCGAGACGGCGTCATTTCGGAGTTTCGGATCTGTGTTGCGAGTCTCAGCAGTCGGCCCAAGTGCAGTGGAGACAAACAATTGAAGGGTGCCAGATCCGCTCGGCGGAACGAGCACTTTGAGGGGCTGGTCGGGTAGGTCAGCGGAACTACCCAGTGAGTTGGCATCAGCCCATGAGGCAAACCCCGCGGATTCAGGTCCCGCCAGACCGTAGAGCTGTTCGGTAGACAGACACTTGACGGGGTTGGAGAGATTCGTCACCACCACGATTGCGTCATTTGCAACGGGAATTTCTACGGGCGACCTGTCGCTGTCTTTGCACTGTTTTTTCTCACGATCAGACATCGAACGCGAGGAGGCCGCCATCTCTACTAGGCCATCACAAAACAATGCGATCCCATCAGCCGAGGTAGAAGTATCGATTCGAATACGGGCATCTTGTTCTTGTTCGGCGAGCAATCCGCTACTGACGCTGAGCAACGGGAGCATGGTTTCGGACCCGGCGGCTCGTGACTCTGGCCGCACGGGGTCGACGCTACAAGAGCCAAGCAGCCCCGCAAGTGCGAGTGCTGACGCGAAGGCGAAGCCCATACGTGTAGTTGTGCCGCCAAATCTCACCCGTGAAGTATGGCCCGCGCTGCTCTCATGGGGAAGTTGAGTTGATCGGAACTGAATGCGGTGTCAGTTAGATCGCGAAGCAAAGTTCGGTTCAGACAAGGCAGCCCTCTAGGGTGAACAAGATGCGCTGGCTCTCGTCAATCAATTCAGGCTGGTTGCTGTTGTTGATGTTCGGTTTCGCAATCGGAGTGGCCGTTATCGCAGCGGTGATGATTCGGCGACTCAACCTTGACAAAGCGGCACCTGTCGCCGCTGCCTATATGACAGCGCTGGGAAGTCTCTTTGCGATCTTCACTGGCTTTCTCATTAACACCGAGTACAGCACCCTTCGCGAGACGCAGCGACTAGTGGGTTCAGAGGTGGCTGCTGCCTCGCAGTTGGCATTCAACACTCAGGGACTCTCGGCTCCTCAGGTTGAACTCGTCATTGATGACCTCGATGCATATTTGCGAAGAGTGGATGAGTCCGAGTGGCGAGTGCTTGGCGCCGGAGGTGGTACCGAGGTATCGGCCTTTAACGAACTCAAGCAACTCGAGGGCCGAGTTCGCCAGGTCGGGTTGCAGCCGGAGACACCGACGCTTGCGGCAGATGCGATGCAACAGGCTGTGGATCAACTCGCTGCAATTCGAAGGCAGCGTGTAGCAATTTCTGCCGAGAGTCTTCCCTTGGCGTTGTTTGGCATTAGCGCACTTGCTGGGATTGCTCTCATCTTTAACGCCATGGTGGTTGCGCTTCGATCAGGTCACAAGTATTCCCTGATTGCTTGGGGGATCGTCGCAGTGGTCGCACTTGACCTTGTGGCAATTCTTTCGATCGGCGCCCCATTCCGCGGTGCGTTTCAGGCTGACCGAGTTCCTATTCGAGACCTAGTTACCGAGCTTGAAGCGGGCAGATACCAGTCTTGGGTGGACGACCCGCGTCCGCAGCGAACCTGCACCAGTCGACAGGACGCAATAGAGCGTCCCGATGACTGCCTCTTTATCGGCAATGGGGAGCCAATCACGCTCGGTGTGCTGGCATGGCTTGGTGATGATTCCGGCGGACTCGGCCAGGACTCTTTAGATGGGGTGAACCTGGCAGTTGACTACCTTGATGGCCAGTTTGATCAGGTACCAGGTGATCTGCTGGGGCACCGTGTGAGTCTGGCGGTAGACAACGAGGGCTGTTCGGCCGAAGGTGGACTATCAGGTGCAAAGCGCCTGGTAGCGGAGCAACGCTTGCTTGGAGTAGTGGGCACAACCTGCTCATCTGCTGCATTGGATGCTGCAGATGTCACACTCTCAGACAAATCAATACTGCTGGTGTCTTCATCCAATACTGCGCCGAGCCTCACTGACCCAGATCGCCATCAGCGTTACTACTTCCGAACCGCGCCCAATGACGTTGTGCAGGGCGCGGTAGTAGCTGACTACACCCGCCAGTTCCTAGGCGCAGACACTGCGGCCACAGTCAGCGATGGAAGTGCCTACTCGGACTCGCTAACAAATGTGTTTCGGCAGCGATTCGCCCAACAGGGTGGTCGGGCCGCAGCGCAACTCTCTGCTGCCGGGGGTGCAGGAGTAGTGGATCCGCCCGGTGGGACAGAGATGCTCTCTCCGTCACAGATCGCCGATCAGTTAGAGGCTGACCCTCCGAATGCTGTGTTCATGGCGCTGTTTGAGCCAACATGCAGTGAAGTCGTGACGCAGATTCGCAGTAGGCCCGCACTCGAGAATCTCTCGATTCAGACCTCTGATGCTTGTCAGTCCTCAGATTTTCTTACTGCCGCAGGAGCAGCCGGAGACGGTGTCTTGGCATCTGGACC
>CAMDLX010000181.1 GCA_945901935.1 Bifidobacterium breve | reverse complement strand
GAGGTGCTCAGTGCTTTGGTCAGATTGGCCAGGTTGTGCGGCTCGATCCGCTCTGGATCCAGTCCGGGGATTCCGGCAGTGATCGTCGACCACACCGTCAGGAACCCCTCTGCAAACATCGAGGCCTGCGGCCACTGCGGGCTGGACTCCGTGACTTCGTGGCCAAGGTCAGCGAGCAGATCGGCAGCGTGACTCACCGCCTCGGCGCAGGCAGGGTCGACGGGTACCCCTAAGGGGCTGGACACGGCCACGCGAATGCGCAACTTGCCGGGATCTGCTCCCACCTCTTGGGCGAATGGACGCTCCGGTGCAGGTGCAAGGTTCCAAGCGCCGGCATCACGTTCTGCCAGGACATCAAGTGCAGCAGCAGTATCGGCGACATTGCGGGTGACCACTCCAGAAGTTGATGCCGCCGTCATCTTTTCGGCAGCTCCCGTGACGCGATTTCGGCTGGGTTTGAGCCCGACCAAGCCATTACACGAGGCCGGGATTCGTATTGACCCACCACCGTCGGAGGCATGAGCAATCGGTGCCATGCCAGCAGCGACAGCAGCTCCTGCACCTCCCGAAGATCCACCGGGGGTATGGGTTGGATTCCAAGGATTCCGAGTTGCGCCGAACCGCTGCGACTCGGTCATGGAGATGGTTCCAAACTCGGGAGTGGTGGTCTTGCCCATCAGGACAAATCCAGCATCCCGGAACCGCTGCACCTGCGGGCAATCAAACTCGGCCGGCGTAGTGGGAACGCCGAGCGACCCGTGACTGGTCGGCCATCCCTGAACGTCGTTGAGGTCCTTGATAGGAATCGGCACGCCAATGAACGGGGGCAAATCCTGCGTCTCTGCTCGGGCAACAAGATCTGCTGCAGCTCGGGCATCGGCAAGCGCAGTCTCATCGTCTCTGAGCGCAAACGCGTTCAGAGTGGGATCAAAGGTGTCTGCTTGCGCTAGATAATGCTCGAGCACTTCAACCGGACTGATCTGCTTGGAACGAATCGCAGCGGCAACATCTAGAGCGGAATCGAATCTTGTCATGGGGTTGGAATTTACTTCGGCACTGGCACGTCGTGTCGGGAGAATCCAAAATCTCTGCTGCACGCTCGCGTGCGTGGTCGGTGAATGAAAGAATGGATACCCATGAGGCCACCGAACGATCCAGTGAATCTGCCCCGAGGCTTTCGAGCACACGTGGCCAACATTGGAATTAAAGATGCAACCCCAGATTTTGTGGTGATTGCATCAGAGGTGCCTTGCCGATCGGTTGCGATGTTTACCCGTTCGCTGTTTGCTGGACCAAGCGTGTTGGTCTCGCGACGCAACGCAGCCGGGAACCACCTGCAGGCAGTCGTCGTCGTGTCAAAGAACGCAAACGTGGCCACGGGTGCCGAGGGGCTAGCAAACGCAGAGGAACTCGGCCGAGGAGTTGCAGTTGCTGCAGGCTGTGATGAGTCAGAGGTGCTGGTCACCTCTACCGGGGTGATCGGCAGGCAGTACCCGATGGAGCGAATTTCTGCTCACCTGAGCAACCTTGCGGCTGCTGCAGAACAGGTGCCGGCCGACAAAGCCTCTCGAGCGGCAGCCTCGAGCGCCTTTGACACAACAGATGCAGTAGTCATTGCGAGCGCCATGATGACCACCGATACTCATCCAAAAACGGCGTCTGCAACCTTGCCCACTGTTCGAGCGGACGGCACCGCTGGCACGGCAACCGTGGTTGGCATGGCCAAGGGTGTGGGCATGATCGAGCCAGACATGGCAACCATGTTGAGCTTTGTCCTAACCGATGCAGAGCTTCCTGTTGAATCCTTGGACCGAGTCTTTCGACAGGCTGTGGATCGCAGTTTGAACAGCCTGAGTGTTGATACTGATACGTCCACCTCGGATACTGCAGCGCTGCTGGCGAACGGCCTTGCGGGAACGCCTGACGAGCACGAGTTCGCAGCAGCAATCAATCAGGTTTGCACCGAACTCACCCGGCAACTAGCTCGAGATGGAGAGGGTGCTACCACATTGTTGGTGGTCGAAGTGCAGCAGGCTCGAGACGCAGCCCAAGCCAAGCGAGTTGCAAAGTCGATTCTGAATTCACCACTTGTGAAGACTGCAGTTCACGGAGCTGACCCCAACTGGGGTCGCGTTGCCATGGCAATTGGGAAGTGCTCAGAGGATGTCGATATAGACCAAGCACAGGTGGTCATTCGCTTTGGAGAATCCGAGGTGTACCCGCGGCAGATCGGCCAGGCGGAACTAACTGAACTTGAGCAGTATCTAGCCGGCGATGAGGTGCTGATCTCAGTTGACCTAGGCGTTGACCGCTCTGACAAGGCTGCAGCGTGGACGGTGTACGGCTGCGATCTATCAGATGGGTATGTACGCATCAACGCCGACTACACGACCTGAGTTCACTGCCTAGCCACGCGACCTGAGTGCATCAGGTGAGCAGATCAGGTGAGCGGGCGTCAGGTGATGGTGCCTTCGGCCTGCATGCGTTCAACCTGCTCTGCCGATACTCCCCAACCCTGCAGCAACAGCGCTGGGTCAACGCCCTCGAATGATGGCTGCGGAACACTCGCAGGAGTGCGGCCAAACCGCGGGGCGGGCCCAGGTTGGGCAACGCCATCAACTACCGGGAACGCCGCACGTGCAATGGCATGCGGATGTAATGGCGCCTCACCCATGTTCAATACCGGTGCCACGCACGCGTCCTGATCACCAAAAACCTCTACCCATGCATCACGAGTTTTTGTGCGGATCACTCGTGTGAACTCTGCTCTCAATACCGGCCACCCATCCTGATCGTATTGATCAGGCAACTCGGAACGCTCAGCCAGGCCAAGGCCAAGCAGTAGCTCGGCATAGAACTGCTGTTCCAAGGCCGCTACGGCTAGCCATGAGCCATCGGCGCATTCATAAACATCGTAAAATGGCGCACCGGAATCCAACAGGTTGGTTCCACGATCAGCCGACCAGAATCCCCAGTCCCAGGCACCAAACAGCGGGGCCATGAGCAGCGCAGCACCGTCAACCATTGCTGCATCGACGACTTGCCCTAAGCCCGAAGAACCTCTTTCGACGAGTGCGGCCATGATTCCAAACGCCAGCAGCATTCCGCCGCCACCAAAATCTGCAACCAAATTGAGTGGTGGAGTTGGGGGCTGATCTGCACGGCCGATGTGCGCAAGCGCACCCGAGAGAGCTAGGTAGGTCAGGTCATGCCCAGCCCGAGCAGACAGCGGGCCCTCTTGACCCCATCCAGTCATGCGGCCGTAGACCAGCTTGGGGTTCACTTGGCTCAGGTCATCAGGGCCGAGGCCAAGGCGTTCTGCCACACCCGGGCGGAATCCTTCGATCATGACATCGGCTTGGCCTGCCAACTCCAGAACAAACTCGACGCCAAGTGGCGACCGCAGGTCAACAGCCACACCCGATCGGTTGCGGTTGAGGACATCCCAAGCGTTGGCGCTTCCCTTCGAGCCTGACTCAGGTGATGGCGTACCAGGCTTGGGGCGATCAATGCGCAGTACGTCAGCTCCCAAGTCGGCTAGCAACATTGCACAAAACGGACCGGGGCCGAGCCCTGCGAGTTCAATCACTCGTACACCGGCTAATGGTCCAGACATCTGCGATCCTAGGGTTGCTGTAGCGGCTCTTGACTGACGGAGTGCATGTCCCCGACCGGACACGCACCAACAGGCACAGTACGCGACTCGGGGCCCGCACAAGTGCAGACCCCGAGTAGCGAATCTCATTCTTTGTACCCGGTTCTCTACCGGGCCAGAGGTGGTGCTGACTTAGCTCAGTCGGCGTCAGTAATCGTCCAAGTGAGCGAGTACGGGCGAATCAGATTTGGGAAGGCCCCTAGCTTGAACCAGTTAGCGGTAGCGGTTGCCGAAGTGGCGGTGCTCCCTCGACTGATCGTTCCAAACACTGGAGTGCTGATTGCCACACCGGCATCTGGGTCAGTCACCGAAATCTGACCAAACCAGAGCGGCAGAATCCAGGCACGATTGATTGAAACAGCAACTCTTGCTGTACCGCCCTCTGTGCCAGGAATGTCAAGCAAGCCAGTGACCGACTTGATACCTGAAGCGTCGCGAACAACCTCTAGGTCGCCCGTTCCACTGCCAGAGTCGGTGTAGTTGAGTGCTCCACGGAAGGCAACCGAGACCGAGTCGGCTGAAGCCGGAAGCGTGGTTGT
>CAMDLX010000180.1 GCA_945901935.1 Bifidobacterium breve | reverse complement strand
GATGCGCTTGCAGATTCAACTGCTGAAGCAAGATCTGATTCAAGCTGAGCAATTCTCTGAGCTGCAGTCTCTGCTTGTGCTTGGCTGGCACCCAAGGCGTTTCCTAGGTCATCGATTTGAGCCTCGAAGAGGGCTCGCTCATCGGAACTGTCCTCGGTGTTATCCACCCGCAGCGTGAGCACAAGGACTCCTGCTGCGCCACCTGCCATTCCTGCGGCGAACCCCACAAGAGCACTATCGCTGAACAGCGCAGCCACACCTAGGCAGGCAGAAAGTACTCCAAGTACAAATGCGACTGCGCGACTGTTCACCACCTAGCTCCAATCGGCCGCACTGCCGCAGTTCTTACCCTTTGGTTACAGGGATTCATTTTGGTTGGAGTAGTTCATGGCCAAGTTGCTCTCGAGTCGTGGTGGTTTATTCTCACACGGCGAGGGCTCCGAGTCTGTCACCCTGCTGTTGGTTGCTTGGGTTCTTGGTGCGGCGCTGAGAGCACAAAGGCGGAGCGGGGTCCACGGCAGCGGTATGTGCTTGGGAAAGCACGATTAGCGATGCTTGGGAGGGAGATTGCAGACTCCCGCTCCTTGTGCCTTTGCTGTGTACCGGCGGAGGCGAAACCACCGGTAAGTTAGATATCGCCAGTTCCGAGCAGAACTTGAGCTATTTCGTAAAATATTTCTGTAGAGGCTGTTCGCAGCTACGGGTAGGGGATGAAGTTGCTTCTAGAGATTCAGCCCAGCGCTAGTTGGATCAGTGCTAGCGGAATCCTTGCCCAGGAGGGCTTGTTGTTCCTCGGCGATGACTTTTTGCCTTGGATCGTGCTGGCCTTGGGTGCGGCCATGGTGGCCGGCAACTTGTTCGCACTCATTCGCCCGCCAAGTTCAGATTCAGAAGAGCCGAGTCGGGCACCTGTCGGCCGAGCGCTCATTATGATTTCTATTGGCGCTGTGGCAAGCATTTGGGGTCTCGCCAGCCTGCTGAACTAGCTGGCCGTCTGAACTAGCCAGCCGTCTGAACTACTAGTACGAGCTAGTCCCCAGCGCTGGCGCAGCCCAAGGTCTGGGCGGTTACCAGCTGAGAGAGCTTCTCGACGTCTTCTTCGAGCACCATGCGGTTGAACTCGGCAGAGCCGGTTTCGTTGATGACGCCGTCAATGACACATTCGGCCAACTTCTTCGGGAGGCCCCCTTCAACTAGCTGAGAAATCACCTCGTCACGAAGCCCACCAAAGCTCAGATCCTGTTCCTTGTTGGGACAACGCTTGCCAACCTTGGGAACGGTCAACTCAATCAGATAGGTCACGACGGCGTTGTCCACGCACGGTCCACCTCGAAGAAACGCCGTGTGGCCGTCTCCCTCGTAGGTGAGGAGCACTGCAGATTCGAGCGCTGCAGTCATTTCTTCCGCCCAGGCATACGGGGTTGCAGGGTCGCCGAGGGTTCCAACAACGAGCACGGTAGGTGACCCCTTTCCAGTGATCTCTGGAAGCGGGTTCGCTGCCATGGGCCAACCCAAGCAACTCAGGGTGGCCCAACCAAGGGCTTGCCCAAAGGTCGGTGCAGCAGCTTGGATTCGCTCTGCGGCTTGCTGGCTTTGTTCCGCAGTCGGCCGCTCAGTTGAGTCGGCACAACTCACCATCGACTGCGCAGCACTCGAGTTGTCGAAACTTCCGTCTGGCTGGCGGCCCAACTGCCGGTCAACAAGCGAGAAAATGAGTTGGCCGCCGCCAGAGTTGATGTCTCTGATTGCCTCGGCGGCAGTGCCCCAAAGCGACGTGTCATATAAGGCGGTCGCTAGGCCGATATCAAAAAGGTCGACCCCTAGCGTGCGGGTGCCGCTTGGAGTATCGACCTGTACTGGCTTCTTGTTCAGTTCGTTCCGGGTTGCGGTGATCTTTGCTGCAGCGTCAGGTCCGAGCGCACAGCCTTTGTCGGCATTACAGGCTGAGACGAAGTTCGCCAGGGTGTTTTCGAATCCCTGAGCCTGAGCGAGCGCTTCTTCCTCCGAGGTTGATTTGGGGCTAACGGACCCGTCAAGAACAAGTGCTCGCGAGTTTTCTGGGTAGAGGGTGGCATAGACCGCTCCGATTGCAGTTCCGTAGGAGAAGCCTAAGTAGGTCAGCTTCTCGTCTCCGAGGGCGCTACGAATCTGATCCAAGTCAGCGGCAACATCGGCTGTACTCATGTGGGTGAGCAACTCCGCAGAGTTAGATCGGCAACTAGCCAGAAATTGCTTCTGGTCAGCCACGGCCTTGCTGAGTTCGTCTGCAGTATCTGGGGAAAGGTCTCCGGCGAGCTGCTCCTCGGCGGCTGCGTCATCAAGGCACCTCACGGGCGAGCTGGCGGCGACACCCCGGGGATCGAAGGAGACCAAGTCGAAGGCGTCGGTAAGTTCAGCGGGGAAGGCGGCGGCGGCTGAGGTGAGGAACTCAAGGCCAGATCCACCAGGGCCACCAGGATTGATGACAAGTGATCCAATGCGCTCGGAGGCCGATCCTGTTGATGGTTGGCGGATGAGAGCTAGTTCTGTGGTGGGCCCCGAGGGGCTAGCGGGGTCGATGGGTACCTGCAGCGTGGCGCATTCCAAGCCGGCAGCAGCGGCTAGGTCATCTGCGCAGTTGGTCCAGGTCAGCTGTTGCTGCTCGGAGGGAGGAGGGAGCGATTTCTGCGCCGTTGAGCTTTCGGCACGTTGAGCAGAGTCCATACTCGCCGAGGTGCTCTCGGCAGAGTTGCCAAGCGAGCAGGAACTCGCCAAGGTCACTAGTGCCAACACAACAGTTGCTCCACGCAGGGTTCTCACAGGGATACAAGCTACTGACATCGAACTGCAGTCGGGTTACAGACTCGCTAAAACCTCGGACTACTCTCAGGTCCGCACATTCGATTCGTTGTTCCGAATGGAGAACTTCTGTCTGCTCCAGCCCCCTCTTCCAAAAAGGCCTTGGGCCTACTAACTCTTGGTGCTCTTGGCGTTGTCTACGGAGATATTGGAACGAGTCCGCTCTACGCGTTTAGAGAGACGTTTGAGGCTCATCATCTTGAAGTGACTCAAGCAAACGTCATTGGAGCGTTATCACTGGTTTTTTGGGCACTCATCATCATCGTCTCCATCAAATACTTGCTGTATGTGCTTCGAGCAGACAATAAGGGTGAAGGCGGAATTCTGGCTTTGACCTCGCTGGTTTCACCCCGGCGCGGAACTGTGATCATGGGTCGGCTCAAATGGCTTGTCCTGCTTGGACTATTCGGAACAGCATTGCTCTACGGAGACGGTGTTATTACTCCTGCCATCTCTGTGTTGAGTGCAGTCGAGGGACTCAAAGTTGTTCAGCCTGGATTGAGTTCGTATGTACTGCCCATTGCAGTAGCGATTCTTGTAGGGCTCTTTGCCGTGCAAAAGCGAGGTACTCATTCTGTAGGCAAAGTCTTTGGCCCGATTATGGTTACTTGGTTTCTTGTGATTGGAGTGATGGGCTTTTCAAAGGCCATCGGCACCCCAGAGGTGCTCCAAGCGATCAACCCACTATTTGGGGCGCGATTCCTAGTCAGCAATGGCGTGGCCGGGTTCTTGTCTCTTGGCAGCATTTTCTTGGTAGTGACTGGCGGCGAAGCCTTGTATGCAGACCTTGGGCACTTTGGTAAGAAGCCGATTCGTTTGGGTTGGTTTGTCTTGGCGCTGCCGTGTTTGCTGCTCAACTATTTCGGGCAGAGTGCTCTGCTCATAGAAAATCCAGAGGCGATAGAAAGCCCGTTCTTCTTGCTCGGACCAGAGTGGGCAAGGCCCTTCCTTGTTGGGCTGGCAACCTGCGCAGCGATTATCGCATCTCAGGCGCTCATTTCGGGGGCGTTCTCAATGACGGTCCAGGCTGTTCAGTTGGAGTACCTGCCCCGCTTGTCGGTCTCACACACCTCTGCAGACGCTGAAGGCCAGGTGTACGTGCCGCTCGTTAACTGGATGTTGATGGTTGGAAGCATCTCTCTGGTACTTGCCTTTCAGACCTCCGGTGGACTCGCTGCTGCCTATGGAATTGCGGTTACCGGCACGATGGGTATTACGACGCTCCTCATGGCTGCCTTTGCCTTAAAGAGGTGGCACTGGTCTCCGTTGAAGGTTCTCGTTGTGACTCTTCCATTGCTACTGATTGACCTGGCCTTTTTCCTAGCGAACGTGGCAAAGATTCCCGAGGGCGGTTGGTTCCCAATCGTTGTCGCAGCAATCATCGTGACCTTCATGACAACCTGGAGTACCGGACGTCGGTTGCTTGCCGAGCGCATCCACAGAGG
>CAMDLX010000179.1 GCA_945901935.1 Bifidobacterium breve | reverse complement strand
ATTGAGCCGCTTCGGGCTTACTCATTGTTGCGCTCCCTTGGCGAAGACGCCCCGCAGCATCTGCGCAACTGGGTTCAGTTCGGCAATACAGCCCACGGGAAACCTGCTTTACCCCGTGCTTGGCAAAATGCAGACAAGTCGATTCCGAGCGAGCAAGATGCCACACCGGCAGACCGACAGCGCGCAGTCCTCGCTTACCTTGATGGTCGCAAACGCAACTACGTTGACCGCCTCGACGAGAGCCCAGTCACCAAGGCATCGATGCTGACGCAGCCACGCTGGTTAGACCTGAGAGACATTTTGGATTCTGCATTCGCAGCGCTCTACTCAGAGACAGCAAATATTTCTACCTCTGAGGCGGATGATGACGGGGACTGAGACACGTCGCCATACGGTGTTTTTGTTGCAGGGGAAGGACCTGCAGAAAAACACCGTGGACAAGATGACTCAGTGGTCACAAGCTGGGTTGCTACATCCGGTCAGCTTTTTAGACCTAGGCACACTTGTTCACGGGGTGCGGCCACAAGACGTAGAGCACTTCATGCTGGTTGGCGGCGTATTACAACCTGCAACACGTCTACTCGACTGGCTGTCCGAAAATTACTGCGATGTGATCCGTATTGTCACCCTGCACACGAGCACACCCGAAGAGAATGAGACCGAGGGAGTTCGCTCAGCCGAGCAACTCCGGGAAGAACTCGTTCGCTATATCGGCCCCGAACAACACCTTGTTACGCTCGCCTGCTTTTTGATCGACCCGGACACTGCCCTTGCTAGCCCGCAGTCAGTGCTACCCACTTGGTCTGCCAATCTAGTGATTAGCCCAACGGATCAGTCGCTGCCGGGTGGTGCTGCAGCACCCGTACCTGCTTACACTGCGAGCGGTGAAACAAACCAGGCTTTTGCAGACCTAGCCTCGCAAAACCTGTGCACTCTTGGTGCCGCTTGGGCGTTTGTCGGTGAAGGTCCCATGGACAGTTGGTCAGCCGACAGCGGACCACAAGGAGTTCAACTCGTACGCAGCTTTGTGCGCTCGCTCGACCTTGCAGATCCAACTGTTCAGGTCACCGAGAACGCCCTAAAGCCAGGATCGGGCACGGGTGCTCCTGGCTGGCCAGTGCCGACTTCAACTCCGCAGATCATCTCGGCAATCCCTCCGGAACCGTTCTCTAGAGATGCCGCCGACCAGCTTTGCGATCGCCATAGCGAGTTTATTGACCTCGTCACGATTCCCCCGGCAGCGTACCGTCCGATGCAGAAGATCAAGCTACTCGCAGCGCTCAAGATGTTCTTCAGCTACATGCTCAACGGGGTCAAGGAAGCACCGCGGGTCATGCTCGACGCCGCAGTTGCAGCAGCGAGTACGGCGGCATCTAATATGGCTACTGGCATACTCTTTGGGTCATCCTCTGCGTTTGAGGTGAGCATCGGCAAGCCACATCAGCGACCTACCTCTGATACCGAGGCTCTGCAGAAGGCTCTGGAATCGGCGATTCAGCTTGCCAACCCAACCACTAGGTATATGCCCGCAAACACCAAGGTGTTGTGGGAGGAATACCTGCGAGTAGGGATTGCACTCGTCGATGCTTCGACCATGCCGCTTGAGCAAAGCCGCCCGCAGATTGGTGATGCGCACGCAGTACTTCAAGACCCGTCCGATGTGGTGATTCGACCGGACTACCCGAAGCTACAGGTGTCTAAAGAATCACTAGATGATCGTGTAGGAGTTGAGCTCACCGCATTTGATCCGATGCTGGTCAACCTGACCGTTGGCCGGCTTCGCGATCGTCTGACGGTACTCATTGGACAATCCCCAGAGGCAGAGGCTGCTGAACCTGCTGCTGAGGGCGGGGGGGAAGCAGACTCCCCCGCAAGTGAACCTTCAATCCTTCCACCCGCCTATCAGCCAGCCGCAGGTACACCCCCTCCCCCGCCGCCTCTGCCGCCCTCTGCCGTATCAGGCGGAGATGGTGCGCCAAGCGATAACGCTGAAGAAGCAGCGGTGGACCCGGCAGAAGCAGCACGCTTAGAGGCTGTTGAGTTGACCCAAACGCAGCTCCACACAGTTGAGGAATGGGTGCGAAATACTCGCGAGCCCTACGCATGGAGAGTCGGCAGCCGAATCGGCGATGGTCTCGGAAAAGCTCAGATGGAGTTGTTGCTAGCTATTGCAACGCTGCAGCAGCCCCGCCCGACCATGCCCACTGATCACGATACCTCCCGCAAGGCCATCTATCGCCTGTTGGCTTTTGGTATCGGAACGCTTGCTGCCACACTGATCTACTCGCTGGTCGTTTGGAAGTTCGGGTGGATATACCGAATTAGTTCAGCGCAGCTAGTAGCCGCTGGAGTTGTGACGCTGATCGTCTGCGTGCTCTGGGCTTTTAGAAAGTTCTGGAAGGACCTGGCCGAACGGTTCCGGCGCATGCATCAATACGAGTCTGGGATCGACCAGCGAAATGAGGCCACAAAGGCCTTCGCCCATTACGCCCGAGAAGCATTGCGACTGAACTCGGCCTACTGGCAATACCTTCGCTGGACACCCATTTTGTCATCCCTGTTGCATGACCCCTTCGCCGGACGCACAGCCCCAACCTTGGGATCTACACCCATGCTGTTAGCTGACGCACCCCGAGCAACCCGTTCAGCCACAGCAAAACCGGATACCTCAAAGCTGGATGTGCTGACTCATGAGGCACGCCGAACCATCTTTACTATGGGTTGGGCGCAACGTTCCTGGGAGGCTGCAAAAGCTCAACTCTCAGAGGACTTCCATACGCAACGAGCACTCAACGAGGCGTCTGATCCGTTCGAAGAGAACCCACGCCGTCCGAACGGGCTGCTCGATTACCTCTCCACCACCTTTATGGTTGGCGGTCACGGACAGGCCTGCCGGTTCGGGCCCGAAACCACGACTAGGGAACTGATTAGTTCCAGCCCAATCGGAGCAATTACCACCGAGGTACTCGTCGACGGGACAACGGCCTACCCCGATCCTGCTGCTCCTCAATCGGCCGACAAAGCCGAGGGACTCTTTAGGGAGATCGTGCCCCAGAATGTTGCGACCCATTTTGTTGGAAGCCTCTGGACTCGAGAAGGCCTTGGCGCCAAGATTCAGACAGATCGGTCGATCATCGCAATGGCACCAAGCTGGCGTGAGGTCATTTCGGACTCTGCCACCTTCATGGAGACCCTTCCGCTACATCACGAAGGGCAACTGCTGTTCGCCGGTATGCGAATCGATCTGAGTGAGACCTGTTCAACAGATGAGCTCACCATGTTTGATTCCCAGATTCTGCCCAAGCCAGCAACTACATATACAGCTGTGGCTGACGACGAGGGTGATTGATAGCTAAGCGGCCCCGCTTGGGCATGCATAACCTTGAGCCATGAGCAGCTCGCGCATCGTTGTTGTTGGGTCATGCAATATGGACCTGATCTGGCACGGACAGCGCCTTCCCGAGCCAGGCGAAACGGTCACTAACGGCAGGTTCACACAGGCTCTTGGTGGCAAGGGCGCAAACCAGGCCAGCGCTGCTGCTCTGCTGGGAGCTGAGGTTGCCTTTGTGGGCTGTACTGGCCAAGACGAGTACGCAGACGCGATTCGGGCGGACTTGCGGGCGCGTGGAATCAACATTGATCACCTGCATGCGGTTTCGGAAGCTGCAACCGGAACTGCGTTGATCAGCGTGGATGCGCAAGGCGAGAACACCATTGCTGTAGCTCCGGGCGCCAACCGATGCCTCAGCGAGCAGCAACTGCGACAAGCTATTGCCGAGCTGCAGCCCGAGGTACTCATTGTGGGCTTCGAGATCGGCATTGAAATGGCAGCGCTTGCATTACGGATCGGTCAGGAACTCAATGCTTCGGAATCACAGTTGGGTGATTGCAGAACTATCTGCAATCCGAGTCCGATTGATCTGACTGACCCATCTTGGATCGCCGATTGCGAAACCGTCATTGTGAATCAGGGCGAGGCCGATGCGTATGGCGGCGCCGCTGAATTGCTGATACTCGGCGCAACCGAAGTACTGGTCACAAAGGGCGCAGCCGGAGCGGAATTACATCGCAGCGGCAAGGTCCGAGGGTTCAGCAGCTACGCCGTGAGCGCCATCGACAGCACGGGAGCGGGCGATAGTTTTTGCGCAGCTTTTGCAGTTAGCACAGACCCTGCATTTGCCTGCGCTGCTGGCGCACTCGCGACCCGAGCGGTTGGCGCACGCGCTGCATTGCCAACCCGGGGCGAGGTCGAGGCCTTACTTCGGGCATAAGCGGCGCTTCCCCATCAGAACCCTGCATCTTCCTAGTTACGGCGCTGCCG
>CAMDLX010000178.1 GCA_945901935.1 Bifidobacterium breve | reverse complement strand
GTTCACTCGGTGGGCAACTTGACCTTGTCCTGGGATCATCGAGCTTTTGATGGCGCCTATGCGGCAGCGTTCATGCAGCGGGTTAAAGAGATCATTCAAACTCGAGACTGGGCAGCGGAGATCTGAAGCCCGCGGCTGTGAGCCTCTCCGAATCTGACAGGGTATGACGATGCTCTCTTACTCCAGTGCGCCGGAAGCGCTGCGTGGCCTTGGTGGGGGACTGCGCACGCGTTGGCTGGGCACGGTGCCCTATCAAGATGCATGGGCGCTTCAGAGGGGCTTGCACGCAGAGCTAGCCGAAACTGGCGTTGATCGACTCCTGCTGCTTGAGCACACTCACACCTTTACGTTGGGGCGCAACGCCAACCCTGATCATGTCCTCGTCGACCCACTCGATGTTCGGGCCGAACTCGTAGCATCCGATCGGGGCGGCGATGTGACGTATCACGGTCCCGGTCAACTTGTTGCCTACCCAATTCTTCAACTGCCGCCCAAGGGGTGGAGGCCAGGTCACTCCGACCCGCAACTGATTGGAACGTTGGCAGATACTCAGGCGTACATTTCCATGCTCGAACAGATTCTGATCCAGACCATTGCAGACCTTGGCCTCGTGGGTGCAGGTCGGCATGACGGGTGTCCGGGAGTTTGGATTGAACCCAACACTGATCGTGCTCGCAAAATTGCAGCCATCGGCGTACGGATCGAACACGGCAGGTCCCTACATGGAATTGCTTTGAATGTCTCTCCTGACATGGAGTACTTCTCTCATATCGTTCCCTGTGGAATTGCTGATTTTGGCGTGACATCTCTGGCCAACGAGGGCCAGGAGGTGAGCATGCATGAAGCTGTTGACGCATTTGTGGCACGGTTCGAACAACATTGGCAACCCGAGTGGAATGAGCGCTCCGATGTGGTGTGGCGGCAGACCGATACAGATCTAGCGCCCTTTAGTAGAGGTGCCGGACCAGGGGAACTTACCGATGGGTCGAACCGACTGCGCCCAAGCGCCCAGGGTCAGTCATGGCAGGCTCAGTCAGTAGATGGGACTTCGGTCAGACTGCTTGGACGACTTGCAGAAGCTGGCGTTATGGAGGGGATCGCTCTTGGTGATCGCAAGCCGGACTGGATGCGAGCCAAACTCAAGCTTGGCAGCGAGGTGCTGAAGGTAAAGCAGACCATTCGGGATCTTGATTTGGTCACAGTCTGCGAGGAAGCGGGCTGCCCGAACCTGACCGAGTGTTGGGCAGAGGGAACCGCCACCTTTATGGTTTGTGGCGAGCGCTGCACGCGAGCTTGTGGGTTTTGTTTGGTAGATACGCGGCACCCAGAAGCCTTAGACGCTCATGAGCCAGAACGTGTCGCTCAGGCTGTTGATCGCATGGGCTTGGAGTTTGCTGTCATCACCATGGTTGCCCGTGATGATCTAGCTGATGGCGGCGCGCAACATGTGGCGGACACGATTGCAGCGATTCGTCAGACTCGCCCGGCCACGCAGATCGAGGCGCTGATTTCTGACTGCAAAGGTGACCCGGCTTCGCTTCAGTTGATCTTTGATGCCGCCCCAAATGTGTTGAATCACAACATAGAAACCGTTGCTCGGCTGCAGCGGGCAGTGCGTCCATCGGCCTCGTATGCTCGCTCGCTCGCTGTGTTGTCGCGATCGGTGGCTGCGGGTCTGCAAACAAAATCGGGCTTAGTTCTGGGAATGGGCGAAGATGCAGATGAGGTCGCCGCAACCTTGGCTGACCTTGCCGCAGTTGGGGTAAGCATTGTCACGATCGGGCAATACCTGAGGCCGACTTCGCATCACCTGCCAGTGGCTCGATGGTGGACACCAGCGGAATTTGATGAGTTCAAATTGATTGGCGAGGGCTTTGGTATCGCCCATGTTGAGTCGAGCCCGTTCACCCGATCGAGCTACCACGCCAAAAGCAGCGCTGCCGCAGCCGAGCAGACTGCTACGTCAGGACAATCGGTAATGGGGAGACAGCACTAATGGGAATTGTGGCCAAAGGTGGGCAGCAAACCACTCGTCAGCAGGCTGGTGGGCAGATGGAAAACCCACGCCCCGAGTACGCAACTGGCACGGTCTACCACGAGGCAGTTGCTGCCGACGGGACTCGGATCTATCACCATCAGGTATTTGACCGTGGGTTGTTGCAGTCCTGGACTCAGGATTCAGCACCCGGTCCGTGGGCCCTGGTCCGCTCGGGCGAACCGTTCGATGCCTTTGCTAGTGAGCTTGCGGGTCCTGATCAGGTTGAGGCTGTGCAGGTGCGAGTTGGATCGGACTTGTTTGTCCTGCCCCCACTCGACGATACGAGTAGCGATCGCTGGACAGAACTCCCGGTCATTCCAGATGCGACAGCAAGATTAAGGTTCGAACTCACAGGGAGCCCTGTTGGTCCACTTGCTCTCGAAGTTCAGTACCGCAACGGCAGCCGAGATGTTTGTGAGGTCGTGAATGACTGGGCAGATTTGCAGCCCGATGCGCCCGCCTTTGGTGCACCCGAAATGCATGTGTCAATGACCTGGCGCAACTATCTACGCATGCGATCCGGCGAGGTCACTGCACTAGAAGGCATAGAGGAGGGCGGCACTGTGGACGCACGGTGGACCTTGCTCTTGTTGTTGCACGGACTCCTACAAGAGCCTGCCTATGTAGACATCTACCGAGGCCTGCCCCAGATGCCGGCAGAACTTGGTTGGTGGGGCGAGGTCGCTCCATGGGTTCCCCAGCGTGACTCATTCAACGATTGAACGACTCGTTCTTTTCGCTCTCTCGGCCTAAACTTGACTGATCGGTCAAGAAGACTTAGGGAGTGCACTGATGTACGAGTGGTCCGAAGAACAACAGATGGTTCAACAAGCAGTTCGAGACTTTGTGGACAAAGAGATTCGCCCACACCGGGAGGAACTCGAATTCGGTGACATGCCCCCTTACGACTTGCTGCGAAAGTTGTTCAAGACTTTTGGAATGAGCGATATGCAGCGCTCATCGTTTGCCAAGCGGATTGCTGCTGAAAAAGCTGCAGTCGAAGGCGAGACCATTGAGCGAAGCAATGATGGTCCGCGAGACCCAAACAGCATTGCCTTCACCATGATCCCCATCATTGAACTTTGTCGTGTGTGTCCCGGAATGGTCACCGCCATGGGCGTGTCAATGGGTCTCACCGCAGCGGCAGTCATGGGTAAGGGGACCACGGCGCAGAAAGAGCGCTGGGCGTTAGACCTACTTACCATGGACAAGGTCGGAGCTTGGGCGATTACCGAGCCGGGTTCTGGGTCAGATGCGTTCGGCTCGATGATTTCCACTGCTCGCCTCGATGGCGAGGAGTTTGTGCTGAACGGCTCAAAGACCTTTATTACCAACGGACCCCATGCCGACACGATCGTGTTTATCTGCAAGCTCGATGAGGGCAATCCGCCTGCTGAGCGCAAGATTGTTCAGTTTGTACTTGATTCGGGAATGCCCGGGCTCGAGCAGTCAAAGCCGCTTCGCAAGATGGGAATCCATTCCTCCCCAACGGGGCAGCTTTTCTTGAGCGATGTGCGCGTTGGATTTGACCGTCTGCTTGGCGAGTCACTTGAGTCCTACGAGGGCAAACGTGGCAAGGAAGCATCGAAGGCAACATTCTCGATGGAACGAGCAGGCGTAGCGGCAATGGCGCTCGGAATTGTCGACCGTTGCTTGGAACTGAGCTTGGCGTATGCGAATCAACGCGAACAGTTCGGCCAGGTCATCGGCCAGTTCCAGTTGATCCAACTGAAGCTTGCCAAGATGGAAGTAGCTCGCATGAATTTGCAGAATCTGGTGTTTCGCTACATCGAGATGTCTGCTGCAGGGGTCGCGATGAGCTACGCCGAGGCATCGGCTGCCAAGTTGTATGCAGCCCAGGCCGCAACCGAGGTGGCACTAGAGGCCGTGCAACTCTTTGGTGGAAACGGCTATATGGCTGAGTACGAGGTGGAACAGCTTGCTCGTGACGCCAAAGTGCTGCAGATCTACGCGGGCACTGACGAGATTCAGATTTCTGCCGTTGCGCGCTCGCTGCTAGCTGAACAAGCTGCGAAGAACTAAGACGCGGCCAGAGTTGACCGGTAAAGCGGGTACGGTCGCGGCGTGCTTGTAACTGAACCTTTCGAAGAACTCGTTGACCGCATTGAGCGTGAAGCTCAGGAAGGGTTCTTTCATACAGGCGCCCAGATCGTAGTGACTCGCGCTGGAACAACAGTGTTGGACATGGCCGCGGGGCAGACACATCTGCATGCCCCGTATGAGACTTCCACTCTGTCAGCGCTGTACTGCACGGCAAAGCCGCTAGTAGCAGTGGC
>CAMDLX010000177.1 GCA_945901935.1 Bifidobacterium breve | reverse complement strand
GTCAACATGGTCACTCCGGAATTGTTTAAGCAGTACCCAACAGCTGAGGCACTCGCAGTTGCAAACCCAGAGCATGTTGAGGAGCTCATTCACTCGACTGGTTTTTACAAAGCAAAAACCAAAAGCATTATCTCGATGGCAGCGGCGCTCGTTGAGCATCACCACGGTCAGGTGCCCGGCGCCATGGCCGATTTGGTAAAGCTGCCTGGCGTTGGTCGCAAGACTGCGAATGTGGTTCGGGCCGAGGCTCTAGGGCTTCCTGGATTGCCTGTAGACACTCACGTGTTGCGGCTCTCAAAGCGGCTTGCCCTCACCGAAGAAACCGACCCCGTCAAAGTTGAGATGGCCTTGAATCCAATGGTGCCCTTGAACGAGCGGGGGGCATTTAGTTTGAACATCATTTTGCATGGGCGTCGTGTTTGTTTTGCTCGCAAGCCAAATTGCTCAGAATGTGTACTGGCCGATTTCTGCCCCTCTGCTGTTCTCTGATTCGCGCCCCAGATTTGAGTACTCTCCGTCTGGATCGAGTCATCGCTTAGCGTGACCGGGTGCTCACTCTTTGCGAGACCTTCCAAATTGAGGCTGAATAAGATTCAGAAAAAGTCACTGCAGAAAAATACTTGTAACTCTTCGACACGGTCGAAAAATCCCACTAGGTTTATGAGTTACTAGGTTCCCGCCACCTAGTAAATGGCGTTCCAGGGCTCCCGCCGCCCGGTTCGCCCGCCCGGCGCCCTTCGGGGCGCTGGCTGCGTTTTCAGGCCATTCACTGCAGAGTCAAGTTTATTGGAATCTCCGCGAAGAGTAGGCCCGAGTGTCAAGACTCAGGCAGAGCTACCAGTGTTCGAGTGAGTCGACGCGCAGCCTGTCGAAGGTGGCGTTCCACCTCGTAGATATCAGTCAGCAGATCTTCATCATTTGTTCCGACAAGTTCTTTCGCTGCCTCGTCAAGGCGCTCAAAAACTTGGTCCAAGGTAGACATCACAGAGGTCAGATCAGCATGCAAGCTCACCCCATCGGTTTAGCACCCGCACCCGACAGAGGCGACACCGAAGCCGACGGGATTCAATCTCTTTCGCCCAACAGCATCCGCGGTGACTACGTTGATACTCATGTTGAACCTGTTGGACCTTCGGGGAGTCGCCGATTTTACTGGTCGTCTTCCGCGTCCGAGCGTGGACGAGGAAGGCCCCGTCGAAGTAGTCCGAGGCATTCTCTCCGAGGTTCAATCACGAGGTGATCAGGCCCTGCGTGAATTCACCTCCCGCTTCGATGGCGTTGAACTGAGTGACCTTCGAGTGTCAGCCGAAGAGATGCAGTCAGCGCTGGAATCACTTGCACCAGAACTACGCAAGGCTCTTGAGTTGGCCAGAGACCGCATTGCAGATCACCACCGCTCGCAGCTTCACGAGCCGGTTGAACACGGTGGCGATGGGGTTCACATCCGTTCCTATCGAACTGCGGTTGAACGCGCCGGTTGTTATGTGCCCGGAGGTAGAGCGGCCTACCCCTCGACCTTGCTGATGACGGCCGTCCCAGCGTTGGTTGCAGGTGTTCAGGAAGTTGTGGTCTGCGTGCCTGCAGACAAAGCGACTGGCAGAGTCGCTGCAGTAACACTCGCCGCAGCCGCCTTAGCTGGCGTCACCGAGGTCTATGCAATCGGGGGAGCCCAAGCCATTGCTGCAATGGCCTACGGGACCGAATCAATCGCAGCCGTCGATGTTATTTGCGGGCCAGGAAACAAGTACGTAGCGATTGCCAAACAGCAGGTTGCGACCCGGGTTGGAATTGCGGCTGCGTTTGCGGGCCCAAGCGAGGTGGTTGTCATCGCTGATGAAACGGTTCCTGCAACCTTCGCTGCGATTGACGTCATACTTCAGGCTGAACACGGACCCGATGGGCTGGCTTGGCTCATCACCTGGGAGGAATCAGTGGCCGAGTCAGTCAGCAAGGAAGTAAGCCGCCTGACCGAGGCTTCCCCAAGGCGCGCCGAGATAGCTGCAACTCTTGCCGAGGGTGGTTATGCCGTGTTGGTGGATTCCCCTGAGGCAGCTCTGCAGATATCAAACCTGGTCGCACCTGAACACCTTGAGTTGTTGTGTCGTGATGCCGAGTCGCTTGTGCCGCTCATCAAGAACGCAGGCGCAGTCTTTCTAGGACCCTGGTCACCGGCATCGGTCGGCGACTACGTAGCCGGTCCGAGTCACGTGCTTCCAACCTTTGGAACAGCGCGCTTTGCCTCGGCGCTCACCGTTGATGATTTCTTGAAGCAACACCACATTATTTCTGTGGATGAGTCTGCCTATGACCCGGGCGGTCTTGCAGGGGCAGTTGAAGCTCTCGCTGACGCTGAAGGCCTTACTGCACACGCGGATTCAATTCGACTTCGAGATGCTGCGCGAGCGTCTGGTGAATTCGGGTCCCTACGTCCAGAACCGACAAGTAAAAACTAATGGCTCGCCCAAACGTTCGCTCCTCCCTTGACCTCATTCCGGGGTATCACTCGGCTCAGGTCGATGTCGAGGTGCGGCTGAACACCAATGAGTCGCCGGAACCACCGCCAAGCGGGTTTGTTGACGCGCTCAAAGAGTCGCTGGATTCGCTGCAGTGGAACCGCTACCCCGACCGTGAAGCGCGAGCGCTGCGTGACCGGATTGCTCAGGTGGAGTCACCGCTAGTTGGCGGCGGAATTACTGCCGCGAATATCTGTGTAGCCAACGGCTCGAACGAAATTTTGCAGAGCCTGTGTTTGGCCTACGGCGGCCCCGGTCGTTCCGTGCTCACCTTTGAGCCGACATATGCACTGCATCAACACATAGCGCAAGTCTGTGGAACAGACGTGAAACAGGTGGAGCGAGACAGCGAGTTTCAACTCGATCTGAATCAGGCCATCGCAGCCATTGTTGAGCACCGGCCCAGCATCACCTTCTTGTGTTCGCCAAATAATCCAACCGGTATGGTCGAGAGTTCCTCAACGGTCAGGGCAGTCCTCGATGCTGTTGAGTCTGTTGATGGCCTGCTCGTTGTTGATGAGGCCTACGGGCAATTTGCTGCGTGGTCTGCATTGAGTCTTATCGAAGAGGAGCGCTCCATTGTTGTGACGCGCACCTATTCGAAAACCTGGTCCGCAGCGGCTCTCCGCTTGGGGTACTTGGTTGCCCCAACCTGGGTCATTGAACAGCTCGACAAAGTCCTTTTGCCGTATCACCTTGACGCTGTGACACAAGCAGCTGGACTCTTGGCTTTGGAGTATCAAAGTGAAATGGAACAGCGAGTTGCCGAACTAGTCGGCGAACGAACCAGAGTATCTGCAGCGCTCGCCGATCTTCATGTTCAGCAGTGGCCTTCTGAGGCCAATTTCATATTGTTTCGGCCGCTCTCGCCTGTCGCAGCCGTTGACACGGCCGCTCTCACTGACACGGCCACTCTCACTGACACGGCCGCTCTCACTGACAGGGCCGCTCTCACTGATAGGGCAGCGGCGGGCAATTCGGGAGATCTCGTATGGCAGGGCCTTGTTGATCGGTCCGTTCTGGTGCGCAACTGCTCCTCCTGGCCGCGCCTCAGCGGTTGCCTACGGGTGACTCTTGGGACCACTGCAGAGAATACGAAGTTCCTCGACGCGCTCGGTGAAGTTCTGACTTAACCGGAGTTGAAGTTTCTGCCAAGCGTTCGCTGGCAGAGCTGATTGTTGTAATGGACTGCACGTATGAGCCGCTGCTGTGAGAAAGTTGAGACCTATGAGCCGATCCGCTTCCAAGTCCCGCACCACCAAAGAGACTGATATTTCTATTTCCCTGTTGGTAGACGGCGAGGGCAACACTGACTGCGCTACGGGTTTGCCATTCTTCGATCACATGCTCGATCAACTCGGCCGCCACAGCGGCATGGATCTGACGGTGCACGCCACTGGCGATCTACAGATTGATGCGCACCACACGGTTGAAGATACGGGGATTCTGCTCGGCGAGGTCCTCAAAGCTGCTCTAGGAACCAAGGTAGGTGTGCGTCGGTTTGCATCCCTGCGAGTTCCGCTTGATGAGGCCGTTGTTGAGGCAGTTCTCGACCTGTCAGGTAGGCCATTTCTTGACTATCAGATCGATAGCCCCGGCGAGAAGATCCTGGGAGACCCTCCGTTTGACCCACAACTCATGGAGGAGTTCTGGCGCGCAGTTGTGACCTCAGCAGGAATCACCTTGCACCTCACCCTGATTCGCGGCCGTAACACGCATCACATCATGGAAGCCTCGGTCAAAGCCTTTGCTAGGGCGCTACGCGATGCAGTGCGAATCGAAGGCACCTCAGTGCCTTCCACCAAGGGAACGCTCTGATGGGCAGTGGTAGCCCGGG
>CAMDLX010000176.1 GCA_945901935.1 Bifidobacterium breve | reverse complement strand
GAGATTAGCAACGATTCAAAATTGACATAAGCTTCAATATTGGAAGCATTGTCATAATTATTGGCGGCATCTTGCTGTCGAGGTTGGAGCCTGGAGGGCTGGTTGTGCGAGTACTGCGTGTAGTTGCTGTGGTCGGGTTGCTAGCTGGGGCCGTGTTTTTAGGGTCCTGTAGCAATGATGAATCAACAACGACCACAGTTCCAGCAACTTCAACTACTGACGCCCCTGCTAGCAGCGATGCTGCCGCAGACTCCGGCTGGGAGAGCAACGGGGAACCGAGCGTCCTGAATACCGCAGCGGCTGGTACATCCCTGAGTGCTGCCGCCAAGAACACCCTCTACGCATGCATCAACGTACAAATTCCTGGTTCGGATACCACGATTGTTCTTGGTCAGACTGTTGCGAAAGAACTCACACAAGCCCAGACGCCTTGGGTCCAGGACAGCAAAGTGGTGATCTCGGAGATTGAAGTTGTGCCCGGCAGCGTGTCGATGGAGAGTGTTTTCGAAGTCACCGAGACCGAGACCACTCGTCGCCTGAAGGGGAACGGAATTCCAAACCATCCCATTGGCGTGTTCCCAATTCCCCAAACATCTTCCGCATACCAGTACTACGCAGCCCTTCCAGCTGAGGGTTATGCAAATGCTGCGGAAATTCCGGTAGAGCCGTACGACCTTGATGTGACATTGCCGCTCAGCCCCGAGGTATCAGCTACGCCGAGTTGCATCCCGGAGCTGATGACCGGCGTCGGACTCACTGGCGGGGCATGGCACGTGGAGATTGCGCCCGATTCGAAGCTGAACGTGTACGACCCCAATGCTGCGCTGCCTACCGACCGCTGTTTCGGCCACCCATATGCGAAGCAGTACCACTACCACGGGTATTCATGGAAGTGCATGGATCAGGGCAAGGCAGGTGAGCAGTCGCCGCTTCTTGGATATGCGCTAGACGGTTTCGGTATCTACGGGCCTTTAGGTGCTGACGGTAAGCCAGTGACGAATGCGCAGCTTGACGAGTGCCATGGCATGGTGAGCAAAGTCATGTTCAACGGCAAGATGCAGAGCATCTATCACTACGTGCTCAACAATGAGTACCCCTACTCAGTTGGCTGCTTCCGGGGCAAGGTACAAGCTTCAATGGCTGGCATGTAGGTCGAGCTGCTGGGTCCACGGCAGGAGGTAGAGAGGCTTCGAACGGCGCAGGGCTCTACGAGCGGCGCTCGGCCTTGAGCCAGAGCGCAACCCTCTTGCAGTTTCAGAATGGTCGATCAGACCAGGCATTCGGTGGACATTGCAACCCCATTCGGGCAGGTTGTGTTCATCCAAGTAGACCCAAAGAAATAGGCACCCGAGGTGTTTGCACCAGTCATATCGGCTTGTGAGAAGTTCACGTTCTGCATGTTCGCGTTAGCCAGGTTTACGCTTCGCAAAGTTGCAGCACTCAGGTCAGAACCGTATGCGTAGCTTCCACTTAGGTTGGCGCCCGTTAGGTCTGCCCCACTCAAGAGAGTCTGCTGCAGGTTGGCGTTACTCAGGTTGCTCCTCACCAGGCTGGCTCCAGTCAGGTCGGCCATAAAGAAATAGGAGCTACTGAGGTTCGCATCAGCGAACTGTGCGCCGATCATGACTGCGCCTTGCAGGTTGGCGTTGCTCATCTCTGCGCCAGACAAGTCGGCGTTGGTGAGGTCGGCCATATATAGATAGGTGCTCACCAGATTCGCCCCAGACAGGTTGGCTCCTGCTAGGTCTGCGTTGCTCAGGTTCTCTCCACGAAGGTCACAACCGTGAAGGTCTGCTCCTGCTGTGCGGAGACTGCAATCGACTGCCGCTGGAATTGTGGTTGTGCTCGTGGTCGGTGCCGGACTCGGCGGCGTGCAGGCCGCGACACATGCGCCCAACAGAAAAACAACCATCAGTGCCCTCGGCCAGAGGCGTGGTAGTACATTCACAAATCGCTCCCGTTCAATCTTCGCCTAACTGACAAGGGTGCAGGTCTTGGGTGTGAACTCCAATAGGCCGTTTTGCCTAAAGTTGACGCTTGTACACCCTCCTGCTGGATGTTCCACCAAGGAACTGCCGCGCCGGCATCAGGTTTGGGCGAGGAGTGGTTACTAGCGCTGCTTGCGCCGCCAGAGATAGGTCGTATTGAGGAACCAGTTCAAGATCAGGGCTATGGATGCGCCGATCAGGTTCTGCACAACACGCGATGCACTCGTTCCAAGAAGGTTGAGCAAGAAGCCGATGTTCTGCAAGGAAGTGAACACTGCGACGTGAACACAGAAGCCGACTAGGGACATGACTTCATAGAGGGCAAACGCGGGAATCAGAGCCCAGCCCCGGTAACGCTGCTCCCAAAAAGTGAACTCGTTGTTCATAGCGAACAGCAACAGAATGGTGATCTGAACGCTGAAGAGGAACGAGGTTGCGACGGGGTCGATCGCAGCGTTCAGTCCCGTGGTGATCTCGGGGAATCCGACTGCTTCGGCCAGCGTGAAGAGAACAGAGTTGACGGCCAAACCCACCAGGCCAACCATTGCGTACAGCAAGAACGTGGGATTGATCTGCCGGCCAACACGCAGCTCCGCAACGCCCAGCAGGTACGAGCGGATGACGGAGCGGTTGAGCTTGGTTTCGCCGTGTATCCGGTTGGAAAACTCGTAACCAACTTCGTCCACCCGAAGTTGGTGGTTACGACCAATAAATTCCAACAGGATCTTAAATCCTCGAGGATTGATCGAAGGGGCAGTCTGCTCGTATGCCTCACGAGACACAACGAAGTACCCGCTCATCGGGTCGCTCACCGAGACCCGCAAAAGAAGTTTCGCAATCATGGTGGCAACCCAGCTCACGAAGCGCCTACTTAATGACCAATCCCCGTACCCGCCGCCAGCTGTGGACCGAGAACCAACGCATACGTCGACTCGCTTGGACAGCACATGGCTGAGCATCTCGGGTAGCACGCCGGTGTCATGCTGCAGATCTGCGTCGATGACTACGAGTACCTCGCCACGTGCAGTCGACAACCCGTCGAGCACAGAGGCCGAGAGCCCCGGGTCGTGGAAGCGACGCATGACTCGCAGGGTCGGGTCCTGGGTCGCAAGGGTTTCTCCGACCTGCCAAGTGCCATCGGGGCTGTTGTCATCGGCAATGATGATCTCGTGCGGGAGTACACCAAGGGCCGCATGTAGACGCTCGATCAGGATCGGAAGATTCTCGGCCTCGTTGTACGTAGGCGTAACGATCGACACCAGTGGCTGCGGCTCGGAAGCGACGGGGGGTGCTGAAGGCTCGGGCGGTGCAGACATGGCCACGAGGATCCTACCGGCGCGGCTTGATGGACTCAGGCTTGCTCATCATTTCTCTACTTGGCCGCCTAGATTGAGCGCATGTGCGGTCGGTTTGTTTCTACCTCCACCTCGTTGAGCATTGCCGACTTCTTCTCCCTAGATGCAGTTGAGGAGCAGCTACTCGAGGCCGGACCCCGCTACAACGTTGCTCCCACTGCACTAGTGCGCGTGGTACTCGAACGGGGGGAGTCTCGGGTGCTGACAGCTTGTCGTTGGGGGCTGGTGCCCTCTTGGGCAAAGGACGAGTCCATCGGCGTGCGGATGATTAATGCCCGAAGCGAGACTGTGGCTACGAAGCCCTCGTTTCGTTCGGCGTTTGCTAAGCGCCGATGCATTATTCCGGTGGACGGTTTTTACGAGTGGGTGAACCTGAAAGAGTCCAAGACGAAACAGCCCTACTTCATTTACTCCTCGGCAGAAGAACCTCTCGCCTTCGCTGGACTGTGGGAGGAGTGGCGAGGTGATCATGCAGAAGGGGCAGAGGATTCGGTACTGCGGACCTGCACGATTATTACCACGCAAGCAAACCAGACAATCTCTGCGCTACACGACCGAATGCCGGTCATTCTGCCCAGAGAAAGCTGGGAACACTGGTTGTCCCCGCAGGAACAACAGCGCGAATCGCTAGAGGGACTTCTGGTACCAGCAGATGAGGATGTGCTCGAGTACTTCGCCGTTTCAACAGAGGTGAATAACGCCCGCAATCAAGGCGAGCAACTCATCAATGCCTTGTAGGGCCGTGGCCCAGCAAGACCTGGGAACCCCGGCCAGTCACTCAGAGCAGGACTACTCAGAGCAGGACTACTCAGGGCAGGGCTACTCAGAGCAGGACTACTCAGAGACTTCGGGGTGACCAAGTTCTCGTAGTGCCGAGCGGAGTCGCTCGGCGCCCTGGTCGAGGTCATCGGCACTTGCGGCAGAGTCAGCGTTGGCAAAATTCAGGTCCGACTCATGGTCAATCGGCACCAAGTGAACGTGGCAATGCGGAACTTCGAGTCCGGCGATGATTGATCCAATTCGCACGCATGGG
>CAMDLX010000175.1 GCA_945901935.1 Bifidobacterium breve | reverse complement strand
TCAAACCGAGCACACGCGCAGAGACAGGCACAAAGAACCCGATCAGCGCGCCAATAACTAGCGCCGAGGAACCAACGCCAGCCCAGAAGGCTGCCGAGGCCATCTAGTTAGCCCGAGAGTAGTTAGCCCGAGAGTAGTTAGCCCGAGAGCGAGCGTGACTCAATCGAAAACCTGACCGTGTTCGAAGCGTTCCGAGGCGCCGGCCGCCGCCGTAAGCGCAGCAACATTGTCTCGTGTAAAGAACCCTTCGTAGCCATGGCAACGCTCCACGTACTCCGTAATCAGCAGCGAGTAGGGCGAGCTCTTCGAGAAGATCTGCTTCAGGTTGGGCTCGTCTTTGCATTCACCGACAACATCAGCCAAGAACGGGGTGCCTAGCTTGGTCAGTTCGCTCACCACGTAGTCCACATTCTTCATCTCGTTGATATCGCCATCGCCAACCTCATAGGCAATGTGATGCATCCGTCGACCAAAGTTGCGCACAAAGTCTTCGGTGGGCATCGGAAGATTCTCGAATGAGTTCACGATGGCTGGCGTGTTGTTGGCCGTAAAGACTCGAGCGGGACTGAGCTTGTCGTCAGGAACATCGGGGTGACGTGTCACGTTGGTCGATGAGTTCATCTCGGTGATGTTGTATGCACCCCAGAAGTAGTACGGAACCATCGTCAGGTACTCAAGGATTGCATCCTCGCGTTCGCCGGCCAGAATCCTGGTCGCGAGGTGATCAATACCGAGCACTTTGTCTGCAACACCATGCTCGGCCTGAAGCGAAGCTGCCGACTCGATCAGCGATTGACTCTCTGCAGAGATCTGCAGTTTGTCGCCAAGGTTGAGCCCTTCGAGCGTGTCGAGCGGGACATCCACGTAGCCAACTCGGTTGTAGGTAAAGTCCGACAGGAAGGTAAAGCTCAAATGCTCACTGCAGTAGAACGGGTTTACAGTCTCACCGGCATAGACAAATCGAACACCCTGCGGCTCGAGAGCATTGCGAACTGCCTTCGCAGAGGTTGCCTGGTAGATCTCGCCGATGTATCGGGCGTTGGGTTTAGCCGCGGAGAGCGGGTACAACATGTTCCATCGAGTTACCTCGTCCTCGAATGTCGCCGTCAGCGGTTCAAGCAGAATCATGCGCGGGTAGTCCGGCTGGGATTGCAGCAGATACACCTTGTGAGTATCAGTCAGGCGCGCATCAACCAATCGGTACGGTCCCATGAGCGCAAGCTCTGCGATGTAGCTGATTGCGTCTCCGTGCTCCACTTGCACAACCACAGCTGCCATGCGGTCCACGATCTCGGGTAATCCAGACTCGGCCCGTCGATCAAAGACTTTGGGTAGGTACTCCTCAAAGAATCCCGAATTCTTCTTGTCCCCCATGGGAACGTAGGTTGCAAGATCAATCATGTGCGAATGCCCGTCGGTTCAGAGGAATAGGGGGGAGCTCCAGCAATTTACTGAGCAGCAGTAAGGGGAACGCCAGATTGAGGCAGCCCAGGCGGCATGAAGTTATCAGAGGTGCTGGCGTCCCAGCCCAGCTGTGACAGCTCCGGTGCTGTGCCATCAACGAGGCAATTGGTAGTGAGGAGTTGATAGTGGTGGCTGATGTTCTCAATCTGGCCGCCGCCAAAACGCTTGAAAATCATGGACGGATCAAGCTGCGAAGTGTGATCAAGTCCCATGGCCGCAATCATCTCGGCTAGCGCACCAACAGTGTTGTCATGGAACTGATGCACCCGAGTTGCCTTGTCGGGTACCACGAGCGCCCGCTGCAACTTGGGGTTCTGGGTAGTGACTCCCACGGGGCAGGTATTGGTCTGGCATTTTTGGGACTGAATGCAGCCAACTGCAAACATGAATCCACGGGCTGAGTTACACCAGTCAGCACCAAGTGCCATTGAGCTTGCGATTGCCGAAGCAGTCACCATCTTGCCGCTTGCGCCGATTTTCATCTTGTCGCGTATGCCAGCCCCGACCATGATGTTGTTCACCAACACCAGCGCAGGCTGAAGGGGGAATCCCATTGAGTCAGAGAACTCAAGCGGGGCTGCACCAGTTCCGCCTTCGCCGCCGTCCACCACTATGAAGTCGGGACAAATGCCTGTGTCGATAATGGCGTGTGCAATCGCCATAACTTCGAGAGGGTGACCAACGCACAACTTGAACCCGACTGGCTTACCACCCGAGAGTTCTCGGAGTTCTCCAATAAACGCGCAGAGCCCCTTTGGATCTGAGAAAGCCTGGTGATAGGTCGGAGAGAACACCGTCTTACCCACCGGAACTTGGCGAGCTTCTGCAATCTCTTCGGTCACCTTGGCTGCCGGCAGGATTCCGCCGTGTCCGGGCTTGGCGCCTTGGGACAACTTGATTTCGATCATCTTGATCTGGGGGTTTGTCGCCTGCGCCGCGAACTGATCAGGGTCGAAGCCACCTTGTTCGTTACGGCAACCGAAATAGCCAGTGCCGATCTGCCAAATCAGATCCCCGCCATGCTCCCTGTGGTAGCGAGAGATACCACCCTCGCCGGTGTCGTGAGCAAAGCCACCCTTTTTGGCGCCAAGGTTCATTGCTTGAACTGCAGCGCTTCCGAGGGCACCGAAGCTCATCGCCGAGATGTTGAGAATTGAGGAGGAGTAGGGCTGCGTGCAATCGGGGCCGCCGATGGTGATACGCATATTCTGACCGGCATTCTCGACTACTGGGTGTGGGGCAATCGAGTGCGCCATCCAGGCGTATTCCGGGTCGTAGACATCCTTCTCGGTTCCAAAGGGCTTTTCGTCTGCCACTCCCTTGGCACGGCGATACATCAGCGAGCGGGTGTCCCGATCAAACGGCTTGCCGTCGGTGTTGTCCTCGACAAGGTATTGATGCAACTCGGGCCCAATGTCTTCTAAGGCAAAGCGAAAGTGTCCCAGAATCGGAAAGTTGCGCAGGATGCTGTGATGCTTCTGAGTGAAGTCCCAGACCCCCAAGAGAACCAACGGGACAAAGAGCAATTCAGCTAGCAAATACCATGGGCTGATCAGAGCAAGGGCTGCAGTCACAAGCGCTAAGAGCACCATGAGCCACAACAATTTGGAGCCAATTTTCTGGATCAATCTATTTCCTGACTGAGTGAGGGAAGCGCGAAGGAAGTCGCGTCATTGAATTCTGACAGGTTTCACCTCGGCAGTGGTTCCTAAATGCAGAAGGACTGCAAGTACTGATACGTTTCGGCTACATCTTCTGCAAAGGATTTAGCCCTATGGCTTCAAGGCACTTTTCAATCGAGCGTTGCGCTGACGGCTCCGAATCAATCACCGTTCATGCTCGTGGAATGGACGTATTAAATAACCCTCAGATCAATCGCGGGCCAGGGTTCACCTTGGAAGAACGTAGCGACCTTGGCCTTCATGGCATGTTGCCGACTGCAGTTGAGTCACTTGAGGAACAACTCGTTCGCAGCTATTCAGAGTTTCTCGCTTTTGAGACCGATATTGAGAAATGGGTATTTCTCACCGGAGTGCAGGATACGAATGAGGTGCTTTTTTACGCACTACTTGGCGAACACATTGAAGAGATGCTTCCCATTGTCTACACACCGACGGTTGGGACTGCGATTGAACAATTCAGTCACATGTTTCGTCGACCACGCGGTGTGTACTTGAACGTCAAGAACTTGGAAGATATTGACCGGTGTCTAGCGGCCACTGGCCTTGAAGCAGATGATGTTGACTTAATCGTCGCATCAGACGCCGAGGCGATTTTGGGCATCGGAGACTGGGGTGTTGGTGGAATCGACATTGCGATCGGCAAGTTGGCTGTCTACACGGTGGCCGCAGGAATCGACCCTAGGCGTGTGCTCGCCGTGGGCCTTGACGTTGGCACCAACCGAGAGGCGCTCCTAACTGACCCTCGGTATCTTGGTTTGAAGCACGCTCGGGTTCGCGGCGAGGAGTACGACAACTTCATCGACGCCTACGTGGCCAGAGCCGCGAAGCGGTTCCCGAATGCCATTCTTCATTGGGAGGATTTCGCTGCCCCTCAGGCTCGGGGGATTCTTGCACGCTACGGAAAAGAACTCTGCACCTTTGACGATGACATTCAAGGAACTGCAGCAGTTGGGTTGGCCTGTGCGCTCTCGGGAGTGCGCGTCTCGGGTGGGTCGCTCACGGATCAGCAGATTGTGGTCGTTGGTGCCGGCTCTGCCGGAGTAGGCATCGCCGACCTGATCTGCCTGGCCATGCAACAAGATGGTCTGAGTGCAGAGCAAGCCGCTGCACGGATCTATCTCATTGACCGACCGGGTCTGCTCACCAGCAAAATGGACGGGCTGCAGACCTATCAGGTGCCCTACGCCAAGGACCCAGACCTAGTCGAGTCTTGGCGCTCTGCCGAAGGCAAGCT
>CAMDLX010000174.1 GCA_945901935.1 Bifidobacterium breve | reverse complement strand
GCATCTTGGTCGTTGCCCCGGTGCCTTCAACGCTCAGGTTATGTTGCACTGTTCCTGCATTGGTCACCTTCAAGCTGACCTCACCCGCCGGTGCGGTGAGTGTGCCCGAGATCTTGAACTCGCTCAGAGAGACATCCACCGTGGTTGCTGCTGATTCAGCAGTTGCAGAACTCCCTCCGCCATTTGATGCCATCAATGCGGCCACCACGATGATGCCTATTCCAAATACATAGATAGCAGTAATCACTGCAGTGGTGAGCGCCCAAGATCGACGGTTGGCAGCAGTAGTTGGGTTATTCACAAGTTCCCTTCAGAGCAGAATGCTGGATCTTGCAAGAGTGCAAGAGGATTCCGTCCCCTAGTAGGGCCGAAGGTCACCATTCAGGGAACCCCTACCGAAACGCGTCATTCAAGGACAGAGATCGCATGGTTGGGGCTAGCCTCGAGCGGTGAAGACAATCGGAAATATCTTGTGGTTTGTTCTTGCTGGCTTTTGGTTGGCCTTGGGGTGGGCATTCGCAGGGGTTGTCTGCTGCATCACCATTGTTGGGATTCCGTTTGGCATTCAGGCATTCAAGCTGGCGGGTTTTTCTCTGTGGCCGTTCGGGCGGACCGTGGTTGCCACTGATGAGGGTTCAACCGTGCTCGAGACCGTGTTCAATGTGATCTGGCTCTTACTTTTTGGATGGGGATTGTTTCTTGCCTCGATGACCAGTGCACTTTTGTTGTGCATCACCATCATCGGAATCCCGTTTGCAATTCAGTCGTTCAAGATTGGTGTGCTTGCCCTGTGGCCGTTCGGTCGCACGGTTATCGCTGACTGATCGCTGACTGATTGCTGACTAAGCGCTGCTAGCTTTCGACCGTGCGAGTCTCAGAGCCAAGTCTCTCTCTTGATCAGGACCAGGTTCGGCTCTCCTGTGGTGTGGTCATTTCTGGCGAAGAGCGATCCTGGCAAATTAGTGCGCCCTCGGAATTGGTTCGGTTTGTAGCTCCAAGCGTGGTTCCCTTTTTGCCGCTCGCCACGATGCTCTGCTCGTTCTTGGGCGAGGACCTTCAGATCGACCAAGCTATTTCAACGGCGCAGCTTGATGGCCTGCGGTCGGCTGCAGAACTCTTTGCCGAATGGTGGGGCTGGTCTGTTCCAAACATTCAGGTAGCTGTGGACCCAGCCCCAGTGCCCACCGGGGAACATGGGCAGTCAGGGCTGCTCTTCACCCGCGGAATCGATTCAACCGCATCGCTAGTTGCTGCGCTTGATGGGTCTGCGCCAGCAGTCACGCAGCTCATTGGTATTGATGGCCTCGAGCCGAATCACTCGCCGCAGCTCGCTGCTCAAATATGGGCCGACACACAAGCAGTCGCTGACTCGGTGGGACTGCCGTTGATCCGACTCAGGACGAATCTCCGAGACGAGGCCGACCGGTTTCTTCCGTGGGGGCAGACGCACGGGGCAGTGCTACTCGGGACCGCACTTGTTCTGGGCCCCATGTTGGAAAGACTCAGCATTTCTCAGTCTGTTGACCCGGCCCACGATGGCCCGCATGGCAGCAGCGCTCGACTCGATCCGATGTGGTCAACCGCTACGACTCAGGTAGTTGCAGTTCACCCAGAGTTGGGTCGGGTGCAAAAGGCCGCTGTTGTCGCAACTCGACCGGATCTAGCAGTGGCGCTCAAAGTGTGTTGGGAGGGCGATACGCGCAGGAACTGCGGAAGGTGTCTGAAGTGCCTACACACCATGACCTGTTTTGAATTGCTCGGCGCGGGTGACCTTGTCGAGTCGGCCTTTGATGAACCGTTCAACCCCGAGGCGATTCGTCAACTTGGCGGACCCAGTCCGGCAGTGGCCTTGGGGCAAGTCGTCGACGCCATTGGCGAGGATCATGTTGTCCTCAGGCAAGCTTGGGAGGATTACCTCTCCCGGATCGCAAACGGTGAGCGACGTGGCCTCGCCGGGCTCGACCCTGCTGCAAGATTTGCTACAGCCGGGGTTCCACTCAGCCCGCAAGAGTTGGTTGGTTGGGGTAGCAACGCTCGAAAGATTCCGCTGCCACTCGAGCAACGTCATGCGTTATGCGCGCTGAGTGTGGATATGAAACGACCTATCGACTGGTGTCTGGCTGACCGCAAGGGTTCAGGGTCAGTTGAGTTAGCTGCTGAGCTGACAGATCACTGGTTGCCGGGTGCAGTCCTCATTGTTGATGCAGAGATTTCTGGTGTGCCACCGGGTGCGGTTTCTAGGCTCTTGAGCGCATCCAAACTGCGCTGCTGGTTCAGCGAGGATGCGATTCTCGATGGCATTCGTTTGGCCGAGGCAATCGAGCATGGTTGTGCGCCCATTCAATTCATGCCTGAAGAACAGCTACAACTTGTGAGATCTGAGCTTCCCGCGTGGGCCTGGCCGTTACTGCGCGGCATGCAGCAGATTGAGCAGGGAATTCCGACTGATGAAGAACTCCAACAGATCTTTCGGACAGCGGTTCAACTCGCTGTGCTCAGCGCGCCGGTTACTTCCGATTATCTAGCGAAGACTGCAGCGTCGTGAGCGGCCGGCGCGGCGTGAGCGGCCAGGGTGGCCAGGGTCGTCTGAGGGGTTGGCTGTCGCGTCTGCGGGGAATCCCTGCGCGCACTGAACGCATCGACCGGGTCTCACTGCATCTTGATTCAGCGAGTCATTCGCTTTTGGCCACAGCCGGAGAAACGACTGCGCTCCTCGAGTCGCTTCATGCTCGCTTGCAGCGCATCGAATCCGAGATTGCCTGGGCACGAGAGAGCCAAACGGCGCAGTTGCAGCCGCTCTTGCAACGCATCGAACAGCAGTCCGAATTGCTTGCGCAGTTGCATTCCTTGCAGGTGAGTTCTTCTAGCTTGGTTTCTCAGGCAATCCACGCAGCTGGGGTAGACCTTGAAGCAACGCTCGCCCCGAGTCGGGATGCTGCACTGGCCGAATTGATTGCAGGGTTACCCGCACAAACACTCAGAGTCGAAGGCCTGAGCGTGATGATCATTACCTGGAACCATGGGGCATGGCTGCGAAGGGCAATCGACTCGGCGCAGCGATCACTCGAGTTGCTACCAGATCATCTTGCGGGGAAGATCCTGATTTTTGACGATGCGTCGAACGACGAGACTGCGACGCTGCTTGAATCCCTGAATGAGGATTCCAGGATTCGTGTTATTCGCTCAGAGGTAAACCTCAGCCTGACTCGGGCGCGTAATGCCCTACTCGCCGTATGCCCAACCACTCATGCTGTCATTCTTGACGCCGACAATCGGTTGTCTCCCGCAGGTGTGGCCCAGGTGTACGAAGTGGCTGCGACACACCGAGCCACTATCACCTTCGGGCATGTGTTGGCTTCAACCGAGTCTGCCGCTGGGATTCGGACACAGTGGGATGCTTTCGCCTACGCACCATCTCCCTGCAGCCTTCGCAATGGGTACTGCTTCGATTCGATGGCCATCATCGATGTTGAGTCTGTGTTGAATGCCGGTGGCTACTCAACTGACCCGCAACTCGCAGGTGTTGCCGATGATCTTGAACTGCTCCTGCGAACGCTTCGACAAGGAAAGCCAGTGGCGTTTGTTCCGGCCGTGTTGGGCTACTACCGCAAGACGATGCTGCGTAACAGCACTACTGCAGCCGATCACAAAAGTGTCGAGAATCGGATCGCCCGCCGCTACTTGTATGACGACCCAGATTTTGAGCAGTTCCTGTTGTTCGGTGCACATCCGGCCACTGGCATTCTCTGGGCATCTGCTAGCGCCGAAGCCCGAGTAGGCATTCCTCTGACTACTGCGTCTCAACCCGTTGAGCCATCTCCGAGCGGGCCCCGAATCTTGGTGGTGGCTCCAGGTGGGGTCGGCAATATTGGCGATGATGCAATCAGCGCCTGTGCTGTGCGGCGGATTCGCCGAGCATTCCCAGACTGTCGAATCGAGATGATTTCAGATCGGGCACTTCCACAAATGAGCGGACAACCCGTGGTGTGGATCGGGACGGTGCTTCAGGCTTGGACCGGGTTGCGCTCTAAGGAACTCAGCAGCGGTGCTGATCTGAGCCAAGGGCAAGTAACGGCAGAACAGATTTCTGCTGCTCAGGCCACCCCGCCATTGCTGGATTTGGGCAGTTACCAGATGGCATTTTTTGTTGGCGGCGGCAACCTCGCCTCTGCGTTTGCTCAAAATCTGCTGCGGCCGCGTGTGGCTTTGTCTCTGTGTTTGTCGGCCGCTGGAGTTCCGGTAGTCGTGTCTGGGCAGGGGGTCGGACCCTGCGAGGCACAGGAACTCATGCTTGTTCAGTTGATGGCTGGCCAAGCCCAAGCATTCGGCTGTCGGGATGCAGGCTCGGCGAATCTGATCGATTCCGAGCAGTCCGGCAAGGTTGAGCTAGTTGGCGACGATGCTATGGCTGCAGTCAGAGATGCGGTAGCGGTTAGAGAAACAATAGCGGTCACAGATATGTCTGCGGTCA
>CAMDLX010000173.1 GCA_945901935.1 Bifidobacterium breve | reverse complement strand
AGCCAAACGGGCTGGCCCCGGTCGTGCGTTTGCGATTGCATGGATTGCTTGGGCTGTGGCCCAGATGTTTTATGCCAATCTGCGGATCGTGGCAGTGCCCTTTGCCTTTGGTCTTGCGTTCCTAACCCTGACCAAGGATCTAGTTTCTGCTGCGGGGTCTGATGCAGACCGCGTAGAACCAGGCGAACTTGACGACACCGACGACAGCAACGACCCTGCGGAAGACCCAGTGCTGGCAGCAATGCCCTCATCACGATCTCGATCATTGAAGCTGCCACGAGGCCGAACCACGAGCAACATGAATCAGCCTGCGGCCCCGCAAGCGGTTCGGCCTGAAGAGATTCGGCCCGAAGAGGTTGAGCCGCAAGAGGTTGGGCAGCTGCCTACAGAATCAGGACACATCTCTGAGCGCTCTGAGGAGGCGACAGGGACCCCGCCTCCTTATACGGGTGGTCCGCAGACCAACCCCTTCGCCTAAGCCCGCGCCATTCCGGCGGTGAGTCGAATGAACCAAATTGGGTCGGTTTTCTCAAGCAATCCTGATTTTGCGTCGATGCACT
This sequence comes from Bifidobacterium breve, assembly GCA_945901935.1. Classification (GTDB taxonomy): domain Bacteria; phylum Actinomycetota; class Acidimicrobiia; order Acidimicrobiales; family Microtrichaceae; genus IMCC26207. The sequence goes on along the minus strand of CAMDLX010000173.1, from coordinate 3,946 downwards.
CTCTAAGGAGTGGTGCAAGATGCGGGTTCAGACACACAACACAACGGGGACCAATCAGCTGCCAAAGCCCCGCGGCTGGAGGCTCGAGAGTGAGCGGATTGAGCGTCGGCGCTTTCTTCAAGTACTTGGCCTGACTGCCACAGCGCTCGGCACTGCCGCCTGTGCGCCAATGGCCGGTTCCATCTCAGATTCAGGGGTAGACCCAAGTCTGCCGTCCGGCTCAGCTGCACCAAGGAATGCTCTAGTTTCTGCTCGCTTGGCAGGACCCGCTACAACTGCGGCGCCTGCGGTTCCGACTGTGGTGACAGCTGCGTATCTGCAGCTGCTGCTGGATTCAGCAACGGATGTCTGTGTCTTCCCCGGTGGAGTCATCGACTTGCCCGAGGGAACCACCTTGCGCATCAGCAAGTCCATGCGGATTGAGGGCAATGGAACAACCCTGCGAGTTGCTGGTTCAAAGCCCCCAACTGCACACCTACTCAACGCTGATTCCCTTCGTGATGGCTCGCAGCTAGAAATCAAAAACCTGCGCATTGAAGGTCCGTCTACGACCAATTGGGACCCTGCGACCGAAAACATCATGGGCGGAATCTCTTGGCAGCTGTACCGGACTTGGAACTCGAGTCTGGTGGTTCGAAACGTGACCATTACTGGCGGCTACGGCAGTGGAATCATCCGCTCTGGTGGCGGCAGGTTCGAAGTCACCGACTGCGATCTGAGCGGATGGGTCGATGGCATTGCCTTCTTTGAGTCGCACGGAGGGTCGGGGGCACTTGAGTTGCGCAACACCATCCTGCGAGCACCTGCAAACTCGAAGTACTCCTCAATCGGGCTGTACATCCACCCCCACCTGAACCTGAATGCAGACACCATCACGGGCTTGGACTGGAATCGATACGTGATCTACGTCAACGGCACCCCAGCTTCGACCGGCAGACACGACCTCAAGGCCGTATCCGCCATCAACTGCGCCCTCATCCAAACGGGTAGCAGTTCACAAACCACGCTGATGCGCTGCTCCGAGTCTGGCCTGCCGAAGAACGGTGGCTCATTCCTGAAGGGACCAGTTACCTCCATTGAGTCCACTTGGGAGGGGGCTGGAATGATTGCAGTGCTCGAGGGCGTAGCTGTCGAACGAAGCTTTATCAATGACACGATCCGACCCAAGAACATCTGGATGGCACTTGGCTCAAAGACAGCAGGAACTGTCACGCTCACAGGTGCTCAGGTCGACCTTGCTGGTAAAGCAGCCCTGCTCAAGCTGACCTCGGCATCAACTACTGCTGTCACGATCACATCCTCACAGATCAGGTCAACGAGTTCATCCTTCCCGATTAACGCAGAGGGTGGCTCAGTACAGCTAGTCGGCACGGCGGCTCCTCGGAATTGTCGTGCAGTCCTGCCTGGCCGATTGACCTCCTAAACCGAAGTCTTCCCGGCTTCTCAGCAACTGCAAGCAGCCGATGACAGCGCAGGCAGAAACCTCCAGTGGTAGCGTAAGAATCCTTCAGTTGGGAAGGACTTAAGACTTGGATTCGTCACTGCTGCAATCAGTCAGTTTCTATGCAAAGCGGCCCGTCATGTGGGGGGAGTTTGGCCGTGCGGTTGTAAATAAGTTCCGCGACCCAGTTCCCGATGAGCGAGGTGCCGCCACGACTAGCTGTCATCAGGCCGCAGTCCCCAAACAAGAGGCGCTAGAAGAACTCGGCATTCGCCTAGTCGACGTCACCGAATTTGAGCAATACCAAGATGCTCGAAAGCGCCTAGCTGAAAAGGGAATCACCATCGCAGGAGCGGCAGATAGTGCTTTTCTTTACTCGATCTGTCAGCAACTAAAGCCGGAATCCGTCCTCGAGACTGGGGTGGCCCACGGAATGTCGAGTTTGGCGATCCTGCTTGCAATGAATGCAACCGCCTCAGGACACCTGACGAGCATTGATATGCCCTACCGGGGCAGCACTGACGATTCATATGTAGGCCAAGCAGTCCCCGAGAGCTTGCGCAGTCGGTGGAGCTTGCTCAAGTTGCCGGATCGGCGGGGCATTCCCCGTGCGATCGCGCGAGGCGCGTCGTTTGATCTTGTGCACTATGACTCTGACAAGACCCGCTCGGGTAGAGAGTTCGCCTATCCACTTTTGTGGGAGGCCACCACACCCGGAGGACTTTTTCTCTCGGATGACATCAATGATGATTTTGTCTTCCTGGAATTTGCGGAAAAAGTAGGAGTCAGCCCGTTAATTTGGGCCAAGTCAGACGACAACTCCTATGCAGGGGCCATAGCAAAACCTGTTTGAGCAATCTGGGTTTTAGGAAGTACAGAATACGGCGGGGCTATCAGTCCTGCCCGGTCGCCTGATTGTCTGAGTCACTCAGCAGAATCACCAACATCACCGGCTTCTAGAGAGAAGTTATCCCTCCCCGAGAAGTTTGGATTGGTGAAGATTCAGGATTTCAGTTGCTCGAGCGAGATCCGCCGCAGTGTCGATATCAACGACCGGAATCGAATCCTCAAATAAGGGGAGGATCCTTCTGCCGCTCATAGATCCTCCTCGGATGACTGCCGGCCTGATCACATCAATCATGCCGTTATGCACCCATGCTTCGGGAAGGGCCTGACGTGGCTGGTTAAACCACTCCTCATCCCAGGTGCCAACGAGCGGCTCAATCACCCCGTCCTCGGTCAAACTCCACATTTTGAATGGCGACTTTGCAGCCGGACTGAGAGACCGGAGTGAATCACACTCGGGCCGCTTTCGAAGCATCCTGATGGAACGGTCGATCATGCCTGCTGGTCGCAGCGGGACAGTTGGCCGAAGATGGATAACAAATTCAGGTTCATCCGTATCGGGGTAGAGCTCACCTAGTGCGTGGAGAAAAACTGGGAGGTCAGGAGTGTCGTCTTGAGCAAGATCTGCTGGACGCAGCCATGGGACCTCAGCGCCTGCTGCGCTTGCCACGGCTGCAATTTCCTGACTATCTGTAGTGACTAGAACGCGGGTTACAAGCTCAGAATCGAGGGCAGCACGAATTGACCACACGATAAGAGGCACGCCCCCGAGTTCCGCAAGATTTTTGCCGGGGAGACCTTTAGAACCCCCACGGGCCGGAATTACTGCGAGCACATCCACCTGACTCACATCCACTGCTCGAGGCGATCCAGCGCAATCCAGAATCCCTCGCCATCATTTCGATGCCCTTGCCAAATCTCGGGAATAAAGCCTGCCTCAGGGCACAACCTGTCGAGTTGGATTGCCAATGATGCAAAGTCGACTTCCCCCTCCCCTATCTGCAGACCCTCTCCATCGACTCCAGCAGCATCAACCACATGAAGATGCTTGGTGCGAGGTGCCAGAATCTCGACCCATTCCGAGAATGCGGCCATCCGATAGTTCGCGGCGAGTTTGGTGTGTGACACGTCTAGGCAAAGACCAATTCCCGCGTCTATCGAGAACTGCACAGTGTCGTGCGGGTCTACGAACAGGTTGCAAAAAAGCTGTCCGCCTAGGTACCAAGGAAAAGGTGGCAGAGTCTGAGCGAGAATCTGAACCGGCGAATGATCAATCTCTTGCAGGGCGCTTATCACCCGCTCATACATCGCTGGACGCTCGTGAACTGGAACGGCCCGGTCTGCTGTAAATCCGCCCATGCTCACCACCAGTACAGGATGCTCGGGACCAGCGAAGTACTGGCTGAGGGAGGCTGCCGTATCGATTGTTCTACGGAGTTCCTCTAACGATCTCTTTCGGTGAGAGGGATCGGCACTCGCAAGATTCAGAATATGGTCACCCGAGAACAAGTCCGGGCTGTGTACTGCAAGTTCACACTCTGGAAGGTCCTCCAAGAAGGCGGCCGGATTGAGTTCAAGGTCTTTATAGGACAGGTGGAACTCAACGAAGTCTGGTTGGGAAAGTTCAAGAATCCTGCGCACATCGTGGTAGCGAACCGG
>CAMDLX010000172.1 GCA_945901935.1 Bifidobacterium breve | reverse complement strand
ATGGGAGTCAAGGCCGTGATCGCTCAGGGTGGCGAGGGCGGTGGGCACACAGGGACGATTCCTACTTCGTTATTGCTGCCGCAGGTTGTGGACGGGGTTGGCGGATCTGAAGTTGTTGTACTGGGCGCCGGCGGATTCTTTGATGGCCGCGGACTTGTTGCAGCTCTGTCCTACGGTGCGCATGGTGTGGCTATGGGTACCCGCTTCTTGCTGACCGCAGAAAGCCAAGTCCCTGATTCGATCACAGAGATTTATATGCAAACCCCACTGACTGGAACAGTGGTGACCACTGCAATCGACGGTGCGCCTCAAAGAGTGATCCGCACCGCCATGATCGATGCACTTGAGAAGTCACCCGGGCTGTTGCGCTTTCCGCGTGCGGCGGGTAATGCCTTGCAGTTCGCCCGCCAGGCCGGAATTTCCTTGCCGGCGCTCGTCAAGACGGGCCTTGAAATGAAGAAGGATCAGGAACTGACTTGGGCTCAAGTTGCTCTTGCTGCAAATGCTCCCATGATGACCAAGGCAACCATGGTCGATGGCGATGCACAGGTTGGAATCCTGCCAACGGGGCAGGTTGTTGGCGCAATTGAGGATCTTCCCAAGGTGGCGGATCTGCTTGAACGCATCATGTCCGAGGCCGAAGAGTGCCTCGAAAGACTGAGTGCTTCCGAGTGACGAATTGCCGATAACTGCTCGGCATAGGTTTGTAGAGCAGGACGGCACAGAACGAGAGACAACAAAGGAGTGTGTCGGTGGATCTGACATGGAGTGAATCCGAAGAAGCGTTTCGAACCGAGGCTCGCTCTTGGCTTGAGTCAAACGTGCCAACACCTGCGCTGCCTTCAGGTGACACCAAAGAGGGTTTTGCGCTGCATCTTGACTGGGAATACCGCTTGGCGGCGGATCAGTGGTCAGTGGTGTCATGGCCAAAGGCCTTTGGCGGCAGGGATGCCAGCCTGTGGGAATGGCTGATCTTCGAAGAGGAGTACTACCGAGTTGGAGGCCCGCAGCGGGTCACGCAGAACGGCATCTTCTTGTTGGCTCCCACCATTTTTGAGTTTGGTACAGCCGCTCAACAGGATTACTACTTGCCGCGGATGTCTTCAGCTGTGGACTTGTGGTGTCAAGGTTGGTCAGAGCCAAATGCGGGGTCTGACCTTGCTGGAGTTCGGTCGAAAGCAACCCGAGATGAGGCTGCTGGAGGCTGGCGGCTTTCGGGGCAAAAAACTTGGACGACACGCGGAGCGTTCTGTAATTACCTCTTTGGCCTGTTCCGCACTGACCCCGAGTCTGAGCGTCATAAGGGAATGACGTACTTCATGGTTCCCCTCGAGGGAGATGGGGTAACTGTCCGGGGGTTTGGTCGCCTTGATGGCGATGAGGGTTTCGCTGAGGTGTTCTTTGACGATCTGTTCATCCCTGACGATGACGGCACGGCCGAGACGATGGTGCGCGGTGGAATCCTTGGTGAGGTCAATCAAGGTTGGGGTGTTGCGATGGCGACAACCTCATCTGAGCGAGGACTCACCCTGCGCTCACCGGGGCGTTTTCAGGCAACGGCAACTCGACTTGTTGACCTTGCACGCGAGCGTGTGGGGGATGGCTTGAGTCAGCAGATGGCTGATGCGGTAGCCGATGCCTGGATCGATGCAGAGGCCTATTCCCTGTTTACCCTGTCGGATGTAACTGGGGTGGTTGAGGGCGTTTCGATGGGGGCTCGATCCTCGTATAACAAGATTTTCTGGTCTGAGCTCGATGTTCGCCTGCACGAGGTTGCCCTTGATCTGCTGGGGGCTGAAGCAGAGTTGGATGGCCCTTGGATGAAGGGGTATCAGTTTGCGCTTTCAGGGCCGATCTATGCCGGGACCAATGAGATTCAACGAAACATCGTGGCGGAGCGAGTACTCGGCCTGCCCCGCAAGTAATGAGCACAGCATTCGTCAGCACAGCATTCGTCAGCACAGCATTAGTAAGAACAGCAAGAGCAACTAGAGAGAAGTCGGTAGGTAGATGAGATTCGCATTGACAGAAGATCAAGTTGAGTTTCGTGCCGTGGTCCGGGGCTTACTCGCAGATACCTGCGGCCCGGATGAACTGCGTGCCGCCTGGCCTGACGCAGAAACTGCCGGTGGCGGGCCCGGCGGCGGGAATGGCCGAGTGCCCGGTGCATGGTCGGCGCTTGCAGAGATGGGAGTGCTCGGCATCATGGTTCCCGAGGCCCAAGGTGGCCTAGCTATGACCGAGGAGGATCTAGTCCCTTTGCTTCTCGAGGCTGGCTGGGCTGGGCTACCGGACCCTCTAGCTGCAACCGCTGGAGTTGCAGTCACCTTGTTGCGGCATGCTTCGAGTTCAGAGCCTCGGGCAGATGAGCTTTTGGCGCAGATTGCTGCAGGCGAGATCAGCTTGGGATGTGTGTTCGCAAACTCCGCTCAGTCAAACCCCGCTCAGTCAGAATCCATGGGGCCCGCATCTGTGGTTGCTGTTTCAAACTTTATTCCTGCAGCAACTTCGCTCGATCAGATCTTGTTGTGCCTAGAGGATTCGGTGCATCTGGTTGATCCCGCTTCCCTTCAACTTGAGCGAGTGCAGTCCGTGGATGGTGCAAGGGACCTGTTTCACTTTGTAGTGCCCGCCGAACTAGGTGAGTCCACTGCTTTGCTCACGGGTGCCGCAGCACAGGCAGCAACTCTGGCGGCCTTCGATTTCGCAGCTCTTGGTGCTGCAGCAGAACTGGTTGGTTTATCTCGACGCATGCTCGAAATGACGATTTTGTATGCAACTGAGCGTAAGCAGTTTGGAGTGCAGATCGGCAGTTTTCAGGCAGTGAAGCATCACCTTACAAATGCCAGTTTGGCAGTCGAGTTTGCAGAGCCGCTCGTCCTGCGTGCGGCCAACTCGTTGGCTTTGGGTAACCCGCAGGCATCTCTGCATGTTTCTATGGCTAAGGCAAAGGCTTCTGCCGCGGCCAAGGGTGCAGCGGCCGCCTCACTGCAGGTTCACGGCGCCATTGGCTACACCGTTGAATACGACCTTCACTTGTATATGAAGCGATCATGGGCGCTAGCTGGCGAGTTTGGCGATGTTGAGTTCCATCGTCGCCGAGTGAGCGCCGAGCTACTTGCCAAGTAGACCTTCCAGATAGGCCATCTTGCCGAATTGACCATATAGAGTCCGGCAGTAGTTCCGGGGGGAATGTTCGCAAAGCCGAGGAGGCATCTAGTGAAGAGTTCATCGTTTCGACCGCTAGTGGTCATTGCGTGCCTAGCAGCCGTTTCAGTAATGGCCGCAGGGTGTTCGAGTAACAAAGATGACGCAGCGAGTTCTTCAACCACGACAACCGAGAAGCCAGTTGCACCGCTCGCGGGCCCGCCCGAGCCGACCAAAGTTGCCACCCCAGCAGTAGAGGGGCCGATTACCACTGGTTCGGGTCAGGCTGTGTTGGGCCCACCAAAGTTTGATCTCTCTACGGTTGGCTATACCCAAGAAGAGTTCTTCATCTCTGGTGACGCAAGCGCCTATACCTCGGCACAGCCGCTTACCGAAAATGGCGAGTGGTCTGTTACTCCAGCTGCTTCGGCTCCGTATACCAGCCGCATTGTGGTTCGTCGTCCAGCGAACGAGGCAGACTTTGACGGCACCATTGTGGTCGAGTGGCTGAACGTTTCTGGTGGTCTCGATGCTGATCCGGACTGGACCTATACCCATACCGAGATCATTCGCTCGGGTTCTGCATGGGTCGGCGTATCGGCTCAGCGAGTTGGGATCTATGGCGGCGGCAGTTCGCTCGGGTCTTCGCTGGCACTGAAGAATGCTGACCCTGTTCGTTATGAACCACTGGTGCATCCGGGTGATGACTACAGCTACGACATCTTTAGCCAAGCCGGTGCGGCAGTTTGGTTTGATGCTCTGAAGGTCCTTGGAGGATTTGAGCCCACAACGGTGCTCGCAGCAGGAGAGTCACAATCAGCATTCCGCCTGACTACCTATGTCAACGCCGTTGCCCCGCTAGCCGATGTCTATGACGGGTACCTCGTGCATAGTCGTGCTGCAAAGGGTGCGCCGTTAGCAACCGAGCCTGCAACCCCTGTGCCGGCACCGGATCCAACCCTGTCTCGAACCGATCTCAAAGTTCCCGTGCTGGTGTTTTCTTCCGAGACTGACTTAGTGGGAGCCGGGCTCGGATATGCGCGGGCCCGTCAGCCTGACACTGCCTTCTTTGCAGGGTGGGAAGTTCCCGGAACTGCCCATGCCGATGCCTACAGTTTGGGAATCGGAGACAAAGATGATGGTTCGGGTGTGGCCGATGCTGAGCTCTTCGCAGCGATGAGCACACCGCCGGCATCGGTCTACTTCGGCATCATTAACTGTTCAAGCCCAATCAATGCCGGGCCGCATACCTATGTGGTCCGCTCAGCGCTGGCCGCGCTTCGTACCTGGGCTATCACCGGTCAGGCACCGGCGGCGATGCCACAGCTAGATCTGGATACTGCGCAGACCAACTATGTCCGCAACGAGTTCGGTATTGCCGAAGGAGGTATTC
>CAMDLX010000171.1 GCA_945901935.1 Bifidobacterium breve | reverse complement strand
AGCAGCAAGCGCGAGTGCATCTCGACAAGATCGTCCTCGCTCACCAACGGATCGCTTTGTGCAAAGTGGCCAAGCACTGGTGCGGCCAAGTCATCAAAGTCAATGTTTTGCGATCCGTAGTAGGCCACTACAGCATCAACATCGGCCGGCAGCCGAGTAGCTAACCAAAGCCCCCAAGATGCACCCATTGAATACCCGATCACTGAAACAGGTGCTTGGGGGTCTGCCGTGTTCGCCCGCAACGCAATCAGGCTCGACATGATGAGTGCCGCCGTGGCATTCGGGTCAGAGGCAGCTAAGAGTTCCTGAGCTTGTTCGGCATCACGTGGCACGACCCCGCCGAGGAGGTCCGGAGCGAGCACCGTGTACCCCTCGTCTGCAAGGCGCTCAACCTGATCCTTCACTCCCCGTGTCAGTCCCCACCAGGAATGCAGCAACAAGACCCCGTGACTGGCTCCCGCATCCGGTTGAACCAAATAGGCATCCCCCGCTCGCGATCCTGCAACTGGTCCAACATGCTCAGCAGCGTTCTCGCTGCGGGCTGTGGCGGCACTGTCAGAAAAACTCATGCTGACAGGATTGCATCCGGGAGCAACAAAGTCAGCCCACTACTGCTTGCCGCTTTTTAGCTCCGGGCATCAACGTGGCACGATATGGGCCTTGGGAACCGTGTCAGCCATCTTGAATCAGAAGGGTGGCGTGGGAAAGACCACGATCACTTTGGGCCTTGCTGCAGCGGCCCAGCGCGCGGGTGACCCCTGCTTGGTCATTGACCTTGACCCGCAGGGAAGTGCTGGATGGGCGCTAGGGGTTGAGGCCAGCAACGAATACCTGTCCGTTGGCGACGTGCTGCGGACTGGGGACCCTGCCGTAGCTGCAGCCGCGACGGTCACCTCTGGATGGGGTGCTGGAATCGATGTTTTGCCCTCAAGTCGAAACCTGATCGATCGCGAAGGTGACGCAACCGACTCCGAGTCCGCACTGCGACTTCGCCGGGCAGTTGCGCCCCTTGCGAGCAACTACCGATTTGTCCTGATTGACTGTGCGCCATCGCTTGGCCCGATCACCCGTTCCGGGCTAGCTGCTGCTGATTTGGTGTTCCTCGTGGTCGAGTTGTCGGCACTGTCTATTCGAGGTGCTGAAGCAGTTCTTGAGGTAGTCGACGAGGTGTGGAGCGAACTCAATCCCAACCTAGATATCGGAGGGGTTATCGTGAACCGATCCCCCTCTGCCTCGGTCGAAGCCAATCGTCAAGAGGAGTCGCTCAACCGTCTGATGGGAAAGCAGTCGGTGTGGCATCCGTTCGTTCCCCAGCGCACTGTCTTGAATGAGGCCGTGGGCTATCGCAAACCGGTACACGATTTGGGCTATCGAGCAAAGGACCTGCTCGGAATCTTCGACGCGCTCTACAAGAATTTGATACAGGTTTCTGAATCCCCGCCACCGATCTAGTTCACCACTCCAGGCACGGCCACGGGACGAGACAGTCTGGGCGATAAGGCCAGAACTGCCGCACCCATAAGGGCCGACATGGCAAACACCGCTGCGAGTGCGACCCAAGGGTCAAGGCTCATTCGGTCGCCCAGACTGACTAGTACTCCAGCTAGACCGGTTCCTAGTGCGACACCCAAGATGTCCGACATCTGCAAGGCCGAAGAAGCCTCTCCCTCGGAGCCAAGCGCAGCCTCATCCAAGGTGACTACCGACAGCATCGTGTAGGCCATTCCCATACCCAACCCCATGATTGCTGAGCCGAGGATCCAGAACCAGACGGGCACAACCGAGCTCAATGCAGCAGCCAGGACCACTGCGCCGATGGCCTGCGCTAACCCACCCAACCCCACCATTTTGCCCCCACCAATTCGACGCCCGTACTGCGCCTGCAGCCAAGAACCTGCTGTCCAAGTAATAGTTGAGAAGATCAGCACCACTCCTGCATAGATGGTGGACTCGCCGCGCACAGAGGTGAGCGACAGCGCAATGAAGGTATCGGCTGCGAAAAATCCAAAGGTGAGCACTCCCCGAATAATCACCGCAGCCGGAAGACGGGGCCGGGCTGCAAGCGTGCCGGGCGGTGTCAGCCGGATGAATGCAGGCAGAGCAATGAGCATGCCGACCGTGGCAATAATGAGTCCAATCCAGATGGCCTCCATTCCTAATCCGCCGAGCAACAGCGCCGACCCAAGCGCCAGAATCACGACCCTGCCAGTGGGAGTGCCGGCTTTGTCCTGCTGGGTCTCTGCGGGCGCGCCAATAGTTGCTACTGCTCGGCCGCCGACTAGCGCCACCACCAAGGTGACCGGAATCAGGCCCAAGAACACCCAACGCCATCCCACCCTGTCGGCAATGACCGAGGCCATAAGCGGCGAGACCAGCGAGGGGACAACCCAAGCCGTTGACATCACGGCAAATACTGCCGGGTGTAACACGGCTGGGAATCCGCGCCCCACACAGACATAGGACACAGCCGATACCACCCCTGCACCAATCCCCTGCAGAAGTCGACCGAACACCAACACTGACATCTCGGGGGCAAGTCCACCGATGACAAGACCAACTACAAAAAGCGCAATTCCCAGCATCATTGGAACTACTGGTCGCGTTCGATCGGCGGAATGGCCGCCTGCTACGACGCCGATCAGGGTGCCAAGGTAGAACGCCGAGAACACCCACCCGTACAGCCAGATATCGCCAAGGTCATCCTCGACGATTGGCATCACGGTGCTCACCGCCATGGCCTCAAAGGCGACCACGGTGACTAGGCAGACCACGCCGGCCAACAAGAAGCGGTATTGCGCATCCCAGATTGACGGAGGCGACTCGCTAACAGCCGACATCTGCACCTACAGAATCAAGAACTGCTCGGTTCAAACGAAACCTGAGCGGGAGCAGTTGGTGCACCCAGGCTTCGGAATTTCTGAACGTGTGAACAATGCGAATGCCTGACGCCCGAGCAGTCGCTCAACCCGTGAGGGTTCAGCGACTGCTCAAGGTCTAGGCAAACAAAATCAACTACGCAGCCATGTTGGCAGCGACAAAGTCCCAGTTGATCAGGCTGTCTACGAACGTGCTGATGTAGTTCGGTCGGGCGTTGCGGAAATCGATGTAGTAGGCGTGTTCCCACACATCAATGGTCAGCAGGGCCTTGGCATTGTGCTTCATCGGAAGATCTGCGTTGGCAGTCTTCATGATCTCAAGGCCAGAGCCTGCGTCGACGAGCCAAGCCCAGCCAGAGCCGAACTGAGTCGTTGCCGCCTCTTTGAACTTCTCGACAAAGGTGTCATAGGAGCCAAATGCGGAATTGATTGCCTCGGCAACCTCTCCGGTGGGGGCGCCGCCGCCATCGGGGGCCATGCAGCTCCAGTAGAACGTGTGGTTCCAGACTTGCGCCGAGTTGTTAAACACGGCTGCCTCTGAGCCCATGATGACCTCTTCAAGGGAGGAGTTTTCGAAATCAGTTCCCTCAACCATTTTGTTCAGGTTGGTTACATAGGTCTGATGGTGCTTTCCATAGTGATACTCCAGAGTCTCTTCTGAAATATGTGGTGCCAAGGCATCCTTGGCATAGGGAAGTGGCGGTAGTTCAAAGGCCATCTTCATTCCTCTCGGGTGATGTTGTGTATCGGATACGACACTAAAACTTACCGCAGGTCAGGCACCAGTGTTCGCGGGCAAGGGCGCTTCGTCTGTGTCACCTGCCACGGGAACAAATTGCACCGTGATACCTGCGAGTATCACCACCACCAACATGACCTGCCAGACCGACTGCGGCGGATACTCCAAGTCAAAGAATGTCTGCGTAAATGGAAGAGTTAGGGCCAGAACCACACCCACTCCCATCGCCGCAATCAGCGCCCATCTCCAAGAAGGAAGGCTTCCGGTCAGCCGTATCAAAATGGCTAAGCCGACTCCAAGCAGCGTCACTGTTGCCGCTGTTCGAGACTCTGTCAGGTTCGATCCCTGCGCTGCTAGTGCTGTGAAGTAGACGATCAGTGAAGCCGTACCAGCGATCAATCCGGCAGGCACTGCAAAGCGGACGACACGAGGCAGAAATCCAGGACGTGAGCGTCGATGATCAGGAGCAAGCGCCAAAAACACACCCGGGATTCCCACGCTGAGCGCACGCACCAATGTTAGGTGCCTTGGCAAGAAGGGGAACTCCGCCCCGGCCACAGAAACAGTCAGTGAGATGAGTACGGCATACACAGTTCCGTAAATAAACAGGTTCGAGGCGCGCTCCACACTGTTCATCACCCGACGGCCTTCGGCCAGCACGCTCGGCAAGGAAGAGAACTTGTCGTCCATCAACACCAGTTGGGCTACTGACCGGCTCGCCCCAGAGCCTGAACCCATGGCGATTCCCATGTCGGCATCTTTCAGTGCCAGCACATCGTTCACGCCGTCGCCCGTCATGGCCACCACATGTTGCTGCGACTGCAGTGCCTTGACCATGGCGCGTTTTTGCCGAGGAGTTACTCGACCAAACACGGTGTGCTTGGCCACAAACTCGGCGAGTTCCTGCTCATCCTCGGGCAGGTCTCG
>CAMDLX010000170.1 GCA_945901935.1 Bifidobacterium breve | reverse complement strand
CGGCCATCAAAGAATCCGCCGGCGCCCAGTACAACAACTTCAGATCCGCCAACCCCGTCCACAACCTGCGGCAGCAATAACGAAGTAGGAATCGTCCCTGTGTGCCCACCGCCCTCGCCACCCTGAGCGATCACGGCCTTGACTCCCATGGCCGCCACCTTCTCTGCGTGGCGCTTGGCCCCCACTGTGACGATGGTAACTACTCCGGCATCGTTCAGCTTGGACACCTGATCGGCTTTGGGCGCTGCCGCAAAGCTGGCCACCGGAACCTGCTCTGAGATGATCAAGTCCAGTCGCTGCGCAGCGTCCGGCTGGTTCGGCAACAGGTTCACACCAAATGGTTTGTCAGTGCGGGCCTTTACTTTTTTGATTGCCTGACGCAGTTCCTCAAGGGTCATAGTGGCCGAAGCCAAGATCCCAAGCCCACCAGCAGCAGAAGTAGCTGCTGTGAGTTGCGCCCCCGAAACCCAGCCCATCCCCGTTTGCACAATGGGGTACTCCACACCAAACAACTCACAGGCCGCAGTCCTCAGGGCTGCTGGGCGAGTTCTGTCGAAGTTGACTACCAGAGTTTGATCAAGGTCAGTCACGACTCCGGAACCTCGTTCAGTCGAAGTCCTCGCGGATCTAGGCGATTGATCTGCGCAAGTTCCTGCTCGGTTGGCCCGCGAGATTCACCAAGATCACCGGGAATCACCACATCGCAGCCAGTGGCCTCGAGTACCTCTTCAAGGGTGACTCCAGGGTGCAGCGAACGCAGACGCATCGTTGGAACTCCCTCGGCATCTAGGGCTTCAAAATCAAACACAGCAAGATTCGACACGACACGGCGGACCTCATGGAAGCGAGAGGCAACGGGACCAAGCGCGTGTGCCCGGTCATACCCAATTCCACAAACAACATCTACTGCTGGGACAAATACTCGTGGCGAGTGATTCGGCACCCAATAACTCGTTGTGTGATTAATGGTGTTTCCTGGCGCTCCGCGAAACCCGAGCAACTGTCGCCGTGGCTGAGCCCAGTCACCAATGGCGGCAATGTTCTGGTTGCCGTATTGGTCAATCTGCGTTGCACCCATCATGACGTGGCGCTTCCCTTGCCAGAGCAGGCCAAACATCTCTCGGTACGGGTTCCAATGAGCAACGGTTCGCTGCGCAACACGCTCTGCTTCTGGCAATGCAATCGGCGGCACTTCATCAGGGGACTGCGGGTCCATGAGGGTATAGAAGCCGTCAGTCAAGGCCAGATACGGCTCAAATGTTGCAGCGGCCAGACGCCCACCAATCAGCGGCAGGTTGCCAATGGGATTGCACAGTCGTTCGCCATCTCCACGAAATGCCTCGGCAATCGCAACGGCGCAGATATCTGCACGAGTCACTGCAGTACTGCTAGGTGTAGGTGTGCTCACGTCGCTCATACCTGCAACTCCTTCACCTTGGCCTGATAGCCGGCCTCATCGATATCTAAGTACTCAGCACGGAACTCATCCCAAGCCTCATCAGACTTGGCCGTAGCGGCATACCGCTTCTGGAACGCTTCATCCCGAGAATAGTCAGGTAGGCATTCGGTGAAATGTGCACCGTGGGGAGCTTCGATCACGCCGGTTACATCCATACGGGAAATTTTCAGGTGTGCAATATCGCCCAGACCCGCAAGTTCGGTAGTTGGCAGAATCCGCTCGGCACTGACATATGAACGCTGTGCGGCTCGCACAAACAAGTCATCCATGAAGGGGTCCTCGCCTAACCACACCGAGTTACCCGAAACGTCGGCCGCATTTTGGTGCACCAAAGCGGCATCAAGTTCTAGCGCTGGCACGGCAAGCAACTCTTCGAACTCGCCCCCGACGTTCTGACCAGGCAGAACAGTTGCATAAGGCGAAGTAACAGTGCGCAGATCAGCCATGTTCTTCATGACATCCGAGCCAAGCCCAGCGCGAGTGGGCAGAAAGGGCACACGCCAGGCAGCAGCCTGCAAGCCCAACAACAACATGCCTTCATCCCATTCGGCAGCTTGAATCGTTCCGTTCTGCCGGGCAGCCTGATAATGCGGCTCAAGGGGAATCGAATCGAGCGAGACAAACCCGGAAATCACCTTGCGGGCCTTGCCGCTGCGACACAGCAGGCCAACATCAGGACCGCCATAGGAGACGATAGTGAGGTCAGTCAGGTCTGAACGAAGGATCGCTCGAATGAGTGACATGGGCTTTCGCCGACTCCCCCACCCACCGATTCCAATGGTCATGCCGGAGCTCAGTTCGGCAACAACTTCATCTTCTGTGCAGCGCTTGTCCGGTCCGGGCACCGGACCCCCTTTGGTTACGGCCTGAACCCGATTTTCACGAACTCAAGCGACGGCAGAACCCCAATTCTGATGGGGCGTCAGATAATGAAATCTAGACGGTCATGGCCATCTTGATGAAAAGCATCTGCGCTCTGGTTGCTGAGACCGCTCTGTGCATCGTAGGAATATGGCCGCAGTACCCCAAAAGGACCGATAACGTGAGCGGACCGCTGGCCGCCTGGCCAACTGGGGAAAGAGGAGTTCTCATGAATCCGCATAACAACTGGCGGCGCATCGGTGGCGTAGTGATGGTCGCAACTCTTGCGCTCTTTGCCGGTGCCTGCAGCAGCGACGACGACAGCAAGTCAGCAACGACGACGACCGCCAAGGGCGACAAGACCACCGACTCCACCGCTAAGCCACTGAGCGATGAGGCATACAGCGCCAAGGTTGCAGAGATCTCAACTGCAATCGAAGGCGCCGGAACTGACCTCTGTGCACTCAGCACCGTCACCACCGAGGGACCGCCAGAGCCCGCCAACTCCAAGCAGACCGAGGAAGCTGTTGGACTGTATGTCGAGCTCCTCAACGCCGTAGCTGGCGCATTCCCGGCTGAGTCCGCTGCATCAAGTGAGTCACTGCGCATAGCCGCCAACACCTTGCAGTCCGAGGCAGAGGCCGCTGGGTACCCCACCGACTTCTTGTCCGGAGAGGCTGGCCAGAAGGCGCTCTCAGGCGACGGCTACACCGCCGCAATGACGGAGTACCAGACGATCTATCAGGCTCAGTGTGTACCGGCAGCGCCTACTGATCCGGGTGCTGATCCAAGCGCCAGCACGGTTCCCGCAGGCTGATACTGATCATTTATTCTGTTGGCACGGCCTCACCTAACGGTGGGGCCGTGTCGCGTCTCCCTTACTTCGAGAACGCTTACTTCGAGAACGCTTACTTCGAGAATTTGGCCTCGGTCTTATCAACAAAGGCATCTCTGGCCTCGTCTGCTACGCCAGACAAGTTCAGTTCATAGGTAAAGCCCTGCTCGAAGCGGTAGCTGCGCTTGACGTCCACAACGTCAATTCCGTTGAGGCATTCCTTAGCCCGACGGATAACAAAACGGCTCTTCGTGCAAATCTTGGCCGCAATTTCAAAAGCTGCGTCTCGAAGATCCTCGAGCGGAACGACTTTGCTAATCGATCCCCAGGATTCGAGTAGCGCAGCATCCACGGGTTCGGCCGTGTAAACCATTTCTCGCATCTTGTGCTGGGGAACAAGTCGCGCCAGGTGCGTTGCTGCACCAAGGGCGCCCTGATTCACTTCGGGTAACCCAAACCGGGTTCCCTCGGCGGCCACAATGATGTCCGAGTTGCCCACCAGACCAATGCCTCCGCCTAAGCAGAACCCGTGGACAGCCGAGATAACAGGGACTTCACACTCGTAGACGGCCGCGAAAGCTGCGTAGCAGCCTCGGTTTGCACCGAGCAGTGCGTCAAAGCCCTCAGTGTTTTGCATCTCTTTGATGTCAACACCTGCGTTCCAGCCGCGTCCTTCGGCGCGAAGAACAAGCGCACCAACCTCTTGGTTTCGACCGGTTGAAGTCAGAACTTCAGCCAACTCGTACCAACCCGCCACCGTGAGTGCGTTGACGGGTGGATTATCCATCACAACCTCGGCAATGCCCTCTGTGATGTTCACCGAAATTCCCATGCTGTACTCCCTGTTGAATCGATTCCTGCCAAGACCTTCTACAGACGCTTCAAGTTCTGTCAGGATGAGAACGGTACCGCCGGGCATCCCTCGGCGCCATGAGCGTATAGTCGCAAGCCGAATCAGGCAGTCACATCAGCACTCACATCAGCACTCACACAAGCACTCAATGACGGACTCAGACAGGGACGCACCATGACAGACAGCAGTCAGGAATCCTCCGGACTCGACTACACCGGCCGGGTGGTATTAGTCACCGGCGGCACCAAAGGTATCGGCCGGGTCATCGTGCAGCGCTTTTTGGACTGGGGTGCCGAGGTCATGACCTGCGGGCGTACGGAGCCGGCAGATCTGCCAACGGCAGGTGGGCGAACTGCTTCATTTATGGCCGCTGACGTCAGAGACCCTGATGCTGCTGCCGCACTAGTGGATGCAACCGTGGATCGGTTCGGTCGAATCGACACTGTGATCAACAATGCCGGTGGTGCCCCGCCTGCTGACGCAGCGACGGCCTCACCTCGATTTAGCGAGTCCATCATCCGCCTCAATCTGCTCGCTCCACTACATGTGGCTCAGCGCGCAAACTTTCATATGC
>CAMDLX010000169.1 GCA_945901935.1 Bifidobacterium breve | reverse complement strand
CCACCGATCTGAGTCGCAGCTAGGTCAATCGCTGCGCGAGCGGCGCGGAGCGGCTGAGCTTGGGCATCAATGGCAAGGGCGGCCTCGTAACCAAACAAGTGCCCAGCCATTGTTGACAAGATGAAGGCCAAACGCTGATGCGTTGCAGGCACCGTGATGACTGCAACTGCAGAGCTAAAGGAGCGGTCTCCCTCGGATGCGATCACAATGGGCGCAGCCTTGTGCGCACGAAAGATTGCTACTTCCTTGGCAACATCGTCTGCAGTAGAGCCGACCAGACCAGCAGCGCAGACCAAGATCATTGGCTCGGAGGACAAGTCAATATGCTTCTTGTCTTCGGTCCCGTCACACGCGATGGATTTGTAACAAAGCTCCGAGAGCTTCACGCGGATTTCTCGGGCAGAAATCTGATTCAGGCCATTGCCGACGATCGCCCAGTACCTTCGGCTCGGCCCAAACGCAGCCGCTGCCTCTGCAACCTGGGGCCGAGTGGCAAGAGTCTGCTCCATACGCGCTGGTAGCTCGCGAAGCTGTTGCAGCATTGCTTGCTGATCGGGATGTTCCGAGCTGAGCCCGTTGGGAACTTCATCAGAAATCGCCTGAGCCAAGAGCAGCCCTGCGGCTATCTGCGAGTAGAAGGCCTTGGTGGAGGCCACGCTCATCTCGACGTCTCGACCATCGGAGGTGTACAGGACCCCATCAGCCTTATCGGTCAGGTCGCTCCCCCGCCGATTGACGATAGCTAGAACCTCTGCTCCTCGGGAACGAACAAGATCCACAGTTCGATTGGTATCGGTTGTCGTGCCCGACTGACTGATGGCAACGATCAGTGTGTCTGACATGTCCTCGCGCATGGCAAAGCCAGAGAGCTCAGTGGCAAGAATCGCCTGCACGCGAAGGTCAGTCTCGGCCAAGAAGTCCGAGAGATGCTGCGCCAGGCTTTGACCAGCAATTGCTGCTGTTCCCTGCCCAATAACGAAGACCTTCTTGATGCGAGAGGATCGCAGTCCGGCGCGAACCGAATCCGGCAACATCTCGGGGGTAAGAGACACCCGGATCTTGCCTCCCTCTTCGAGGAGCTTGCCGCGCAGCGTCTTTCGGAAAGAACTTGGTGAGGCAGTAATTTCTTTCAGCAAGAAGTGTGGAAAGTCGCCCCGGTCGATATCTCTTGTTGTGACTTGTGCAAGATCGAGGTCGAACTCGGTTACCGGTAGTTCGGATCCGTCATAGGACCACCGACGTATTCCCGAGACCGTGCCAGCGCCAGTTGCAGAGAGTTCAATAATCTGGCCGCGGCTGCCGGTTGGGTTTGTTTCATCAGCAGGTGTCTCGCCATCCATGCGAATGTAGGAACTGGTCTCTTCCACCACGCCGTATGGCTCAGAAGCCACAATGAAGGCGTCTTCGGCAAAGCCCACATACATCGCTTGACCGCTACCGCGAGATGCCAAATACAGCCGATCAGGAGAACTTGCTGCCGCTGCAGCAATAGCTACGGAGCCCTCAAGTCGGACAACCGTCTCACGGAAGGCTTCATACTCGCTTAGGCCTTCAATGAGCCGACGAGACATCAAGGTGGGGATGACCTTTGCATCGGTTGAGATCTCGGGAGCAACCTGCAGTGCCTCCGAGGCCGTCAAGTCTGCGTAGTTGTCGACATCGCCGTTCAGCACTCCGGTGACAAACCCAACGGTTCCAGAAGTTGCTGCGGGCTGCTCACTAGCCACGGTGTCATCGAGTGTTATGAGTTCGTCCGAGCACTGTGGGTGCGCGTTTGGCTCTGAGACAATGCCGATGCTTGCCCAACGGGTATGACCTAGGACCACAGCCTCAACTTCTTGCGAGCCAAGTGCTAGGTGCAGCAATTCATCATCGATGATTGCCGCGCGAAGTGCAGCAGTGTTGTCTCCGAGTTCACCGATTTCTGCCGCAGCTTTGTACACAATGATGAGCGTGCCGTCTGCGATCTTGACAGAGCCAGAAGTAAAGCTGCGGTAATCACGGCTTTGAATCAGCGACCGAATCGCTGGATCAGCTAGGTCTAAGCCGTGATGAGAAATCTGCAATTCCAAGCCAGCTGAATCCCTACCGCGGACCTCGAGTCGGTCAAGCGCCGACAGCGCCTGATGTGCGCTGAACAACACAGCTGTGGCCGCCGGGCTGAGCGGAGCAGTCGTGAGAACTCGTGAACCCAAGTAGCTAACATCACGTGCTGCACGAAGGCGATCACGCGAGATCGCCCAGATGGCATCTTTGCAACGGATGAGTGCGGCATTGGTCTGCTCAAGGTTGAGCAGTTGCAGCACGGCCCCGCCGGCACTACCCAAGGGTTGATCCAGAGCCAATTCGAGTGCCTCGGCTTGAGCCTGAAGCACCTCTGCTTGACGCCCAATTGCAGCTGCTGCTTCGGGGTCTGCGATGAGGCTTTGTAAGCCAGCCACACCTCGAAGAACGCGGTCAACTTGCTCGAGTTGCTCGGCAGCTAGGAGCAATCTCTCGCACAGGTCCGCTGTAGGAGCGGCAAGGTTCGAATGAAGCTCTGCCAAGGTCTGAGCGAGCGGCGCAGCCGGGACCGGCAGGCGTTGCGATTTCTGGCGAATTACAGCAATAATGCCGCACATCTTGTCTTACCCCTCTGCTGCCCCTTGCAGCGATTTCTACCCCGGCTTATGTTGTTGCGGCCTGAATTGTGAACCCGATTTAGGCTAACAGCGCTAACGGAAAAGCCGGTCAGCTGACTCACATCTGCTTGGTATTCAGTCATGGGCTTGGGTCAGCTCCGGGCGAGCATCTCTACGGCCAATGCAAGTTGCTCTGCAATTCGCTGGGCATCTTCGCTCTGCTCGGCCTCGACCATGACTCGAACAACTGCTTCAGTTCCAGAGGGTCGCAATAACACGCGTCCGGTCTCGCCGAGTTCTGCTGTGGCAGCAGACAACTCCTGGTTCAGCAGGCTGGCAATCTCTGGCATGGGCCTGCTGACTGGCACGTTGAGCAACACCTGCGGCAAGCGCGTCATCGCCGCCTGAGCAAGCTCCGCAAGCGGTCGACCTGACCTACGCAGCAGATCCAACAGGACAACCGCCCCCAGGAGTCCGTCTCCGGTGGTTGAGTGATCGGCAAAAATGATGTGTCCCGACTGCTCACCACCAAGGGAGAACTCCCCAGCCGCTAGGGCCTGAAGCACATTTCGGTCACCGACTGCAGTTTGTACAACCGAGATTCCTGCTCGCTGCATTCCCTGCAAAAAGCCAAGGTTGGACATGACGGTCACCACAACAGTGTTGTGGGCCAGTCGGGACCGAGCAGCTAAGTCAATCGCACAGAGAGCAATGATGTGATCTCCGTCGACTTCCTCGCCGGTGTGATCCACTGCTAGGAGCCGGTCTGCATCTCCGTCAAAGGCAATCCCAAGATCTGCGCCCTCTGCAACAACACGTTCACTCAGAGCCGCAATTGAGGTGGAGCCGCACTCGTGATTGATGTTTAGCCCATCGGGGCTGTTCGCAAGAACACACAACTCAACCCCGAGGCGTTCGAGTAGCAGCGGTCCAAACTCAAAGTTCGATCCATTGGCACAGTCCAAGACCACTTTGAGGCCTTGAAGGGTTCGACCTTCGATTGCGGCCGCAACGGAGTCCAGATAGGCCTCGCCAGCTTGAGCATCACCTTGGATAACTCTGCCAACCAACTCTCTTACCGGACCAGGGTGAGGAACCGGCTGAAGTAGGTCCTCGAGGGCAGCTTCTACCTGAGCTTGTTCAGCATCGCTGAGTTTGCGCCCGCCTGGGGCAAACAACTTGATTCCGTTGTCATAAAACGGGTTATGCGAGGCCGAGATCATCACTCCGGTGATCTTCTCTTGCGCCGAGACGGCTGCCACCGCAGGGGTTGGCACTACTCCGAGCAAGACTGCATCGGCCCCTTCGGCGCAGACACCTGCCGCAACGGCTAGTTCCAGCATCGGCCCGGAGCGACGAGTGTCTCTTCCTATCACCAAGCGGGAAGTGGGAAACACACGCGCAGCTGCACGGCCCAAAGCCAAAGCAGTTTCTACAGTGAGCGCCGAATTAGCCTCACCACGCACACCATCGGTTCCAAAGCGGATATGCATCTGCCCAGCCCGATCTCTGGCTTCGCGGATCAGCGCTTCGAGTATTGCGGTGCCTTGCGGGCCTTCTTGAGGCCGTACTTCTTGGACTCTTTCTCACGCGAGTCACGGGAGAGGAATCCAGCGCTCTTCAGCATTGCACGCAGTTCTGGGTCAAGCGCAATCAAGCCCCGTGAGATGCCTAGGCGGATAGCGCCGGCCTGACCGCTCACGCCACCACCATGAAGGGTGGCGTCGATGTTGTACTGCTCTTCGGTGCTCGTCAAACGAAGCGGCTCGGAGAGCACCATGCGATGGGTCGGGTTGGGGAAGTAATCCTCAAGCGGACGCTTGTTGATGGTGATGGTTCCGTCACCTGGACGAATCCGGACTCTGGCAACGGCACGCTTGCGGCGGCCTGTGGACTGAACGAGTGGGTGTGGCATGTGTACAGGTCTCCGTTACGAACGAGCGCGGGCGTCGGGAATGTTGAGCACCTGAGGCTTCTGGGCGCTATGTGGGTG
>CAMDLX010000168.1 GCA_945901935.1 Bifidobacterium breve | reverse complement strand
AGCCGGACCTGTTAGTGATTCACGGCACGGTGACCTCGGCTGAGCACCTCACGGAGGGTGCGCACGAACCGTTAGACCTGAAGCACCTCGTTCGCCGCTTGGAAGTACCCGTGCTGGTAGGCGGTTGCGCGAGCTACCAAGCTGCACTTCACCTGATGCGCACCGGTGCGGCAGGCGTGTTGGTGGGGGTCGGCCCTGGAGTTGCCTCAACTACAGGACGGGTCCTTGGGGTAGGTAATCCACAGGCCACAGCGATTGCCGATGCACGCGCAGCGCGCATGCGTCACCTCGATGAAACTGGCGTGTATGTCCACGTCATTGCCGACGGTGGCATGCGCACTGGTGGAGACATTGCCAAAGCCGTGGTCTGCGGTGCGGACGGAGTCATGCTTGGCTCCCCACTCGCTCGTGCCGACGAGGCACCCGCAGGTGGAGCCCTGTGGTCCCGTTCCAGCTTCCACCACAGCCTGCCGCGCGGCGGAATGCGGCGGATGGATCAAGTGGGCAGTCTGGAACAAATCCTGAATGGCCCCTCGGACCGAGCAGATGGCCGCACCAATCTGATGGGCGCACTTCGCAAGTCCATGGCAGTAACTGGGTATGGCTCGCTCAAAGACTTCCAAAAGGCCGACCTTATGGTCATCAGTCCGCCAACTGTTCGCCCGGGTCAGCAGTGATGGCTGGCTCAGACCCAGGAGCCGGGTCAGCAGCAGCCTCAGAATCACTAGCTGAGAATATTGAGCTGGCAGAAAAGTCAGATGATCTCATGATGATCGACCCCACTGGGACTGAACATCGTCTGATCCCAGAGCTTTCTCGAACCACCCCCGAGGAACGAGTTTTAGTTGTCGACTTTGGAGCGCAGTATTCGCAACTCATTGCTCGACGAGTTCGTGAGGCCAAGGTCTATTCAGAGATTGTCCCAAGCACGCTTTCAGCTGCGGAGTTTGCTGCCCGCCGCCCGAGCGCAATCATTTTGTCCGGTGGCCCCAAGTCAGTCCACGTTGAGGGTGCTCCTGTCATAGACCCGGCTGTGTATGAGCTTGGGATTCCCATTCTGGGCATCTGTTACGGAGCGCAACTTATTGCGCAACAACTTGGTGGCACCGTTGGCAGAGGAGGTTCTGGCGAATACGGCCGAACCACGATGACCCGCAGCGCAGATGCAGAGTCGGTTCTGCTGACCGAGGACATTCCCCAGACTCAAGACGTCTGGATGAGTCACTTTGACGCGGTAGTTGAAGTGCCCGAGGGCTTTCGAGCCACTGCATCAACACCCGGTGCTCAAGTCGCCGTGCTCGAGAACCCGGAACGCAAAATCTTTGGCGTGCAGTATCACCCCGAGGTTGTTCATTCTCCATTTGGGCAACAACTCATTGAGGAGTTCTTGCACCAAATTGTGGGACTCTCCTCTGAGTGGACCATGGAGAACTTTGTCGAGACTTCAGTTGCAGCCATTCGGGCGCAAGTGGGAACTGGCCGGGCAATCTGCGGGCTTTCCGGAGGCGTGGATTCTGCCGTAGCGGCAGCGCTGGTTCACAAGGCAATCGGCTCGCAGCTGACTTGTGTGTTTGTAGACACTGGTCTGATGCGCAAGAACGAAGGCGAGCAGGTTGTCGAGACCTTCCACCGGCATCAGGGCCTAGAACTGATTCATGTGCAGTCGGCAGATCGGTTCTTTGAAAAGCTCGCTGGGCTGACTGATCCTGAAGAGAAGCGCAAAGCAATCGGCGAGCTTTTTATTCGCGTATTTGAAGATGCTCGCGGGGGAATCACCGATGCTCAGTTCTTGGTGCAGGGAACTTTGTATCCCGATGTGATTGAGTCTGGAACTGCTCACGCTGCCACCATCAAGAGCCATCACAATGTTGGTGGACTTCCCGATGACTTGGACTTTGACCTTGTTGAGCCACTGCGTTCGCTGTTCAAAGACGAGGTCCGCGCCGTCGGGTCTGAACTCGGGCTACCTGATGAGATTGTTTGGCGCCAACCCTTCCCAGGGCCGGGACTCGGTGTGCGCATCATTGGTGAAGTCACCCCCGACAAGGTGGCCGTCTTGCAAGAGGCCGATGCAATCGTTCGGGAAGAGCTTCGCTTAGCTGGGTTGGAGCGAGAGATCTGGCAGTCCTTTGCAGTACTTCCTGACATCCGCACTGTTGGGGTCATGGGGGATGAGCGAACCTACGGCTATCCCGTCATCATCCGCGCCGTCACAAGCGAGGACGCCATGACTGCAGATTGGGCGCGGATTCCCTATGACGTGCTCGAAAAGATGGCCTCGAGAATCATCAATGAGGTACCCGGAGTTAACCGAGTGGCCTACGACATCACCTCGAAGCCCCCCGGAACCATCGAATGGGAATAAGTCATTCTGAGGGAATTTGTAGGCAAACTGAAACGCGTTTGTAACATTTCGCTCTGCGTGATTGACTAGTCACAATGCATTTCACCTCTTGGACCCTCTCTGGGCTGCTCAGGCCGATCCGGACTGCGACGGTAGTTGTCGCAGCCGTAGTAACGGTTGGCCTCGTAACCTCGAGTAGCAATGTTGGCGCTCAGAGTGTTGAAGGCCTGCGTGAGAAAGCAGCCAAGGTCGCGGCCGAACTTGATGCACTGCAAGAGAAGTCAGATCAGCTCAATGAGCAGTTCCTACAGACCCAGGAAGATATTTCTGGTTTGCAAAAAGAACAGCAGACCAATGAGCAAGCTGTTGCCGATGCCCAGATGCGCCTTGACCGCAGCCGTCAGCAGGCAACGGGGTACCTTGTCGAGGCATACGTGGGCGCCGGTGTACAAAATCAGGTTGCCTTTGGCAACGCCAATCCAAATGAGGCCGTGAATCAGCAAGTGCTGTTAGAACTGCTTCAGGGTGATCGCGTTCAGCTTGCCGATGGCATCACCGCTGATCAGCAGGACCTTGACGCAAAAACGCAGCAACTGAAGGCATCCGGCACTCAGCTCGAGGCTCGCAAGAGCGAGCAGTCAAAGGTGGTCTCTCAACTCGAGTCGAGCGTGAATCGCCAACAAGAGTTGCTTGATAGCACCAAGGGTGAACTCCGGGCGGCAGTCGAAGCCGAACAAGAGCGCGCAGCAGCCGCTGCTGCAGCTGCGGCCAAAGCTCAAGCGGCAGCCCAGGCCCAGCGCCAAGCCACTCAAGGCCAGCCCACTGATCGAGTCGCTCCCAAACCCGGACCAGCAAATCCGCCGGCCCGAGCCGCTGCGGCTGCACCTACCTCATCACCTCAGGAAGTCGCAGCCCCCGCCGAAGCACCACTTCCTGCGTCGGCGCCGCGTTCTGGTGCCGCCGGCGCGATTGCCGCCGCTCAATCGCAGCTAGGAACGCCCTATCGTTACGGCGGGTCCTCGCCCGGTGGCTTTGACTGCTCTGGCCTGATGTTGTGGTCTTGGGCGCAGGTCGGGGTTTCCCTGCCACGCACCTCGGGTGCCCAGCGTGCAGGAACTCAGCGAATCACCCGCGAGCAATTGCAGCCCGGCGACTTGGTCTTTTATCGCAACCCTGTGGGCCACGTCGGTATGTATATCGGTGGCGGGCAGATGGTTCATTCACCCCATACAGGTGACGTAGTCAAGATTTCACCCATCGACCGCATGGGCGGATCCATGAGCTTTGGCCGGGTCGGTTAAGCACAGATTCGCTAGGTTCTGTAGATGCCTACAGATCCGCTCAATGATTTCACCGAAGAGACGTTCTCCTTTGGTGGCAGAACACGAACTGTGTACCGCTCGGGCAGTGGCACCGCAGTCATTGTGATGGCAGAGATTCCAGGAATCACTCCGCTAGTAGCGGATTTTGCCCGAAGGGTGATTGAGCGCGGCCACACTGTCTTTATGCCCGTGTTGTTTGGCACTCCGGGTGCCGAACGAACCCCAGCGGGAATCATCAAGTCAATAGCCCCAGCTTGTGTCTCAAAAGAGTTCAAAGCATTTGCCTTGCAGTCCACACCCCCAGCCATTGACTGGCTTCGTGCGCTCGCCCGCCATGCCCATGAGCAGTGTGGTGGAGCAGGTGTGGGGGCAGTGGGGATGTGCTTTACCGGGGGGTTTGCTCTTGCGATGTCGACCGAGCCGGCGATGCTCGCTCCAGTGCTCTCGCAGCCCTCGGTTCCGCTGCCTCTCGGCAAGAAGCGCCGTGCAGATGTTGGGTGTTCAGCTGCTGACCTAGACATCGTGATTGAACGCACCCAGACAGATGATCTGTGCGTTCTTGGCCTTCGATTTACTGGCGATGCTGCTGCACCGCCTGAGCGCTTCGCCTCGCTACGGAAGCATCTTGGCGACAGCTTTATTGGGGTAGAGATTGATTCCTCTGCCGGGAACCAGTGGGGGCACAAGAGGGCTGCGCACTCGGTGTTGACCGAAGACCTAGTGGATCAGGCCGGCCAACCTACCCAAGAAGCGCTCAACCAGGTTCTGGACTTTCTGGATCAGCGCCTAGCGGGCTAACGAGTGGGTATCGGCCACCAACAACACCGATCTGGTGCCGTTCAGGCTGTCAGCGGGCGGGCAAGCGGTGTCAGCCCGCGCAACTAAGGTTGACAAGATGTCGCCTGACCGCCTGCTCGCTGGGCTCAACCCAGCACAGTTCGAGGCCGTCAC
>CAMDLX010000167.1 GCA_945901935.1 Bifidobacterium breve | reverse complement strand
GCCGACTACGCCCGCTCTGCGCAGCTGTGCGTAAAGGCCGGCTTTGATGCGCTCGAGATTCACCTTGGCCACAACTACTTGCTCAGCGCGTTCCTCAGCCCAAAATTCAATCAGCGCACTGACCGCTTTGGTGGTTCGCTCGAGAACCGCGCTCGGTTCGCTCGCCAAGTTGTCCTCGCTGTTCGTGACGCGGTGGGGGAGTCAGTTGCGGTTACTGCAAAGCTCAACATGGTTGACGGGTTTCGCGGCGGACTCGGCATTACCGAGAGCATTCAGGTTGCCGAGTGGCTACAGGCGGACGGTGCACTCAATGCACTTGAACTCACTGGCGGGAGTTCCCTAGCCAATCCGATGTTTTTGTTCAAGGGCCGCGCACCGCTCAAACAATTTGGTGCAACGCTGCCCTGGTATTTGCGCCCTGGGTTCAAACTCGTCGGAAAGAAGTTCCTGCGTAGCTACCCCTACCAAGAGGCCTACTTCCTGCCCTTGGCGAAGCAATTACAAGCCCAAGTCGACCTGCCGCTCATTCTGCTCGGTGGGATTAGCAAACTAGAGACTGCTCAGGCTGCAGTGGCCGAAGGGTTTGCGTTTGTGGCTATGGGACGTGCGCTCCTGCACGATCCCGACCTCATCAATAAGTATCAGGCTGGGTCGGCCACGAGTTCTGGCTGCGTTCATTGCAATCGGTGTATGCCCACGATTTACACCGGCACGCGCTGCCCGCTCGTTGACCCTCGACTGGGCGATGAACCGATTGTTGGGGTCTAGGCAGTGCTGAGTGCCGAGCAGGTTGAGGTTGCGGTGATCGGTGCGGGGGCGATGGGCTCGGCTGCCGCCTGGCAACTTGCGCGTCGCGGCCATTCGGTCGTCCTGCTTGAGCAATTCGGTCCGGGGCATCAGCAGGGCTCCTCGCATGGTGCCACTCGCATCTTTCGAGTTGCCTATCGCGAACCATCTTATGTGCGCTTAGCAACCGAGTCGCTGCGAGCTTGGGCCGAGCTGGAACAAGAATCGGGACAAGTCCTACTCGAGCAGTCCGGGCAGATCGACCACGGAGACCCCGAGGCAATCGAACAGGTTGCGAACAATCTGGAAGCAGCAGGATTCCTAGCTCAGCGGCTTAGCCCAACGCAGGCACAGGAACAGTGGCCCGGAATGCGGTTTGACCAGGCGGTGGTTCACTCTGTTGACGGGGGTCGAGTTTTTGCAGACCGGACCGTTCAGGCCTTGCACTCGTGTGCAACTGCCCGAGGCGTTACCGTCGCCTTTCATGAGCCCGTGCAGACGATTGATTCCACATCCGATGGCGTCATCCTGCAGACACCCGGTCGCCGGGTCCACGCCCGGTTGCTAGTAATTGCCGCTGGAGCTTGGGTTGAAGAGCTCTTACCCGGAGAGTTTGTACTTCCGAAGTTGACTGTCAGTGAGCAGGTTCCGGTTCACTTCCGTAAGCGCAATCCTTCGATGCGCTGGCCAAGCTTTTTGCACCATATGCACGCCAATGCAGATGCACTCACGTTTGGGGCCTACGGCATGGAGTCCCCGCTCTCTGGATCAGCAGCGACTGGATCTGCTGCTAGTGACACTGCGGCGAGCAACGCTGAAAGCCTCGGCCTAAAGGTCGGTGTAGACAACGCCACTGATGTGGGTCAGGTGGTTGCCTACGTCAACAAGTGGCATCCAGGCCTGCACCCCGACCCCGTGAGCTCTACGCAATGTCTGTTCACCTCTACTGCAGACCAGCAGTTTATTCTGCAGCGTCAGGGCCCGATAGTCGTCTGCTCGACCTGTTCTGGTCATGGGTTTAAGTTCACTCCAATGATTGGCGAACTGGTAGCAGACATGTGCGAGGGACTCCCTGCCCGCTACAACTTCTCTTCTCAGATCTGACCCTCAGAGCACAAATCTTCCTGACTCGAACAAAGCAGCTTGCGAAGCTGCTGACAACCGGTCAAAATGGCAAATCACAAACTTGTAACTTGCAGACTCTGCATGTGTTCGAGTTAGCAAATGCCTAGTTCACATGCTGATCAAGTCGAAAAGGAAGAGGAACCACTCAATGAATGAAACCGATGAGGACAAAAGCTGGCAGATGTTGTCCAACTGTCTCGGCGTAGATCCTGATCTGTTCTTTCCAGAACGCGGAGCCTCAACCAAAGATGCAAAGGCAGTGTGCCAAGGTTGCGTCGTTCGAGAAGATTGCTTGGAATACGCATTGACCAACCGAGAGAAGTTCGGTATCTGGGGTGGACTAAGTGAGCGGGAACGCCGCCGTATCCGTCGCGAACGGGCACAGGCTCGCGCCAGAACAGCCCAACCCCAGACTGCATAACGACAGTCTGCATAACTTGCTCAAAATATTTTGCACCTCGCTCCTTAAGTAAACGCCGATTCTGCCGATAGGGATGATTCAACCCGGGGGGTTGAGTCCGTTGAACCTGTTGAACGAGGGAGTGCCATGACCGACACACTGCTCAGAGATCATGACCTGATCACGGTAGTCAGCGAACCACAACCGACACTCGAGATTCCTGTTGAAGTGTGGTGCGCCTACTCACAGCGGTGGGTGCAAGGGTTCCGACTGCACGACACGCTGAGTGACGGCAAACTCGTCCTCCTCGGTCGAGATAGCGAGGCCGTCTTGCCGGCGGCCTTCGACCCAGAATCCGTGAGATTCGCTGATGCAGAACGAAGCGCATCGCTTCGTGCATGGAAGCAATCTGCCGCGTAGTGCATTTAGTAAACAGTGTTAATCTGACCTTCTTGTGAGGAATTGGAGAGCGCTGTGACTGCAACGGAACACACTCGTCTTGTTGGCACTGTGACCAACGAGCGAAACCAGCCGATGCTCGGTGGACTCTTCACCCCCTTAGCTACCGAGTCTGAGGACATAGAACTCGCAGTGACTGGCAATCTGCCGGCAGGTCTGAACGGTATGTACATACGCAACGGGCCGAACCCAATGTTCGAGCCCCGTGGCGGCTACCACATGTTCGATGGCGATGCGATGTTGCACCGGGTTCTGATGAGCGAGGGCATCGCAACCTATCGGAGCAAGTGGGTTAGAACGGCTGCGCTTCAGGCAGAAATTGCAGTTGGGCGTTCGCTGTATGGCGGCATGGGAGAATTGCATTTGCCTTCGCGCAAAGAGGTCGGCAACGCAGGGCCCATCAAGAACCCAGCCAACACCAACATCGTGAACCATGCCGGAAGGTTTCTGGCCCTGTATGAAGCCGCTCCTGCCACCGAGGTGACTGCCGATCTGAGCACAATCGGATTACAAACCTTTGGCGGCGCCATCACTGGACCGTTTACTGCGCATCCAAAAGTCGACCCCAGAACAGGTGAGTTGCATGCGTTCTCGTACCTGTCGGAGCCGCCGTATCTGCAATATCACTTGATTGATGCTGCGGGTGAGTTCGTTCGCACTGTCGATATCGAACTGGCCGAGGCTGTGGTGATGCACGATTTTGTAGTCACCGAGGACTACGTAGTGTTCGTAGATTCGCCACTCTTGATGGACCTTGAATCTGCACTGAACGGTGGATCCATGTTCCGCTGGGAACCTTCGCACGGCACGCGTATTGGGGTGTTGGCTCACGGCGAAACTCAGACACGTTGGTTCCAGACTGAGGACGCCTACGTCAATCATTTTTGGAATGGTTGGGTCAAAGATGGAGTCCTTACCTTCTCAGGCTCAGTTCTCACCAGTGAGGCTTACTCAACGAGTGAAGCCAGCGCCATGAACACCGAGGGCGCTCAGGCTGACCCTGGCCTTCCCACTCGATTCACTGTGAACCTGAGCTCCGGTGCAGTCGTGCAGGAGCGACTTGACGAGCTAGGCGGTGATGTCCCAAGAATTAATGAGGCATATCTTGGAGTGGAAAACCGGTACCGCTACATGGTTGCGTTCTCGGGTGTGCCAGATGTGATCGGTCATTTCGACACAGTGGTGAGCTACGACGACCTGACCGGCGATCGCGCAACATGGTTCGCCGGCAACGGAATGGTTGTTGGCGAAGCAGTCTTTGTGGCCGATCCGAGTGGAGTGGCAGAAAACGACGGATGGCTCCTTGCGATGGTCACGCCTCGCAGCGCAGCAGCAGACTCATCGACGAGTGTTGCAGCGGCAACTGACCTGGTTGTCATTGATGCTCGAGATGTGGCCGCTGGTCCGGTGGCCCGCGTGCATCTGCCGGATCGCTTACCCTTTGGATTTCACGGCAATTACTTTGCCGCAGCAGGTGAGAAGCCCAGGGCATAAGTCATGCGAGCGGGCCCGCCAAAGGAGCCCCAATGACCGAGCTAGTTCTGGACTCGTTGCAGCGAAGAATGAGGACCATGCATTCGCTGTACTACCAAGCCGTGGACAGCATGGAATTGGAGCATGTCAATTATTTCGAGCGAGAAGGCATCTTGCCGATTGCCTTCTCACTCTTTCATTACACACATATGCAAGACACCACGATTATGGTGGTATCAGGCGAACTTCCCATCTGGAACGAGCAGTGGCAAGAGCGAGTGCAGATGGCCATCAATGACGACGGTAAGGAACGCACCGTTCACGAGATGGTTCAGCAACGAATCGGCAACTACGAAGAGTTCAAGGACTATCAGC
>CAMDLX010000166.1 GCA_945901935.1 Bifidobacterium breve | reverse complement strand
CTCACGCTGCGGGTGGATAACACCGAGGACAGCTCCGATGAGCGAGCCCTCTTCGAGGCTCAAATCGATGACCTAGGAAACGCCTTGGGTGCCAGCCAAGCACAAGCAGAGACTGCAGCTCAGAGAATTGCTCAGCTTGAATCAGATCTTGCTTCAGCAGTTGAATCTGCAAGCGCATCAGAAGAAGAGGAACTCCCAGCGGTTGCGGGCGAGGACTCCTCTCTACTGGTAGACGCAGAGTCGCAACTCTTCTCGGAAGCCTATTTCATGGTGGCCTTGGAGGCTCGGATCGCTTCAGCTCGTCGCCATTTACGGCCAGTTGGAATAGCGCTGATTGACCTAGTCCAAGGCGATGCCGGTTCCGGAGTCCCAGTCGTTGCAGCCTCTGCTGCTGAGTCGATCCGCGAGACCATTCGCGATGCAGATACAGCTTGTCGTCTCGACGACGGAACCTTTGCGATCATTTTGGAAGACACTCCCGAAAATGGCGCCGTGTGGACAGTCGAAAGAGTGCGGCGCAACATTGTGGGCCGATTCGGAAACCACATCATGTGGGCCGGAGTGGCCTGTTACCCGGCCCACGCCTTTACTGCAGAAGAACTCTTGGCTCAGTCCAGAACAGCGCTTCTTGCTGCCAAAGAATGGAAACAAGATCGCATCGAAGTTGCACTGTCAGAGTGAGTCGCTGTCAGAGTGAGTCGCTCTGGCCTTCCCCTGCCTCGGCCCTAATCTCCGCTGCATCCTGATTTTGTGCGCGGCCAGCCCAGCGCACAGCCCCCGGAGTTGCCGAGAGTTGAGCGATAAGTTGCGGCATCGGAACACCATCCACGGTGACGATTGCATTGCGAGCCTGATACTGCGGGTCAGCGAAGATGTCAGCCATGTCGTAGACCGGTGCCGCTGCTGCATCTACGTTTTCAAACTCGGCCAGAGCTTGAGCCTGGGTTCGTTGCAGCATCCACTCAACCATGCGTGCATCGATGCGCTCACGGTGTGCAACCCGACCGTCAAAGCCAGCTAACTCCTCGTCTCCGCCCAAACCGATCAGTTCAAGAACCCGCTGCGCAACAGACTCTGCGCTCGAAGACACCGCTACCCATTTTCCGTCCGAGGTTTGATAGGTGTTGCGTGGCACCGTGTAGGGAATGCCAGCACCAAGGCGCTGCTGAGTTTGGCCGAGCATGCCAAACAGCGGCACAAGTGGACCCATGATTTGCAGCATGGATTCGATCAGACTCACATCCACGACCTGACCTTGACCGGAATGCACAGCAACCATCGTGGCGAATGCAGCCGCTATGGCAGTGAGTTCATCAGTCAGGGCAATCGGAGGGAGCAGCGGTTGCCCACCTGGTTCGCCGTTAAGTGCAGCAAACCCCGAGAGCGCTTCGGCCTGAGTGGCAAAGGCAGCTCGGTCTTTGTACGGGCCTGTCTGACCAAACCCCGTCACTCGGGTAATGATCAAATCAGGGTTTCGCTCATGCAGAATCTGCGGGGCGAGGCCTAATCGCTCGAGGGTGCCAGGGCGAAAGTTCTCCACTAAGACATCAGCCGAATCGCAGAGTTCCAGCATGACAGCCAGATCCTCAGAGTCCTTGAGGTCAAGTGTGATGGTGCGTTTGTTTCGGCCGACAATCTTCCACCAGAGCGACTGCCCATCGCGAGGGTCTTTCCACCCAAGGTCCCGCGCAGTGTCTCCACCTGGACGTTCCACCTTGATGACATCAGCGCCAAAGTCCCCCAAGTACCTCGCGCAGCCCGGCCCGGCGATAACGGTGGCAAGGTCGATAACTCGCAGATCGGCCAGCGGGCCCGGACTTGAAGCCGCGTCTGCCGCAGCTTCAGCCTCGTTCGTCACTGGGGCACGTCAATCATGAAGCAGCGATCGGTAACTCGCAGTCCAAATGCCTCGGCCATAAAAAGTCCGGCATACATGGAGCGGGTGGTATTGCTCCACTGCAGTGCTTCCGGGGTGGAGATCCGGCGGTGGACCTGCAGGATGCCACCGTCAAACACTCGGTACTCAGCCCAAGCACCCGGATACTCCTTGACTGATGCCAACTCGGCAAAGGGTCGGTTGCCAGTGCCAGGCAAGTGAAGGACGCGGTTGCGGTGAGTGTGCCCAGCGAAGTACCCGACCAAATTGGGCCTGCGAAGAAACACTTGTCGGAGTTCCTCGGTTGATTCGGGAGACAGGCAGAAATAGCTCTGGGTGTCCTTCCCCTCCGGTCGGTGTGCGTGTTCCCAAACCGGATGATGCCCAAAGACCATCACAGGACGGTCTGACCGCTGGCCGAGTTCGTCGAGCCAATCCAACCGCTCGGCATCGAGCGCGCCCCTAGGGTCTTGCTCAACTGAGGTGTCGAGCAAAGCAACGGTCACCCCAGGCAGCTCACGCTCTTGGAATGGATCCTTGGCATAGGGTGCATTGTTATAGCTCTCGTGGTTACCGCGAACATGCAACATGTCATCGCCGAATGCCCCCTCATAGACCTGCAGGAAGCGCCGGTACTCCTCTTCAGAACCCTCTGCAGTCAAGTCGCCCTTGACCACCACGAGCGCCGGGTTGATCGCTGCCATCTCAGCTACTGCGCCGCGGTTCATCAGTTCCGGGTAGGGCTCATCGCCAGGTTCAACCGAACAAGAAGGCCACTCATCGACCCCTTCGATTTTGCCAGCCTCTAGCTCTCCAAAATGCAGATCATTTACTGAAGTAAAAGTGGTGAGCAACTCCCCCGGCTGCGGCAGAGTTCGCAGGTCGTGACCATCGAAGCTGTACTCAGTGTCGGCCTTGAGATCAAGGTACTGCTTCACCGATGCGCCGTCATGAATGACTACTTCGTCATTAGCTACGGTGCTGAGTTCAGATGGGCTCAGTTCAGATGGCCGGTTCTGGTGCTGCGTCATGTGCCAGCTTTAGCCGCCGGGGCGTGCGCGGCGGGCGGGCACGGGCCGTGACCACCAGCGACCCGAGAATCTCCAGCGAGAGACTGGCGTTACTTGATCGCCCTGGCCGCCACCTGTAGGCAGGCCAAGCTGCACAGCAGCAACGATCGCTGCTGCCTCTTCATCAGTTGGCTCGGGCGAAATATTACCGATTCCAGTGCCTGTGCCTGACATCAGAGGGGCATGTTTCCGTGCTTGCGATGCGGAAGTTCTTCACGCTTTGACCGCAGAATCTCTAGTCCTGCGATCAGTTTGATTCGCGTCTCTGCGGGGTCAATCACATCATCCACGTAGCCCCTGTCGGTGGCCTCCCATGGGTTCAGGAATGTCTCCTCGTACTCCTCGATGAGTTCCGCTCGCAGGGCCTCGGGGTTTGCAGCCTCGGCCATTGCGCGGCGATGCACAATCTCGACAGCACCCGAGGCTCCCATCACTGCTAGTTCCGCAGAGGGCCAAGCAAAGGTCAGATCCGAGCCAATCGACTTGGAGTCCATCACCACATAGGCCCCGCCGTAAGCCTTGCGAGTAATCACCGAGATTCGCGGAACAGTGGCCTCGCAATATGCGTACAAAAGTTTGGCACCGTGACGAATAATTCCACCGTGTTCTTGGGCAACCCCGGGCAAGAAACCGGGCACGTCTACAAAAGTCACAAGCGGAATGTTGAACGCATCACAGGTGCGAACAAAGCGGGCAGCCTTGGATGAGGACTCACTATCGAGCACCCCTGCATACATGGCTGGGTTGTTTCCGACCACGCCGACAGTGTGGCCGCCGATGCGGGTGAAGCCGCAGATAATCGATCCGGCCCAGGCTGATGCGTACTCAAAGAACTCGCCGTCATCGGCAACAATTCGCACGACGTCGCGCATGTCATAGGGCTGATTTGCCGAGGCTGGAATCAAGTCGTAGAGCTCTTCGCAGCGGCGATCGGCCGGGTCCTCGGTTGCCTCGAACGGAGCCTCGTCCAGATTGTTCGAGGGCAAGAACGACAACAGGTAGCGCACGTCGTCAAGGGCTGCACGGTCATCTGCAGAGATGAACTGAGCCACACCAGAAACCCCAGTATGCACACGCGCACCACCAAGATCGAGCTGCGATACTTCCTCACCCGTTACCTGCTTGACCACATCCGGTCCGGTGATGAACATGTACGAGGTTTCATCAACCATGAACACAAAGTCAGTCATCACTGGGCTGTACACCGAACCGCCAGCGCATGGGCCCATGATCACCGAGATTTGGGGAGTCACCCCAGAAGCCTTGACGTTGCGATAGAAGATTCCGCCGTAGCTTGCGAGCGAGACAGCCCCTTCTTGAATGCGGGCACCCGCACCGTCGTTCAGGCCAATGACTGGCGCCCCGACCGTGAGTGCCAAATCCATGAGTTTGTGGATTTTTTCGGCGAATACTTCGCCCAAAGCGCCACCAAATACCGTGAAGTCCTGGCTAAAGATGAACACCTTGCGGCCGTCCACCGTTCCCCAGCCAGTAATCACACCATCCCCGTAGGGCCGTTCAGCTAGGGCATCGCCTGCACGGTGACGAGCAAGCATATCGAGCTCGTGGAACGAGCCCTCATCAAGCAGATACTCCACACGCTCACGGGCAAGCATCTTGCCTCGATCATGCTGCCGGGCGACCGACCGCTCTGATCCGGGCTTCACTGCGAGCTCACG
>CAMDLX010000165.1 GCA_945901935.1 Bifidobacterium breve | reverse complement strand
GACCCTGGTGGGAATTGTTTTGGCACTCACCCTTACTGCTCGAGCTATCAGCAGCAGATTGACCATCGGAAACACATGACCTCTCTGGAGAACACGATGCAGGCAGACAGCGAGCAAGAGCCGAACTCGGCGAGTGCCTCTACTTCGGCCCCTGTGGCGCCGCCCGTGATCGGCGGCGAGGCTGCAGTTCACACTGGGTCAACAGGTACTGCGGACAGCGGTGCCGGAATCTCTACTCAAGGCGATCCTTCTGATTCATCGGCTAGTCAAGACAAGCCGGACGAGCTTGGCTCGGTGGTGTTCAACGTGGACAAGCTCAGCGTCTACTACGGAAAGTACCGTGCCGTGCGGGACGTAGACATGAAGGTGCGCAAGCATGAGATCACTGCATTCATCGGGCCTTCTGGTTGTGGCAAGACCACCGTTCTTCGCTGCTTTAACCGTATGAACGACCTGATCGACGGGGCCCGAGTCGAGGGCAAGATTCAGTATCACGGTGTTGACCTGTACGGCGACAAAGTCAACGCAGTAGAGGTTCGACGTCGCATCGGGATGGTCTTTCAAAAGCCCAACCCATTCCCAAAGTCAATCTACGAGAACGTGGCGTATGGCCCCAGAATCGGTGGGATCAAGAAGAAAGCAGAGCTCGACGAGATAGTCGAAAGCTCGCTCAAACGAGCAGCCCTGTGGGATGAGGTCAAGGACCGCCTCAAGGCCTCGGCACTTGGAATGTCGGGTGGTCAGCAACAACGTCTGTGTATTGCGCGAGCGATTGCTGTGAAGCCCGAAGTGATCCTGATGGACGAGCCGTGTTCTGCTCTGGACCCGATTGCCACTGCGCGGATCGAAGACTTGATGCGAGAGATCAAGACGGACTTTACGATTGTGATCGTCACTCACAACATGCAACAGGCTGCGCGAGTGAGCGATGCAACGGCCTTCTTTTCTACTGAAGTGAACCCCGAGAGCGATGTGCGCACGGGCCTGCTCGTCGAGTTCGACCGCACCGAAACGATCTTTGCAAACCCAACTGACGAGCGCACCGAGCATTACATCACTGGTAAATTCGGATGATCATTCACTCAGTTGGGGGACTCAGATGAACGAAACAAGAATCCATTATCACGGTGAACTCGAAGAGGTTCGCTCCGATCTGATTCGTCTGGGCGCAATGGTCTCCGAGACCATTGGCCGCGGAACTGCAGCGCTGCTTGATCGCGACTTGCATGCTGCGCAGGTACTCATCGACGGTGATGATGTCATTGATGACTTCTGCTTGGGCCTTGAAGAGCGCTGCTATCGCTTGCTCGCGCTGCAATCGCCTATTGCCGGGGAGCTTCGTTTCATCCTCACTAGTTTGCGACTCATCAGCGAACTCGAGCGATCCGCTGACCTGATCGTGAACGTGTGTAAAGCCTCACGGCGTATTTACGATGTCGAGTTTGGACCTCAGATTCGCGGCTTGATTGAGCAGATGGGAGTGGAGGCAACCTTCCTGATTCGTGCAGCGATTGACTCCTATGTCGATGCTGACACCTCGCTTGCCTCGGCACTTGACGACATTGATGACCGACTCGATGAGCTTCAGGTTGCCTATGTCCAAGCAATTTTCCGCTCGCACTCCGAGATGAATCTGAATCTGCAGGGCGCTGTTCAGATGGCCATGATCGGCCGCTACTACGAGCGCGTTGGTGATCACGCAGTGAACATTGGCGAGCGCGTCATGTACATGGTCACTGGCTGGCTTCCAGAGAAGAGCGGCGCTGCTCGACAGAGACTGCGTGAAGCCGAGGCTGAGGCCGGTGTCGAAACTGGCAACAGCACAGCTCAAAATGGCGAAGCAGGAGAAGCAGCCCAAGTGGACTCACCGCACGAGGAGGGTTCGGGCGAAGTTCCCGATGGCGCATGAGGGTCCACCGATGAGGGTTCTGGTGACCAATGATGATGGCCTGCACGCGCCTGGGCTGCATGCACTTGCTTCGGCCTTGAGTGCCGCTGGCCATGATGTGATTGCTCTGGCGCCAGAAGGCGATCGCAGCGGTTGTGGGGCAGCAATTGGAAACCTTGGTGACGGATCGTTTATGCGGTACCGGTCGATGCCACTTGAGGGCCTTGACTCTGTGGAGTCCTATGAGTTGGATGCAACCCCGGCGTTATGCGTGTTTGCCGCTCATCTCGGTGCCTTTGGTCCGCCCCCGGATGTAGTTGCCTCGGGCGTGAACCCTGGTCTGAACACGGGCAGAGTCACTCTGCATTCAGGCACCGTTGGTGCTGTGCTGACAGCTGCAAATCTGGGCATACCCGGGGTGGCAGTCAGCATTGCGGGTAGCGAGCCCTCGATTCAGCATTTTGATGTTGCAGCAGAACTCGCAGCAGAAGTCGCCGCGTGGATTGTTGCGAGCGGATCTCTGAGCAGTATCAATCTGAGCGTTCCGGACCTGCCGAGCAAGGACCTGCAAGAGGTCAAGTGGGGCCAGCTTGCTCCGCTTGGGGCGATCCGGACGGAGTTCATTCTGCGCACCGAGGAGCGTGTCGAATTTGGGTTCGTCCCGACTACTGCTTCGCTCCCAGCAGACTCAGATACAGCACTCGTTTCTCAGGGCCATCCAGTTGTCACTGCGCTGACGGGCATCAGAGGGAGCGAGCCGGTTGGTCTTGTGGATTTCTTGACTGCTGCGGAGCTTGCGACATGACCCAGGTGGGGCAGCAGTAGTGCAGGCATCTTCGCTGATAATTGTGATTATGGGCCTTTTTGCTGCTGCGGCACTTGGTTATTTCGCCGCAAGATCAGCACCCAAGAAGCAGCCAGCAGGTTCAAAGAACACTCTGAGCTCTGCGGGTAGTGCATCTCAGTCTGAGTTCGATGATCCGCAAGGCTCTGGTACTGAAGACGCCGACATAATGACAGGGGCTGGACTAGCAGCAGCGCAGGAATCAGGCTCCTCAGCGTCTGACCTTCTTGAGCGCCTGCGTGACGCGATTGAGCACATCGAACAGGGAGTCATCTTGTGCGATGACACGGGAGCGGAACTCTTTCGCAATCAGTCAGCGCTGCGTTATATCGAAGCTCGCGACGGTCTTGTTCTGGTTGAGGCCGCCGTCGAGGAACTTATGATTAAAGCGCTAACTGGTCGCTCGGTTCGTCGCGAGGTTGAACTTTTCGGACCACCGGCACAATCGTTTGTCGTGTCTGCACAGCCATTTACTGATGGTGCTGGATTGGGTGCTTTGGCCATCGTCGAGGATCACTCGCTACGACGCCGAACAGAAACCGTCCGTCGTGACTTTGTTGCCAACATCAGTCACGAACTGAAAACTCCGATCGGTGCTCTCGGCTTATTGGCAGAGACGATTCGTGATGAACCCGAGAGTGAAGTTGTTGCCCGCCTTGCCGAAAGAATGATCGTGGAGGCCGATCGGGCTGCCCACACAATTGACGACCTCTTAGAACTCAGCCGAATTGAGTTTGGGGATGAAACCGAGTTCGACCAGATCTCGGTGCAGTCCGTGGTGAGTGAAGCTACGGCTCGTATTGCTGCTGCGGCGGGGCATTCGGGGATTGAGGTGGTCGTTGATCTCTCGCCACAGATTCAGGTCCTTGGCGATCGGCGACAGCTTGTGTCGGCGGTGTTCAACTTGTTGGACAACGCTGTCAAGTATTCCCCTGAAGGCTCAGAAATTTTGGTGACCGCCGTTGTTGAGTCAGCCGAGAGCGATCCCCAAGAACTGCCCCTCGGCCTTGGTCCCTCCGGTTTGTCAACCGGTGACATCGTCAGACTCTCTGTGGCGGATGCCGGAATTGGCATCCCTAGAAAAGATCTTGATCGCGTTTTTGAACGCTTTTACCGGGTTGATCGTGCCCGCTCTCGAGCTACTGGCGGAACTGGTCTGGGCCTCGCCATTGTTCGACATGTGGTGAGTAATCATCAAGGCAATGTCTCAGTGGACTCCATCGAAGGTGTGGGAACCACCTTCACGCTCTCACTTGCAGCAATTCAACCCCTACAGGAGAACTCATGAACACCTCAACTCGTGCCAACAATCCCACTTCTTCGGCTGCAGGGTCTGCGCCCATCACGGTGTTGCTCGTAGAGGACGAGGAGGCTTTCGTGGATGCTCTGACTGTTGGGTTGGGTCGCGAGGGGTTCATCGTGGAGGTGGCTCGAGATGGGGCCGAGGCCCTTGAGCGCTTCGCCTTAGTCAAGCCCGACCTTGTGCTCCTTGACGTCATGCTGCCAAACATTTCTGGGCTCGATGTATGCCGGGAGATTCGCCGAACTAGCGATACCCCCATCATCATGGTGACTGCAAAGGGGGCTGAGATTGACACAGTGGTAGGGCTCGAGGTGGGTGCCGATGACTACGTCACGAAGCCGTACAGATTGCGAGAATTAGTTGCCCGGATGCGCGCAGTGTTGCGGCGCCATGGTGCAGCGACTGGATCCGATGGGGCAGGCGTAGAGGGTGACAGTCGCGAGGTTCTCGCCCTAGATGGAGTTGAGCTCGATACTGATAGCCATGAGGTGCGCGTGCGTGGCGAAGTGGTCAACCTGCCGCTCAAAGAGTTTGAGTTGCTGTCTCTGCTCATGGAGAACGCAGGTCGAGTCCTGCCAAGGTCAACCTTGAT
>CAMDLX010000164.1 GCA_945901935.1 Bifidobacterium breve | reverse complement strand
TGGCAGGCGGTGATCTGCACCGAATCAGCCCATATTGCCGTAGACGAATGCGGTGCTGCTGAACGCTTTCTTGGCTGCAAGCTGATCGACCTGCCATCTTCAGACGGCAAGCTCCTCCCAGAGCAGATTCACGGGCAGTTGCATGGCCTTGGTGATGAGCACCATGTTCAGCCGCGGGTGGTCTCGATAACTCAATCCACCGAAATGGGCACCTTGTATTCGGTAGAAGAGATTGGTGAGCTTGCAGATACCTGCCACGGAGCCGGTCTGCTGTTGCACCTCGACGGAGCGAGAATTGCCAATGCAGTCGCAGCTGCCGGATGTTCAGCCGCAGCGATGCTGGTCGAGACAGGGGTGGATGTCGTTACGTTTGGCGGTACGAAGAACGGCATGATGTTTGGAGAGGCTGTGGTTTTTCTGCAGCCAGAGTTGGCGGAGCATGCTCGATTCGTCCGAAAGCAGGCGGCACAATTGCCGTCAAAGATGCGCTACATCGCAGCCCAGTTCTCTGCCCTGTTAGAAGACAACTTGTGGTTGCGTAACGCTGGTCATGCGAATGCAATGGCAGAACTGCTTGCTCGACAGGTTGCTGATATCCCAGGCGTTGAACTGCATCGCTCACCGCAGGTCAATGCAGTGTTTGCGACCTTGCCGGCGTGGTCCCTTGAGCCACTCATTGCGTGGTCTCCGTTTTATGTGTGGGATCAGGAGCAGGACCTTGTGCGGTGGGTCTGTAGCTTTGACACAACGCCTGAAGACGTTGGCGCCTTCAGCTCTGGAATTGCTCAGATTCTGGCGGGCGGTGACCCAACCTGATCTTGGCTTACTCCGCGAGGAAAGCCAGAATCTCTGCGTTCACTTCTGCCGGCTGTTCGAGTTGAAGAAAATGCCCAGCGTTTTCAATCATCACAGCCCGGCTGCCAGCAACGTTGAGGTAATCGCCTGTTGTACCAGCAAGGGCCGGTGCCATGCATCCATCGGTCTGCCCATGCATGTACAGCAGCGGCTGCGGGGGGAGTTCAAATACTGCAGCCTGAGCCTGAGCTAGGGCCGGGTCCTGAAGCTCTGATTGCAGGGTCTGGCGGTAGTAGCCAAGTGCTGCCGAGACATGTTCCGGAGTTGGCATGCAGGCTGCGAAGTAGGCGACGTCCTCTGCGCAGTCGTAGCCGGGAGACCAGTCCTGCCACAAGCGAGTGATGAACTCGAACTCATTCATTGGAATCATCATGTCGGACAGGGGATTGAGCTGGAAGAACATGTACCAACTCAGGCGAAGCTGGTCATAGGTGAAGAATGCCTGAGCCATGACAGGTCCTGGCGGAACTGCTGCAGTGACTACTCGACGCCAGAGTTCAGGTTCGAGGGTGGCGGCTGCGTATGCGCCCATTGCACCCCAGTCGTGGCCGATGACAACTGCGCTGCTGTCTGCACCGAGTGCACGGTGCAAGCAGTTGGCGTCTACACCCAACACTCCGGACTGATAGTTGGCATCCTCGGCCAAGGAAGTTGGTGCGTAGCCGCGGCTAAACGGCGCGACAGCGCGGTACCCCGCTGCTGCTAGGGCTGGCAGAAGATAGCGCCAAGTCCACGCCGAGTCCGGGTACCCGTGCAGGCAGAGTGCAAGTGGGCCTGAGCCTGCAGCAAGGTACGCAACCTCGAGGCCATTCTCGGGCAACTTCACGGATGAAAATTCCAAGCCAAGCTTTTTCGCAGTC
The DNA here is from genome assembly GCA_945901935.1 of Bifidobacterium breve. Classification (GTDB taxonomy): domain Bacteria; phylum Actinomycetota; class Acidimicrobiia; order Acidimicrobiales; family Microtrichaceae; genus IMCC26207. The sequence goes on along the minus strand of CAMDLX010000164.1, from coordinate 2,921 downwards.
TCCTGTGCGGCAGCGCTTGCAAGAGGCTCAACTGAGTCGGTGGGAGGCGTCATGGGGAGACCTTAGTAACTGAGCGAGGTTTCTGGGTGCCTTGAGGAACGACAACTAGAGACTTCAGTCACATATAGGTGTGCTTGTACTACTTGTTCACCTACTGTCTGCTATCTGGTTTGGATGTCTGCGTTTGGGTACCTCTCGTATGGGGTCGTCCACTTCTCAGGTTGCTTGTTGAACTGCTTCAGGAGCGTTATGGGTCACTACATTTTGAGCCGTGGGTGCTAGCTCGGTGCTGAACGTAACGTTTTACGGTGTGCGCGGTTCGACCCCATGTTCGAGCGACGCGAATAGGCGCTACGGAGGCAACACCTCCTGCGTGGTCATTGAATCGCCGGGGCAAGACCCCATCGTGTTGGACCTTGGAACCGGGTTGCGGTTTTTTGGCATGACGGTTCCCTGTGATCAGCCATTTCGAGGCACAGCATTAGTGAGTCATCTGCATTGGGATCATGTGCAGGGGGTTCCGTTTTTTACCCCGATGTTGTGCGAGGGTGCGCAACTCAATGTGTATGGGCCGCGACAAGAGGACTGCACCCTGACCGAGGCCGTCAAGGCATTTATTCAGCCGCCGTATTTCCCAGTCGGCATCGAGGAACTCGCTGGGGAGTTCAACTTTTTCGAAGTTGAAAACGATGTGTTTCAGGTGGGTGATGCAACCGTGACGGCTGCTCCGATTCCGCACCGTGGGCCAACGGTTGGCTACCGCATCGAAAGCCAAGGCGTCGTGATTGTGTATATCAGCGATCATCAGCAACCGGGCCCCGAAGCCACTGAAGTATCCCCAGAGGTGCGGGCACTCTGTGCCGACGCCGATTTACTCATTCACGATGCGCAGTATGACCCCGAGGAATATCTCCTACGTTCCGACTGGGGGCACTGCACCTCTGACTATGCAGTCGAAGTGGCGGGACAATCTGGTGTGAAACGCCTGGCGCTGTTTCATCATGATCCCTCTCATGATGACGATCGTGTTGATGAGTTGCTCATGCAGGCGCGCCAACACAAAGCCGGCTCTGAACTTCAAGAAATTCTCGCCGCATCTGAAGGTCTCACCCTGTCCTTCGAGTCCGACCCACTCAGGTAATCTTGCCAAGCCAAACACGGCACAGATCGGGAAGGCAAAGATGTCTGAGGACGGCAATATCTCAAGTAGTCAAGCCGAGGTCGAGATAGACCCGGCGCTGTTCCGCTCTGTGATGGGGCATTACCCCACCGGGGTGACTGTGGTTGCTGCGCTTGAAGGCACTGCTCCGATTGGACTTGCTATCGGGACTTTCTTCTCGGTTTCGCTTGATCCGCCACTCATTGGATTCTGCGTTGCGAAGACCTCTTCCTCATGGGCGCGCATCGAGGACACCGGTGCATTTGGGGTCACGGTGCTATCCGAGGAACAACAAGACACTTCTGGCCGCTTTGCCTCGAAGGTAGAAGACAAGTTCGCAGGAGACACCTGGGTGCCTGCTCCCGTAACCGGGTCACCACTCATCGTTGGTGGCGTGGCTCACCTGGATTGCACGCTCCACTCGGTTGTCGATGCCGGAGATCATGTGATTGTGTTGGGCCGGGTTCAGTACCTAGATGTGCATCGAGCAGATGTTGGGCCGCTGCTGTTCTTCCGCGGCGGGTATGGCCGCCATGATCCACTTTCAACAGATCTGATCTAGCTTCAGCATCCATGGCTATTTATGCGCTCGGCGACCAAGTACCGGAAATCCACCCAGAGGCCTACATACACCCAGATGCCGTCGTCATCGGCAGCGTAGTAATCGGCGCGTATACCTCGGTCTGGCCCGCTGCTGTCTTACGCGGCGATGACGGATTTATCTTTATCGGCGAGCGTTGTTCGGTTCAGGACGGGGCAGTCCTGCACACAACGGCGGTGTTTCCGACGACTGTCGGAAACGAGGTCACCATTGGTCACTTGGCACATCTAGAAGGCTGCATCGTCGAGGACAAGGCGCTGATCGGCTCAGGTTCGATCGTGTTGCACAATGCTCGAATCGGCGTTGAGGCTGTAGTTGGTGGCGGAGCATTTGTTCGCAACAATCAGGTTGTGCCGGCTCTGGCCATGGCTTTGGGCGTGCCTGCTGTGGTCAAAGAAAACGCTGTGTTTCCGGGACATTTTGATCTAGGGATTGAGTCCTATGTGAAGCGAGCCGAGCGTTATCGCAAGCGTCTTCGTCGCTTGGATTGAACCACCTGAACAGGTTCTAGAAAGTGCCGAGGTGCTGGCAGAACTCACAGGTAGCGGGCTACCTAGGGCTGAGTGGGTAGTTCTTCTCTTCCAGACCGGTTTTTGCTCGGGCAGAATAGAATCACCTTGCGCTATATGGGCATTTTCTTGAAAGCGAGACAGCAGCAGTGACCGACCGAGCCAGCAGAACGAGAGCCATTCCGCTTGTATCTGTAGGAGCGATTATTGCGGCGATGGTTCTTGTCTTGGGCTCTCTTGTCTTCGCCCCAGTTGCCTCTGCTCAGACTTGTGTTGGAAGCGTGAGCACCACCGTGGCTGCCGCTTCGCTTCCTGGTGGATCTTGGGCGGTTGAGGGTGGATGCCTGACGAGTGACTCGTTCTTTGAGTACTCCAATACGGAGGGCCGGGCACAGGTAGCACTGTCTTCAGTTACCTATGCCGATGGGCATTCTGGACGAGTTGCCGTTGGCATGTTGGTCATGACGAGTGGGGCAGCCTTGAGCATCGTGGGAGTTGAAGATGCTGCCACCGGGTTAGTGAAATGGTCGGCTGTGTTGGGCACCGCGGTGCAGGTCGGCGATCAGACCACGGTTTCGGGTGAGGGCATCATGGTGTTCCCCGTGGAGAGCGTTCAGGTGTCAGCTTCGATCACCGGAACCGGAACCAACAT
>CAMDLX010000163.1 GCA_945901935.1 Bifidobacterium breve | reverse complement strand
GGCTTCAGCAGCACTGCTGGAGCACAAAGCGATGCCACCGAAAATATCGTGCAGATTGCTCAGGGCAACCCTGAACTGTCAACGCTCGTCACAGCAGTAACTGCCGCTGGTCTTGTAGAGACACTCTCGGGTCCAGGTCCATTTACGGTATTTGCGCCAACAAACGCAGCCTTTGCAGCACTGCCTGCCGGAACGCTTGATACTTTGCTGGCAGACCCCAAGGGAGACCTTGCAAAGATCCTGAAGCTTCACGTGATGTCTGGCGCTGTTGACTCAAAGGCTGCAATCGCCGCAGCTGGTGGCACCGTAGAAACACTTGGCGGACCAGTGAGCGTTGAACTCGTCGGCGAGAAGTTGGTTATCGGCGGCGCAACCGTGGTGACTGCAGACATCGTGGCTTCTAATGGCGTGGTACACGTCATTGATGCCGTCATCACCAAGCCAGCTTCGCCAAATGGCGTCAGCGCCGGCAACTCAGGCATCGCTGCAAGCTCTGGAACCACCGGGCTCCTGTTGGCCCTCGTTGCGGGGATTGCCATCTTGGGCATCGGAACCTCCTCGGTTGTTCTCGCCCGCTCACGACGCAGCGACTGAGACCCTCAGTCTTTTCTGAGTCATCTAAGACTCACATGATCTGTAGTGGGGGAGGGGCGCTTGCTCCTCCCCCAACTCATTCCAGGAGGTGCTCATGAAAGTCCGTCAGGCTCGAGTGCTCTTGGTGTTGTCCTTTGCAGTGATCCTTCTGGTTGGGCCCGCATGGTTTCTGGGCGAAGCCGGCGAGCCAAGAGTTGATCTAGAAGGTCAGTCAGTCATCTCTGCATCAACTTCTCGGGCTTTGGCCGCAGCCCAAGACGAGGGCGACTCTGCTGCAGATCTCAGCGCACTGCCTGCGGCACCTGCCCCAGTAGTCGAGGTCGGGGTACCGATTCAGATTGCGATTCCAGAGCTAGGGGTGAGTTCCCCGGTAGTGCAGGTGGGCCTTGAAAAGGACGGCTCAATGGGGCTTCCCGGTGCCTCCGAGGCGGGCTGGTATCAGTATGGTCAACGCCCGGGCCAACCCCAAGGCTCAGCAGTGATTGCTGCGCACGTTGACTACAACAAAAAACCTGGCGTGTTCCTCAAGCTGAACTCATTGCCCATCGGTGCCGAGGTGCTTGTTACCGATGATGCTGGCGCAGTTCATCGCTTTACCGTAACTGAACGCTTCCAAGTCGAAAAAGGCGAACTGCCCGCTGCCGAGTTGTTTCGAGCAGACGGAGACCCTGTGCTCACGCTGGTGACCTGCGGTGGATCATTCAGTAAGAGTCGCCGCACATATGCAGACAACATTGTTATCCGAGCCGTGCCTGCGTAAATAGGGGCCTGCGTAAATAGGGGCCTGCCTAAATCAGTGCCTGCCTAAATCGGCTTTACGACTGAACTGCTACGCCATCGGTATTGAGTACAAACCACTTGCCGCCGGCGGCCTGACCGGATGCTGAACCTGGCTCGGTGTCACTTGCAAAGAAATACACAGGCTGGCCTTCGATGGTGAGTTGCTCCGAGGCTCCCTGCCCCGTGCTTCCCAACTTAAGCTTTGACACTGCAGCATCAGCAACTACTCCGCCCTCGGTCAGCACAGGAGGCCACGCTGCTGCACAGGCATCTACGCAGGTAGCAGCACCCGTGCCGTCCGGTGTGTAGATGTAAAACACGCGGCCTTGACCATCCGAGAGCACATCGCCCATTCCAGAGGAAGCGATCTTTACGTTCACACCTACGTCAACAGCAGCCTCAGTGGTGGTAGTCGTTTCGCCGCTCTTGGCAGTAGTGGAAGGAGTCTCGGCGGCAGTGGTCGTGGCCGAGTCCTCATCTGAATTGCCGCAACTGACCAGCCCCATGCCAGCAGCAAGAACGACAACTGCTGCAGCCAGGGTTTTTGTTCGTGATCCGAGTGACCTTGATTTAGGCATCAGTGGCCTCCTTTGTGGCGAAAACCAGACTGTAGAGCGAATTGCTGCTGAGTGCTGTCGACTCCTTTTATGCCAATCCGCTTTTATGCCAACCTGTTGATATGACGGAAACGCGATCGATTGATCTGTTGGATGGCGATTTTTATGTGAACGACCCGTACTCCACCTATGCGTGGATGCGTGAGCAGGCGCCCGTGTATTGGGACTCCACCAACGAACTCTGGGGTGTTTCACGACATGCGGACATCGTCGAAATCGAGAAACAAAAAGCTCTCTTCATCAACTCCGACCAGAACAAGGGAGGCTATCGGCCCAACATTCCTGCCGATCCTGCCATCATCGGATTGGACGATCCCGTCCATCAGATGCGTCGAAGTCTGGTTGCTCGGCGTTTTACGCCCAGAGCAGTTGCCAGTTGGGAAGACCATGTTCGCGAAGTCGTGACGAGCCTGTTGGACCAAGCATTCGCCCATGGCGGTTCGGTCGAGATCATCAGTGAGATTGCTGCCCCGTTGCCAGCCGAGATGATTGGTCTGCTTCTGGGATTCAGTGAAGACATGTGGCCCAAGCTGATGGAGTGGTCGGAGCGCACAATCACACTTGGCGGTGGTCCCGGGTATCACCAAGAGGACAACATCGCTGCAGTGATGGACTTTGCAGCGGCAGCAGCCGAACTCTACGAGGCCAAAAAACTCAACCCTGCCGACGATGTCATGACGGTTTGGACCACAGCCGAAGTGCCTGGTTGCCCGTTTGGGGTCGAGGAAGTGATCTCTGACTCGCTATTGCTACTCGACGGTGGGGCAGAAACCACAAGAACCGTCATAGCTCGGACCCTGTTGGAGTTGGCAGCCCGTCCCGATCAATGGGAACTGCTGAAGTCGGGTGCAAACCTGACAGTCGCAGTCGAGGAATTCATCCGATTTGTGACGCCAATTCACAACATGTGTCGAGTCGCCGTCGAGGACACCGAGATTGCAGGTCAGGCGATCAAGGCTGGAGATCAGCTCGTATTGATGTACTCCTCTGCGAATCGTGATCCCTTGCAGTTCGATCACCCTGAAGAACTAGACGTGACCCGCAACCCAAACAATCACATTGCCTTTGGCTTTGGTACCCACTTTTGTTTGGGTGCCTCGTTGGCCCGTCTAGAGATTCGGGTCATGTTCGAGGAGCTCCTCAAACGAGTCGATCAACTCCGAGTGGTTCCAGATTCGGTGGTAGAGATGCCGAACTCGTTTGTCTTTGGCCTGAAGTCAGCTTTGGTCGATTTTGAGCTTGTTACCTGAAGACCAGCCTCAAATGAGGATCACCGCATCCCCATCGGGCCACAGGACTAAGGTTATGAGATGACTACGACGCAGCGTCCGCGTCCATCGCGACCAACACCCCAAGGCCCGAATCCAGCTTCACGAGGACTCATCTTGGTTGGAGTTGCCGTCGCGCTCGGATTCATTCTTCTTATCAAGGGTGGAGGTGTGGGCTTTCAGACTGATTCTCAGGATGTGAAAATCGGTGAAGGTAGCAACAAGACCACCACTACAGAGCCGGCAGTACCCACCACGACCATTCCCTCAACATCTGTTGCCCCAGCCACGCTCAAGGTAGTTGTACTGAACGGTGCGGGTTTGAGCGGCTTCGCAGCCGCTGCAGCAAACTTCCTGGGACTGGCCGGATACCCAAACATCGCAGCCAAGACTGCAGCGGCTCAAGTTCAGACCACCACCGTGTACTACGCACCCGGATACGAAGGTGACGCCAAGGCAATTGCCAAGTTGCTGAGCATCGGCGCAGTTAAGCCGCTGCCTACCGGAACTGTCCTAGGCAAAGTGGCCACCGATGTCCCAACAGATACAAACGTGGTGATCGTGCTTGGCCCCGATGTTGAGGGAATTATTACCCCAGCTGGTGCGAGTACGACCACCGTTGCCGGCGGCTCCTCCTCTGGCAGTTCTTCCTCAGGGAACTCAACGGTGACGACCACTGCTGGAAGCGCTGCAGCGAGCACCATCCCGTCGGCTGGAACCAAAATCACAACCACGACTGTCAAGACCACGACGACTACGGGCTGAGCCGGCAGTTTTTGCCGACTGCCCCCGTCCTGTCACTGATGCCGACCAACCAAGGGAAAATGGCTACGGCCGAACAAGTCGTAGCAGCCGTTGCAGCGTCCCCCGCTGCAACTCTTCTGGCAACCGACTTTGACGGCACCCTCTCGCTCATTGTTGATGACCCTGATGCTGCAGTCCCGCTCCCGGGTGCGGCGCAGGTCCTGCAATCTCTAGCAGGCAGTCTGGGAGAGCTAGCGGTCGTTTCTGGCCGCCCCGTTGAGTTTCTGGTTGATCGACTCTCAGGGCAGCTGAGCGCGGCTGGCCAGAGCTCTGCTGGTCTGACCGCTGCTGACCAGAGCGCGGCTGACAAGCCAGGTCTGCCTGATTCCCTGACCTTGGTCGGACTCTATGGGCTGCAGCAGATCCGCCACGGGGTACGCAGTGACCACCCCGAGGCTGTGGCTTGGCCCGAGCGAGTCGCAGTACTTGCCGCAACAGCAGAAACCAACGGTCCGGCTGGTATGCGGGTTGAACTGAAGGGCCTGTCCATCACCCTGCATTATCGCGGCCAACCCCAGCTCTTGGACCAAGTTGAGCAGTATGCCCTAGAGCTTGCTGCCACCTCGGGGCTTGTTGCGAGAACG
>CAMDLX010000162.1 GCA_945901935.1 Bifidobacterium breve | reverse complement strand
TCCGGGCTGTGTACTGCAAGTTCACACTCTGGAAGGTCCTCCAAGAAGGCGGCCGGATTGAGTTCAAGGTCTTTATAGGACAGGTGGAACTCAACGAAGTCTGGTTGGGAAAGTTCAAGAATCCTGCGCACATCGTGGTAGCGAACCGGCAGGCCCCAAGGCCGGCGAAAACCAAATGGCCGAGGCGCTCCAGCCTCTCCCGATAAGTCGCTTGCAAAGAAGAATCCCCCTGGCTCAACCTCACGGGCTAGAACCGTTCCCACAAGATCTCTTAGGCGATCAGGCTGTAGGCCTCTGCCAGGCCCTTTCACGGCCACATCGGCCTCTGTTACTCGCACACCTACATCGAGTTTTCGGGTGGCCACCAGGCTCTTGGCAAGGGTTACCCGATTCATCAGTTCACCTTGGCTAACCCGGCGATCTGCATCTGTACCAAGTGCGGCCTCGACATCGCGAATCTGGCGAACCATGTCAGCGAACTCACTCGGCAGAAGGCTCACTTTGTGATCATTACCTTCCATCTCTCGGTCCAAGGTCAGGTGCTTCTCGATGAGCTTCGCCCCCATCGCCACTGCAGCCACCGCGACATGATGGCCGCGCTCGTGGCCTGAATAGCCAACGGGACAACTTCCAAGCTCTCCCAGCCGTTTGAGATACGACAGATTCAGATCTCGATACGGGGCGGGGTAGGTGGAATTACAGTGAAGGAGTGCAAACGAGGATCCCAAACTCCGCAGTACCTCGATGGCATCCAAGATTTCAGACTCGCTCGACATTCCAGTTGACACGATCATCGGGCGCCCAGTCCGACCCATAGCGCGAAGCAGTTCGTGGTTTGTTAGATCTGCCGATGCCACCTTGAATCCGGCCACACCGAATTGGTCTAGACGCTCCATGGATCGAATATCCCAGGCCGTACACAGTGCAGTAATTCCAGCGGCAGTTGCGTACTCCAAGAGCGAGCACAGGTCATCTGGGGGCAATTCAAAGCGGGCGAGCAGATCTAGAACGTACTGCGATCCCAGGTCCTCGTCTGGCGCATCTAGGCGCCCATCTCCCCGATAGAGGCTAGCCAAATCTCGCATCTGAAATTTGACCGCGTCGGCCCCCGCATCCACGGCTGCATCCACCAGTCGACGGCCAATCTCGACGCTCCCATTATGGTTAATCCCGATCTCAGCGATGACGAATGCTTGCTGATCTGGCCCAATTTCCTGCCCGGCTATTCGAAGCGGCGCATCATCTCGGTCAGCAACCCCAACTAGTCGGCCGCGCCCATCCAAAAGTGGGACTTGCTGGATTCGATCTGAGAACTGACTAGTGATCTCTGCCGCTGAAGCACTACTTGCCGCCCAAGTGAACTCAGTATTTGCGGCAGCTAGTGCGGGGCTCTGCAGGTCGATCTGCTCGCTAGAAAGCAGCCAGCGCCGCACATCGCCATCGGTGAGTACGCCCTCCATCAAGCCCGAGGAGTCGACGCAGAAGATCACCCTGCGCTTATTCCGCCCCATCTTGTTGAGGGCGTCAGAGATCGTGTCTTCTGAAAACACGACCAGATGCTGAAAACGACGTTCAATCTTCATAGCTAGTAATCGACTCCCGACTGAGCGTCGCTAGTAGCGGTTTCAGGCGAGCCCTCCTGAGATCTCAGGAACAGGAGGATCTCACCCACCAAACGCTCGGCTGCTCGGCCATCGTTGACAGTCAGCAAGGAGTCAAGCAGCTTGATCCGACCATCGCTCCGCTCAGACGGATTGGTCAGGGCTGAAACGATCTCGTCGCGAAGTTCTTGCTCAGTATCCGCTGTTGCAAGTCCACCCGAGGAGGTCACCGGAAACCAATGCTCGCGTTCGTAGAGTCCACGCACTTGGCGGGCATCCCGCCGGTCCAATCCAGGCACAAATCTCGGCCCAATCTGGGGTCGATCGAAAGCAGCCCCATCAACTGTCATCGATGAACTCACATTGATGTGAACTGCACTGTGAGCAAGTGTCGACATCTGGTCCTTAGTCTGGTCCTCGCTCGGCCAGGACTGGTGCATCCCAGAACCAGTACCCCAGGGCTCAGCTACCACACCATTACGCAGTTCCCTTGCCAGATCTTGCCATGGACCGGCCGGATCTGCTGGGTGTCGGCGAACCACTAGGAACGGATTTTTCGGAAGTAAATCATCACTGATCCACTGATCGATGAGAAGTGGGAGTCGCCATTCAGAAGGTACAAGGTGTCTAGGCCCAGCGCCGTAGAGAATAACTGGGCGCCCTGGTGGGATTCCGTGTCGCTCACGCCAAACCGACTCCTCTTCGAGTAGGTCGGCACGTTGATGCAGATCAAACTGGGGGGCACCCGTTACGACAAACTGCTCAGAGCTCAGTTCGGGGTAGCAGCGCAAAAGCTCCTGAGCGTTTGCAGTATTCCAAACTGCGAACCTATCGCTTCGGGAAATGAACCGTCCACGTGTGGTTGGGTTGTCCCAGGAAATGAGGCTCGTAAACGAACGGATGCCACTATCCCGTGCGGCAAAGAGGGTCAGCGCATCCTGATCGTGGTAGGGAGTGAGGCTGAGGACCAGATCGGGATCAACTGAGTCAAGGCAGTTCTTGAAATCGGAAAGGTTGCTCCCCGTTCGCACGGCGGCATCGTCTGCTCCTTCGATCGCGGCAGAACCGCCTGGTCGGGCAACACTCAAGGAGTCGCGCAGAACTCGCAGCCGCCCGAGCAAACGGGTGCGGGCGTCCAGAGTTCGATCAGTTCGCGCAAGTTTCTCGATCGCAGAGGTGGGACTCGCCATTCTCCTCTGATGAACGAGTGCCATCTGACGGCGGTGCGACCGATAGTCATGGGTCAACTCGGCCTCCGGCAGATACACAACTTCCAAGCCCTGACTCGTTGCCAACTCTTCCAGCGTTTCATCTTGGAACCCAAGGCCAATGACGAGCTCGCACTCGTCTGCCAGCATCTCGACAAGGCCTGTTGAGAACAAGTAGCGGACGCTGAATCCGTAGGTAAGAAGGACCAACAATTTTGGTCGTCCAGACAAGTCGTTCACTCATCTACGATACCGATGAATTCTGGGATTGCGACGCCTTTTTGAGCATCGCGTGTAGCAGCACCCAGACTTCAGAGGACTTTGTCAGACTGAACCTTGAGCCGTGTACTACGCATCCCTCGGATAGAGTCAATCTCTCTCACTAAGGGGGGCCGTGTCCCAAAATCTTCCGTCACTCACTGCTGTAGTAAGTCGCTTTCCAGCGCCCTCACAGACGTTCATTCTTCGCAAACTCACCGGACTTCGCGAGGCTGGAATGGCAGTCACCGTAGCCTCGACCTCTTTCACGCCCAGCAGCGGCGAATTGGGCTTTCCGATGCTCTCGCTGATGCCTTGGCAGTCGCCGCGAGTGGCGATTCAGCCATCGAGTCGAGCTGCCTGGCCGGCGGCCTTATCGGCAGTCGCTGCGCGTGGCCAGAAAAAGTCTGCTGGACTGCGCCAGCGGGTGACCCTTGCGCCCATCCGCGCTATTCACACAGAGATCGCCCACTTTGAGTTCTCTGGCATAGCGGCCTCGTACCTTGATGAACTCCCCCGCCTACATCGGACTGCAAAAATCGCTGTGAGTTGCCGCGGTGCAGCCGAGCAGATTGAACCCCTCAAGAATCCACAGCGTCGCATTGCTCTCGAGCGCGTCTTTGAGATTGCTGATCTCATCCATTGCGTCTCCGATGACATGCGACAAACGGTCGAGGGCCTCGGTGCCCCGGCAGGCAAGATTCTTGTGAACCGTCCGGCGATTCCGGTTGATCAGTTCTCTTCTCTCCGAAGCCGCGAACTTGACCACGACGGCCCATTCCGACTGCTCTCAATTGGGCGTCTTCATTGGAAGAAGGGCTTTGATGACAGCATCCGGGCAGTGGCCGCACTTCGCAAACGAGGCATTGCTGTGGACTACCGGATCGCAGGTGAAGGACCAGAGCGAGAGAAGTTGATGTTCATGATCCATGAACTTGGCTGCGAGGACTCAGTCAGTCTGGTGGGCAGTCTGGGGCAGCCAGAGATTAAAGAGCTGCTCGGTTGGTCGGACGCGCTCCTGCTTCCGAGTCTGAGCGAAGGAATCTCAAATGCCGTGCTCGAGGCAATGGCGGCCGGCCTACCAGTGGTGAGCACGCGTTGCGGCGGGATGGCTGAGGTTGTCGAAGATGGCGTCAACGGAATCCTGGTCGACGTAGGAGACACGGGCGCGATGTGTGATCACCTAGCTGAGCTCGCAGACAGCGCAGATCTCCGCTCACGGCTTGGTTCTGCTGCAGCCAGAACGGCTGACGAACGCCTAGATATCAGTCATCAGGTGGGCAGGTTCATTGATGCGTACACAGCCCTGACGAGTACGGGGTCAGGTACGAATCCGAGAGAGCGCTAGAGCCTCTTTATAGAAGGCGTTGTTGCTCTCTAGATCGGTTCGGTCGCCAAAGGCCTGCAGCTTGCCGTGATCCATCACCATGATTCGATCACAGCTATTCAGAGTCGAGAGTCGATGCGCAATCACAAATAAGGTGACCGACCCTTTGAGTTCGTTCAAGGTCTCATGAACAAGTGACTCTGATTGCATGTCGAGTGCACTCGTCGGCTCGTCGAGCACCAGCATGGCGGGCCG
>CAMDLX010000161.1 GCA_945901935.1 Bifidobacterium breve | reverse complement strand
TCTGACACGGCTTTTCGCACCCAGGTTTGATGTAGCTGATTCTCGAGCGAGCCAAGCACCAGTGCGCATGCCGTGTTCAGAATCGGTAAACCCACGCGAATCCAACTCGGCAAGAACCTGAACTGACGCAGCATCAACAAACCTACGGGTCTGTTCAATCTGAGTCACCGCCAAACACAACTCCTCACCCGAAAACATCGAAGTGTCCCACTGGGCCAAATCTGCCAGCGCAGTACAGGCACTATCAAGTTCAGCAAAGAAGGCCGGTTCGGACAGGTCAGGCCTGGCGGCAAGGCGATCGCGGAAGCCATCAAGAACAGCAAGCGCTGCGTCTGATTCACTCCGAGAAATTCCTTGACCGAACATGTGTACGACTCTAAATCGGGGGTGTGACAATAAGATAAAAACCCAAAAATCACCCGTTCAGTTCTGCAATAAAACCGGCCAACGGGTCAATCCCCCGCAAAACAAAAGGGGGCAATAGGGTTGAGGTATGGCCAAGATTGCAGTTCTCGGAGCAGGGGTTGCTGGCCTAGGCGTTGCGCTCGCTGCGGGACGGGCGGGCCACGAGGTAGTCCTGATCGAGCGTGACGACACTCCCCTGGCAGTCAGTCCGGCGGAGGCATTCGACTGGGACCGTCAGGGTGCACCGCAGGTTCGGCACTCACATGCGTTCTTGGCTCGGCTACGCAACCTTCTGAGGGACCGCTACCCGGATGTGCTCGAGGCCTTGTATACGGCCGGTGCGACGCCGATGGACTTCATCTCGATGTTGCCCGAAGGAATGGATCGAACACCTTTGCCCGGGGACGAGGATTTGGTAGCGATTGCTTGCCGACGCACCACCTTTGAGTGGGTACTGCGAAAAACAATCCTGAACGAACCCTCGGTGAAACTTGTGCACGGCATGGGAGTGACCGGGTTGCAAACCAATCAGGCGTCCGACCGGACCGGAGTTGCGCAGGTAACTGGGCTCACCCTCGAGGACGGCACCGTGGTGCAGGCTGATATCACGGTGATTGCAGGCGGTCGCCGTCACGACCTTCCGGGGCTCCTATCAGCTAGCGGGGTGGCGATCAGAGAGACGATCGAAGACACGGGGATTGTGTACTTCTCTCGGTTCTTTCAACTTCGCAAAGGAGCAGAGTTCCCTGCTCAAACTGGGCCGATTGGCGGGGACTTGGGTTACCTCAAGTTTGGCGTGTTCCCTGGGGACAATCGCAGTTTTTCAATCACCCTTGCTGCGGGGGTTACTGATCGTGAGTTGCGCCGACAACTGACTGATCCCGACCAATTCATCACCATTGCAGCGCAGATCCCTGCCACAGCGGCACACGTCGAAGGCGATCGCTCAGAGACAATCACTGGGGTAAACATCATGGCTGGGCTATTGAATCGTCGCAGAGGATTTCTGGATGAGAGCGGCGAGCCACTGGTTCTGGGCTTACATGCAGTTGGGGACGCTCATACATGCACCAATCCGCTGTACGGCAGAGGATGCAGTTTGGCACTCGTGCAGGCTGAACTTTTTGCAGATTCACTCAAGGAACATGGACTCAACCACCGGGATCGCTCTGTCGCATTCGAAGGGGCAACCCGAGATGAGATCACTCCGTGGTACCGGGCATCGGTTGCCCAAGATCGCCTCAACGCAGACTCAACGACAGTTCAGAACGGCACTGCGGACGCAGCAACCAGCACTGCGGATGCAGCAACCAGCACTTCGGGCGCAGCAACCAGCACTGCGGATGCAGCAACCAGCACTGCGGACGCAGCAACCAGCACTTCGGGCGCCCGCGAGTTCATGCGGGATGGGCTGCTGCCGGCCATGCGAACTGACCCTGTCGTAGTGCGCGCATTTTTGCGCATGTTCAATTTGCTTGAGGCCCCAAACTCGCTGATGACCAACAGTGACGTTGTCGCTCGCGTGCTGACTGTTTTCAACGATCGTGAAAATCGTCCGGCTGAAGTGAGCATGGGTCCAGATCGGGCGTTACTGCTCGAGGCGATCAGCTAGACCCGGCTAGTTAGTGGAGCAGGCCTAGTTGTTATCAGCCGGATCGCGAATCACGACCAGGCTCGCTGCAGGATTGTCCGGATCGAGGAACACCTCGATTGGCCGCTTGATATCGTCATCAGTGCTCTGCTGCTCGATGACGCTGCGAGTGTCCTTCGGGGACTCAAGAATCTCTCGAAGCCCAATCATCCCGGCGGCAAGCATTGAGGCCGCGCCGGATTTGCGGTACTTGTGCGGAACATGCCCGCGATGAATTGGCACTGCTTCAGGTTCGCTGTCAGCGCTTGATTCCGCTGCAGGAGACCCAAAAAAACTAGCTGGGTCAGCCACCGGCCACTGCGGGAATAATGGCAATGGTCTCGCCGTCAGGCACAGGGGTGTTTACCCCGTCGAGGTAGCGGACGTCGTCATCGGCCACAAAGACGTTCACGAAACGACGTAGGCCGCCCTCGTCATCAAAGAGCCGCTCTTTGAATCCAGGATGAGCAGCCTCTAGCGACTGCAAGGCCTCACCGACTGTGGCCCCCTCTACCTGCACCTCGGAGTTTCCACCGGTCAGGGTGCGAAGCGTGGTGGGAATACGAATGCTGACAGTCATGGGAGTTCTCCTGAGATGTGCTGACTCACTGCGTATTGGGTGCAGCAGAATCAGCCACTAGCTTGGTGTGCGTACATATCGTAGCTAATCAGTTGTAGGAGTGGGTTCGGGTCTGCTGAAGCCAATAACGGCGTTGCACCCGCTACCTTGGAATAGCTGAAGTCAGATCCCTGAGGCCATCTAAGGCCATCTGCCTGCCGAGGAGGTGTGAGGACTTGCCTGAAGACCGCAAACCCCCTGCCCAAATTCGTCAGTTTGACCACCGGGAATTTGGCGTTTCAAGACTGCTGGAACACAAAGAATCAACGCTGGTGTCTGTCTGCCTTCCAGCGCGGAACGAAGGCCTCACAGTCGGTCCAATCGTGGCTACTCTGCGAACTGAATTACTCCTGACCGGAGTAGTTGACGAGATCCTAGTGATCGACGATCACTCCACCGACAACACCGCAGCGGTTGCTCGCGAGGCAGGTGCACGTGTGGTTTCGGCGGCCGATATTCTGCCCGAGTACGGCGGCGGATTTGGCAAAGGCGAGGTGCTGTGGAAGTCGCTCTATGTTGCCGAGGGCGACGTGATTGTCTGGTGCGACGCCGATATTTCTCAATTCGGTTCACGATTCGTGTCTGGCATTCTTGGGCCACTTCTTTGCGAATCTGACGTGGACCTAGCAAAAGGTTTTTATCGCAGGCCGGAGCGAGACCGAGAAGGCGGAGGCCGAGTCACAGAGTTGGTTGCCCGCCCGCTGCTATCACTTTTCTGTCCTGAGCTTGCGGAACTGCATCAGCCACTCTCTGGCGAATATGGGGGCAAGCGAGCGGTGCTTGAACAGCTCCCATTTGTTCAGGGCTACGGAGTTGAGGTGGGCCTGCTGATTGACCTAGCCAAACAATTCGGTTTGGGCGGGCTGGTTCAGGTTGATCTTGACGTGCGCCATCACAGAAACCGCAGCTTGGCTGATCTAGGGCCGCAAGCAATGGCGATTGCGCAAACGATCATGCGGCATGTGGACTGGGATTTGGCTCCCGTGGCCTCGGAGTTGATTCGACCAGGGTTGCCACCGGTCACGGTGGATGTGAGCGAGCGTCCGCCCATGGTTGAGGTCAGCTCGTATCTGGGTCGGGCATTGCAGCTCGCTACCCTGCATCCCTAAGCCCTACAGCAGCCCAGCCCTGAGCCCGGCCCAAGCAGACCCAGTCCAAGCAGACCCAGTCCAACTGAGCCCAGCCCGTTAGCTGCGAGCGGTCTCTACTGCCAGTGACGCTGCCTCTTGAAGACATGCCAAGGTGTCACCCATCGCCCGTTCGCGGCCGAACTGTTCAACGAGTGAGACCGTCGGGACGAGTGTTTGCGCGGCATCAAATGCTTCGCCCACTACTGCGACCACTGGCACATCTAAACGGTTGGCAAGATCGGTCACGCCACCTACAACCTTTCCTTCGAATGACTCTGCGTCCAAGAATCCCTCGCCGGTGATCACAAGGTCGGCAGACTCAATCAGTTCATCAAGGCCCAAGTAATCGGAAACAAGGTCAAACCCAGAGAGCAGCGAGGCACCGAGGCAGGCCAACCCGCCCGCAAGACCTCCGGCCGCGCCGCCGCCTACCAAGTCACCAACCTGCACGCCGTAGTCATTTTCATAGACCTGCAGTAAGCGTTCGAGTCTGCGTTCCAAGAGCTTCACTTGGCTAGGAGTTGCACCCTTTTGCGGCCCAAAGAGTTGCGCTGCCTGAACAAAGCGAACACCAACATCGCAGGCCACGTTGAGTTCAACTCCACGCAGTCGATGCAGAGGTTCAAGGGCACGCAAAGCTCCCAAGCCGCCATCTGTGGTTGCTGATCCGCCAAGGCCAACCACAATCTTTTTGGCTCCAGCCTCTAGGGCGGCAGAGATCAGTTCACCGGTTCCAAACGTGGAGGCTGCTACGGCATCGTTGTGTTCGGCCCCGCCAACGAGGCCAAGACCCGAGGCGAGCGCCATCTCGATCACTGCACTTCGCCCAACGAATCGCCAAGCCGCCTCGACTGGGTCCCCTAAGGGACCCGTGACTGTGGTGATTCG
>CAMDLX010000160.1 GCA_945901935.1 Bifidobacterium breve | reverse complement strand
AGACCTCGCAGCCCAAGCTGGAGAAGTGGGCATGGCCTCAGCAGTCAAGCTGTCCTTCTCACTGCGGGTGTACTGCCGATCGATGTCATTCGTCTTCGTGACAGGTGCCCGCAAGTCATTATTTGAGCCATAGATATAAAACTGTGAGTCCACCCGAACAACCGAGGGGTCGGAAGTTTCAGGTAACGAAGGCTGCGATATGGTCCGAAGCTTGAACAAGGCCCCAAGTTCCGGAGCGCACCCTGTTGCCAAGACGAGCAAACACGAGATCATTAGAATTGCTGGAGCAACACGCAACATGTGTCGCCGGCCGCGGAAATTAGGGCTAGACATAAACAAGGACCTTCCTCCTCAAACGATTGAAAGGTTATCAGTCTCTTAAGACCCGATACAAGTTTCTCGCAGTGCCCCAACTTCCCAAGTCCGCAACCTAGAGATACTGGCCCGTTGCCACGCGATCGATAGACCGACCGCCAGCGGGGTCGGCATCAATGTGATGGACGAGTGTCCGCACATAGACAATCCGCTCACCCTTTTTGCCAGAAATCTTGGCCCAATCGTCTGGGTTCGTTGTGTTTGGAAGGTCCTCGTGCTCTTTGTACTCCTGATGAATGGACGCAATCAGGTCCGCAACGCGGATACCTGTGCTCCCTCCAGCAAGCTGCCGCTTAATGGCTAGCTTCTTGCCCCGCCGCACAACGTTCTCGATCATGGCACCCGAAGAGAAGTCCTTGAAATACATGATTTCTTTATCGCCATTTTGATAGGTGACCTCAAGGAACTGATTCGCTTCATCAGTGCGGTACATCTCTTCAACCGTTTGCTCGATCATCACCAGAATTGCCTTCTCGGGATCACCGCCACCTAAGCGCTGAACCTCTTCTTGGTCGAGTGGCAACTCCGGGGTCAGATACCGGCCAAAGATCTGCGCTGCAGCGCGTTCATCTGGACGATGGATCTTGATCTTGACGTCCAATCGGCCGGGCCGAAGGATTGCAGGGTCAATGAGGTCTTCACGATTTGAAGCGCCGATCACGATCACGTTCTTCAGGGTCTCAACACCGTCAATTTCTGCGAGCAGTTGAGGAACGATGGTTGCCTCCATATCAGAGGAAATCCCAGTGCCACGAGTACGAAACAGCGACTCCATCTCGTCGAAGAAGACAATCACTGGTGTCCCGTCAGCTGCCTTTTCGCGCGCTCGCTGGAACACAAGTCGGATATGTCGCTCAGTCTCCCCGACGTACTTGTTCAGCAGTTCAGGGCCCTTGATATTGAGAAAGAAACTTCGAGCCTCCCTGCCGGTTGACTCGGTCACCTTTTTCGCCAAGCTATTGGCCACAGCCTTAGCAATCAGTGTCTTTCCGCATCCAGGAGGGCCGTACAACAAGATGCCCTTCGGTGCTGGCAGCTGGTACTCCCGAAATAGGTCTTGATGAAGGAACGGCAGTTCTACTGCGTCCGTGATCATTTCGATCTGCTCATCAAGTCCACCGATGTCCTCGTATGAGATATCGGGAACCTCTTCCAGAATCAGCTCGTCAACCTCTGGCCGAGGTAAACGCTCAAGGAGCATGCCTGAGCGAGAGTCCATGAGAACGTTGTCGCCCGATCGCATCTTGACAGTCAGCAACTTGTCGCCAAGTTCGGCAACTCGCTCCTCATCTGCTCTGCCCACAACGAGAGCCCGGCGACCGTCCTCGAACAGTTCCTTGAAGGTAACAATCTCGCCCGAGGATTCTGAGTCCCGAATCATGACCACGTTGTACGCCTCGTTGAGCACGACCTCGGCTCCGGCAAAGAGTTCCTCGGGCTGAATGCCGGGGGAAACCTCAACTCGCATCTTTCGACCAGCTGCTTGCACATCAACAGTGCCGTCATCGTTGACTCCTAGCAACGTCGCATACGCAGCAGGAGGTTGCGTGAGTTTGTCGACCTCATCACGCAGGGATGAGATGTGGTCTCTGGCTTCTCGAAGCGTGTAGGAGAGCTTCTCGTTCTGGCTCACGGCTTGAGAAAGTTGTCCTTTGGTTTCGAGCAGACGCTCCTCGAGGGTCCGAACTCGCTTCGGTGCGTCCTGAAGTCGCCGGAGCAGGACTGAGACCTCTTCATTCAACTCGCGAACTTGCTCGCGCAGCAGGTCGTTCTCGCTCACTCCGAAGCCAGAATCATCTGTGGTTTCCTGATCGTCCATGGAACCCTCTCAGTTTCAGCTAGGGGCGAACCTAAAACGCCCTACCTTTGTATACCCCGCATCTGCACGGTTGGGTGGGCAGAATGCTGAGAAGGCTCAGGCATGTGACGAATTTCCACCGTGATTACCGTGATAATTACTTAGTAGGGCTAAGATGAAGGTCTAAAGGTTCGTCAATCTGGCTCCCTAGTGAGCCGACACTAAGGCAGGTTATTCAAATGGGTTTGAAGGTCTGGATCGATCAGGATCTGTGCACAGGAGACGGTCTGTGCGAGGAAATCTCCCCGGCTGTGTTCGCATTGCTCGATGACGGTTTGGCATATGTCAAACAAGGCAGCGACATCCTCAGCGATCCCGGCGGAGCCGCAGCCCTTGCAGACATCCCTGACAAAGAGATTGAGGGTGTTGTCGAATCAGCCGAAGAATGCCCCGGTGAGTGCATCTTTATTGAAGCAGGCTAACCATCAATCAGAATCCCTGGTTGATTGAACTAGTTGGCGCTTCCGTAGTCGTCGTCGGAGCCTGAGTTGTCGTCGGCGCTGCAGTAGTAGTAGTTGCTGGCCGCTCAGTTGTTGTTGGACGCGTTGTGGTGCTTGGTGCCGAGGTTGTCACCGTGGTGCTAACGCTGCTGCTGGTTGAACTCGTTGTGGAATCCGCAGGCGATGACGAGTTTCCGCGCAAGACAAGGAACAACACCAGCATCACGACTACCACTAGTAGAACAATGATTCCTACTGCCCATCCTGGAACACCTCCGCTAGGGGCATTCTGGCTGGAGTTTGTAGCGGGCTGTCCTGACTGAGCTGCTGTTGAAGCTGGATCGCTAGCTGCCGGCACTGCTGCCGTGGCTGGGAGTACTTGCGTCGGGTCAACCGATCCCTCGGAGGGCTCAAAGCTGCCACCTGGAATTGATCCGCCAACTGGTGTGTTCTCATCAGACATAACGCAAGCCCTTCATTGGTCGTACCACGCTGGTAAACGCGTGTTTGCAAACTTAGCGACTCCGCCGTGAACTTGGAGTGACTCGTTGCTGCGGAGCGATCAAGCAGGCGCTATTGGCCGCTCAGACACAACTCCCCGTGCTGACTGCTGCACCTGTTCCCTGCTGAATAAGTTGACTCAACTCTGTTGCCGAGAGCGCATACGAAACACCGGGTTTATCAGGGGCAATTGCTACAGCAACTCCGATTACAGAACCATCCGCCCGTAAGACTGCGCTACCCGAGTCGCCAGGTTCGAGGTTGCTACCCAGAACTAGAAGGTCTCGAGTGACTTCGCTGCGGTCATAGATGTCGTAGCCGCTTGCGTCTACACGCTCACCGACTTCAAAAGGCGAGGGGGCAAATGGACCACCACCCGGAAAGCCCATGACTAGGCCGCGGTCACCAACTACCGGATCAGCTAGGGGTAGAGCTGGCCGATTCAGGTCCGTAGCAATGAGGGCAAGATCAACCGATGGGTCAAAGGCAACTACCTGGCCAGCGGTCACGTCCCCCTCGTCAGCGGTCACTACCTGTACAGATGTCGAACCTGACACCACATGAGCGTTGGTAGCAATCAGGTTGTCCGCCACAAAGAACCCGCTTCCCGCCTGAACCCGGTCGCACGCAGTGGCCTCTATTCGTACCGAGCTTCTTGATGCGGCGGTGAGTTGATCCTGCGTGATTGTGCTTCCCTCGGGAGGAGCAACGATCTCGGGTGCTGATCGAAGACCAGAGAACACCTTCGGAAACTCACCTCCTGTGAGTTGCCGTTCGAGGTCTGTAATCTGCGAGGGAGGTGAGGGTAGGGAGTTGCTGATCTCTCGAGCAATGGCGGAACCTCGAGCGGCCGAAGAAGGCCACCCTTTGGTCTCGGCCATAACCGGCAGAATCAGCCAAGCCAGAACAACTACCCCGAGTACTCCGAGAAGTGCGCCTCCGAGGGCGTCAAGGCCGCGCGCCGCAGTGCTATCAACTCCGCTTCGCAGCCGTGATCCAATTGCCGAACCGATGGCCTGCCCAAC
Source organism: Bifidobacterium breve (assembly GCA_945901935.1). Lineage (GTDB taxonomy): Bacteria > Actinomycetota > Acidimicrobiia > Acidimicrobiales > Microtrichaceae > IMCC26207. The sequence goes on along the minus strand of CAMDLX010000160.1, from coordinate 476 downwards.
CATGAACGCAAGGAACAGCACAGCCGCACTCAGGGTCAAGATTGCAAGGTCAGAACTCGCACCTGACATCCTGCTGAGTTTGGGCAGCAGCAGTAGAGCCAGACCTAAACCGGCGGCCGCACCTAGCCATCCAGACAAACGTTGCAAGAACCCGAGTTTCCATCCCCCGTAGGCGCCAAACGCTGCCCCTGCAATCAGGAGGCCATCAAAAAGATTCATCCCAGTGCGAGCAGCCAACAGCATATGAGGGGGCGTTGTTCCATCTCAGGAACCACCGAGCCGAGCGTGAGTCAAGAATCCCGTGTGAGCCACCATGCGATGATCCGGTCGAACTGCTTGGCCTTCCACGTACCAGCCCCGCTGGAGAACCTCAAGCGTCTCACATGCAAAAAATGATGCCGCAGCCAGGGCTTCTCGGAGCTGAGCGACCTGGGTAACGCTTGGGGTGTAGGCCAAGAAGATTCCGCCAGTCCGCA
>CAMDLX010000159.1 GCA_945901935.1 Bifidobacterium breve | reverse complement strand
CCAGATGCTGCTCCGTTCACGGCAGCGATCACGGGGATCTGAAGGTTCGCTAACGCAGGCACGAGTGATGCGATGCGCTGCTGGGTATCCATGCTGCTGCGTACCCGCCCGCGCTCCTTGGCATCTGCGCGCTGAGGTGGGTCCATCAGGTCGAGACCGGCGCAGAAACCTCTGCCCGATCCGGTCAGAATCACCACTCGTGCTGAGGCATCATCGCGAAGCGATGCAATCGCCTGATGGAGTTCATCAATCAGCTGGGTATTCATTGCGTTGAGTCGATCGGGGCGGTCTAGCAACAGGATGCGAATCCCAGCTTCTCCATCTTCACCCGGTGCCGCACTGACATGAACTACTGCAGAATCTGCCATCGCAGCATCTTGTCAGAAACACATGCTAATACAAACCAAAGCCAAGAATCCCCGGAGGCTTGCACCGCAACTGCTGCCGCATTGGCGCCCGTAAGCGACGGTATCCGTAGCTTACCGGCGCCAATGGTTCTGGTGGCGGGGCGAAGGACCGAACCCTGCAGGCCCGGACGCGAAGAATCCCCCGGCGAACCGGGGGATTCACGTGGCGGAGAGTGGGGGATTCGAACCCCCGGAGGCTTGCACCTCAACGGTTTTCGAGACCGTCCCATTCGTCCGCTCTGGCAACTCTCCGCTCACAAACTTAGCGGGACTAGCGCCGGGTAGCGAAGAAGGAAACCAGCAGCTCTGCGCACGGCGCCTCAAGTACTCGTCCACGAACCGGAAACTCATGGTTTAAACGTGGGTCTTGGCCAAGGTGATACAGCGATCCGAGCGCCCCTGCCTTGGGGTCTTCTGCTCCAAAAACGACTCCACTGATGCGACTAGCCCAGAGTGCGCCTGCGCACATCGGGCAGGGCTCTAGGGTCACCACCACGATGCAGTCATCAAGCCTCCAGCGTCCAAGCGCCGCCGCTGCATCTTGAATCACGAGCATCTCTGCATGCGCTATCGGGTCGGCGTTGACTTCTCGTTCGTTGTGACGCGCTGCAATCACTTGAGGCGGCCCAGGGTTCTGTGGCGTGCCACCCAACTGCACGAGCACCGCACCGATGGGAACGTCCTCATGGGCGATCGCTGCTTGCGCTTGTTCAAGCGCGAGTGCCATCCATTCCTCGTGAGTGGGGTCGGCCGGTAGGACTGGCTGAGCAGAGCGCATGGGTGAACGCTACCGGTTCTAGAAAACAGTCCCTGCCCGCCCGGCTTCAGTGTGAGCTGATGCCGAGCGGGCAGTTCCCGTGGCGGAGACGGTGGGATTCGAACCCACGGTGAGTTGCCCCACACACGCTTTCCAAGCGTGCCGATTCGGCCGCTCTCGCACGTCTCCAAGAGGAGAGGATAGTCTGTCGGTCCACTCGTGTTTTCAGGTGGCGGTCGGGCCCTGTGCAATCGGAGCCCGTGAATCGGGTCAGGGCCGGAAGGCAGCAGCTCTCAGCGGAACCTGCGGTGTGCCGCAGATCGCCTGGCCGCCTCCTGAAAACACAGGAACACCTGCGCAGAAGACCGGCACGGGCGAAGAGAATTTCACAACTAGCACTGTCTCCGCTCACAACTAGGATGATCCCGTGGCCTATCAGTCCTTGTACCGCCGGTACCGTCCTCGTCGATTCAGTGAGGTCCGCGGGCAAGAACACGTAGTTGGTGCGTTACGCAACGCAGTCAACACTCACACCGAAGGTCACGCCTATCTGTTCTCGGGGCCGCGTGGCACTGGCAAAACTTCCACGGCAAGAATCCTCGCTAAGGCCCTGAACTGCGACAACTTGCAACAAGGCGAGCCCTGCTGTGAATGCACCCCATGCCAAGACATGGAGGCTGGCCGCAGCTTTGATTTGTTCGAACTTGATGCCGCGTCCAACAACGGAGTGGATGCGATTCGAGATCTGATTGAGCGCACGGCAGTGGGTTCTCCGGGGCGCACCAAGGTGTACATCTTGGACGAGGTGCACATGCTCTCGCCCGGTGCTTCGAACGCGCTTCTGAAGACACTTGAAGAACCTCCCTCTCATGTGCGGTTCGTGTTGGCCACCACTGATCCGCAAAAAGTTCTTCCCACGATTAAGAGCCGCACCCAGCACTTCGAGTTCCAACTGCTCTCTGCACTTGAACTCGAGACCTACGTCCGGTGGATCAACGCAGATGCCGACCTTGATGTAGATGACGAGTCAATCGCCTGGGTGGTACGTCAGGGACGTGGGTCCGCTCGCGACACGCTCTCGGCCCTTGACCAAGTTGTGGCCGCTGGTGGTGTGGTCACCCGTGCCGAGCCTGTGGAGCAGCTTTTTTCGGCGCTGCTCTCAAGAGACACAGGTCAGGCAATTGGGGCCGTGTCCGATGCGCTAGCTCAAGGCCATGATCCTCGCGTGCTGGGCAAGGCGTTTTTGGATTCTCTGCGAGACACATTTTTGTTGTCGCTTGGGGTAGCGGTTCCGCACCTTATGGCCGAAGATGCAGAGCAGTTCGGGGATTGGGCTTCCAAGCTGGGGACGCCGCTCCTGACTCGTGCGATGGAGGCTGTGGGTTCTGCCTTGGTGGACATGCGTCATGCTGCAGATCCGCGCGTGCCGCTCGAGGTCGCCCTTGTGCGCCTGTGTAGCAGTGCCGATGTCTCGCTGGCATCCCTGCTCGAGCGAGTTGAGCGCCTAGAGCAAGGTGTAGCAGCAACGCCGGGCTCAGCTACTGCTAGCTCAGCAGCAGCGAGCCCTGCACCCGCTTCAAGCGCTAGCGCCGCACCCGCAGTGAGCACTAGCTCCAGCCCGGGTCGCGCAGGTGGCGCAGCCGAGGCCCGCGCAGCGTTAGCGAAAGCTCAAAGCCAGCCCGCCGCGCACGCTGCTGCACCGCCTTCTGCACCGACTCCGCCTGCGGCAGCGACTTCTGCACCGATTCCGCCCACGGCACCGATTCCGCCGACAGCACCAACTCCGCCTGCGGCACCAACTCCGCCTGCGGCGACTTCTGCACCGACTCCGCCGACTGCACCCGCTCCACCCACAGCACCTGCTCCGCCCGCTCCGCCCGCGGCGCCGACTCCGCCCACAGCACCCGCTCCACCCCAGCAGACCGAGGAGCAAACTCCCGTTGCGGCTCCAGCTCCGGTTCCTTCAGGCGGCGCGCTCACCATCGACGAACTGCGAGCCGGCTTCACCGAAGCCGTTCTCCCTCAGTTGCGTGGTGTGGCCAAAGCCATTTTTTCAACGGGTGACTTTGTGGCGGTCACTGATGACGGCGCAGTGTTCGCTCTCGAGAATTCCCCCACTCGTGATAGGGCTGAGCGCTCGCGAGGTGATGTTGAAGCCGCTCTCGCAAACCATTTCGGCTCGCCAGTTCCGCTGATCCTGATCGACAAAGCCGACTCCACCAAGTACGGCGGGAGCGCCCCTCCCAGCTCGGCATCGGGTAGCGATGGGGGTCCCAGAACTGTCCGCCGGCCGGGATCCCCAGAACCCACGGCGGATGAGCAGATCGAGGCAGAGATTGAGGATCCTCGAGCCATCAACATCAGCGAACTCGACAATGCAGACGACGTCGCAGAGACCGGAATCGATCGGCTGACCCGAGCATTCCCAGGTGCAAAATTGATAGAGGTTAGCGAGGAGAAAACATGAGCAATCCCGAGAGCGCAGATTCTGCCCTTACCCCCGAAGTCTTGGCGCAAGGCCCTGAGGTTGTGGCGCAAGGCGCCGAGTCTGGCATGGCCGGTTTTGATTTCGGCTCCATGATGGAAATGGCTCAGAACGTCCAGCAGCAGGCGGTAGAGGCGCAACAACAGTTGGCAGCGACTGAACTCGTCGGCAGCGCAGGCGGGGGAGTCGTGTCGGTCACCTTGAACGGTCACCTGCATCTTGTTGCCCTACACATCAATCCCAGTGCAGTCGACCCCGAAGATCCCTCCATGCTCGAGGACCTGATTTCGGCGGCTTGGCAGGATGCGCATGATCAAGTGGCGCAGCTTCAGGCGCAGGTCGATCCGATGGCTGGGCTCGGTGGGCTCGGCGATATTGGCGATTTGTTTGGTGGCGTGTAGATGGCAAGTCCCTACGCTGATGCAGTCCAAGATCTGATCGACGCACTTGGTCGACTCCCCGGGGTCGGGCCTAAGTCGGCACAGCGAATTGCCTTTCACATCCTCAAAGCCGATGCAGATGAGGCGAACCGGTTGGCGAGGGCCATAGTGCAAGTGAAGGAACGGATTGGCTTCTGTTCAGTCTGTTTCAATATTGCCGAAGGTGACCTGTGCGGAATCTGCGCGGATCCAAAGCGCGACGAGCACGTCTTGTGCGTAGTGGAAGAGCCCCGAGACGTGGTCGCGATCGAACGCACTAGAGATTTTTCGGGTCGCTACCATGTCCTGCTTGGGGCAATCGATCATCTGCAAGGGATTGGGCCAGAGCAGCTCAAAATTCGAGAGTTGATTGCTCGCGTGGGTGACGGGGCCATCACCGAGGTGATTCTGTGTACCAATCCGAATCTTGAGGGAGAGGCCACCTCGCTGTACCTGTCGCGAGTCTTGGACGTCCCCGGGTTGACTGTCTCTCGACTCTCAAGCGGACTGCCGGTGGGCGGAGACCTTGAGTACGCAGACGAACTGACGCTCAGTCGCGCCCTAGAAGGCCGCCGAGTAGTAGAGCGCAGCTAACCCCCCCGCTCACCCCACCGCTCAGATTATTGGCGCCGGTA
>CAMDLX010000158.1 GCA_945901935.1 Bifidobacterium breve | reverse complement strand
GCTGCGCGAGCAAGTGCGGCTAGGGCAGCGACATGCGGAGCCGCCATCGAGGTTCCGGACATGTATCCATATCGGCTGGAAGTGAGAGTGGAAAGAATCGAACTTCCCGGAGCTGCAATGTCGATGTAGCTAGCTTGAGTCGAGAAGGGCGACAGAGCGCCGGTGTCAGTAATCGAGGCTGTAGCAATAGGCCACTCATAGGAGGCCGGCCAACTGCTCGAGTTGCCCTTGAGTCCGTCGTTGCCACCCGATGCAATAATGACGACGTCATGAGCTTGTGCGTAATTGATGGCCTGCAACAGTGCCGAAGAACCTGAGTTGCCGCCGATCGAGGCGTTGATCACGCCTGCCCCGTTATCCACCGCCCAGACAATTGCCTGAGCAACTCCACTAGTCGTTCCTTCTCCGAGTGCAGCCGAGAGAGCCTTGGCGTTCAGCAGGCTGACTCCCGGTGCCGCCCCGACTATTCCCTGGGAGTTATTCGGCTTGGCTGCGATGATTCCCGCCACATGTGTTGCGTGGTTCCCATATGAACTGACGCCCTCGCCAGTCCAGTCGGCCGAAGCTGCCACCTTGCCGGATAGGTCAGGATGATTCAGCGCAATACCGCTGTCCACCACGCCGACGCAGACTCCGGTGCCGTCGCTCGTAGACCAAGTACTTTCAAAATCAAGCTGCGTGAGAGACCACTGCGAGGCTCGATAGGGATCATTCGTGACTGCTGAACCCACTGTGTGCAGTTCAGATTCGGGCTCAACGGAAACAACCTGCTGGCCCTTGGCGACACTCTCGCTAGAGATGGCCTCGACTTCATGGCGAGCTTGGTCAACGTTCGCAGCGAGGATCGACTGGACCTCTGGTCTGCCCGCTGGATCGAGCGAGGTAACAACTACTGGCACCGAACCCGGTCCACCTGGCACGGTTGGGTCGATGAGCGCATAGACAAATGCTGTACTGGCTTTTGCAGCGGCCTGTTGCGGTGTGAGCGATTCCGAGGAGCCAATGGGGTTCGCTTGAGCAGCTGGGGCAGAAGCTGCAGCTACACCAAGTGGGCTGCAGGTGCCCGAAGTATCGTTCGGTCCCGGCTGAACAGCAGGCGGGCTAGTTGTCGGTGGGGTAGTTGTAGGTGCGCTGGTTGGTAGCGGGCTAGTCGCCGGTGTTGCACTGCACGCGCTGATGGCCAGCAGAGCTGTAGATACTGCGAAGGCAGCCATGTGTGCGCGAGTTGAACGAAACTGAGCCTGAGCCATGGGTGTGTATCGGCCTGTTCTGGCCTCACCTGTAGATTCCGTGCCAAATAGGCCAGTGCAGTGCAGTGCAGTGCAGTGCAGCGCGGCGCACTGCGGCCGTGTTAGCTGCTCAGGCCCAGAATTTTTGCTGCGTTTCCTCGCAGGAATTTAGGCCAGACCTCGTCCTTGAGTCCGATAGTTGGCATCTCAGTCATAATGCGCTCATACGTGAGCCCAGCGGGGAAGTATCCGGCGTAGAGCACCTTGTCCGCACCGCGAGTGTTCGCATAGTCAATGATGGCCTTGGGGTAATGCTTGGGCGCAAAAGCAGAGGTGGAATAGTACAAATTTGGCCACTTCAACATCAGCTTGACTGCGAGTTCCGTCCACGGATCAGCCCCGTGACGCATGACTACAGTGAGTTCAGGAAAGAACCAGCAAATCTCGTCTAGGTACTCCACGCGTTGTGGCCCAAGCGGGACTCGAGGCCCGGGCACCCCAGCAGTCAAAAAGATTGGCAGGCCAAGTTCGGCACAGGTGGCATACACGGGGTAGTAGGCCGCTGCATTGATTGCAGTTTCGCAGCCCGAGGGAAAGCTTGAAACGGCAACGATGCCGAATTCATCGTGGTATTTACGGATCTTTCTGACGGCATCCATGCCCTGTCTAGGATCAACATCAACTAGGCCTAAGAAGCGGTCGGGGTGAGCAGTGATTGCTCGACGAGGCTCATCTCGAGTCTCGTTTCCTACGTTAATCAGACCTTGCGCAACTCCGTATCGATCCATGTTGTCCAAGGTGACCGCCACAGCGTCCACCCCTTCTTCAATTTCTCCGGGGATGTCCTTGAACATGTACTGCGCGGGCATTTTGAAGTCTTCTTTGGACTCGGCGTCGCGCAGCGAGGGTGCCAAGAACTTGTACACCTCTCGTCTGTCTGTGCTGGGAAAGCCGATAAAGGTGTCGATGATCGCAATATCGCTGGGCATGGCCATGTGCTGCACTCTAGATCGACTGAGTAGAACGCGTTCCAGTTCCGGACCGTTCGCAGGTGTCTGTGCTGTTAGTCGCCGAGGTATTTACTGCTGAGGTCTGCCGCGAAACCGTCCTCTCGCTGCTTCAGGAACTCAAGGTCTATTGGCGTAATAATTTCTGATCCCGAGGGAAAAGCCATGCCATATCCCTGAGGTTGAAACACTGGGCCAACGACTTGCAAGGAGTCATCGCCGCTGCTTACGACAAAGCTGCGCAGGATTGGCGCATCAAAGACAAAGGCAGCGGCTTTGCCCGACTCCACGGCCTGAAATGCCTGTTCGGCTGAGTCCACCTCCAGGGCTTGAATACCCAAGCCTTCAAGAAACTGCACCGAGGTGGTATTCGCTACGGTCACAACCCTCTTCCCGTTCAGATCTCCCAAGTTGTTGACATCTGATTCCAAACGGGTGACCGTCAGCGTAGAAGTAATGATTGCGGTGAACTCAGCGACCAGAACCAACCCAAGCAGGATCCAGCACATGGCCACGAGACGTCCGGCTTTTGTTTTGACTCTTGTATCCCCATAGCCCACGGTGGACATGGTGACGATGGCCCACCACGTCCCCTCCCACACACCTGGTAAGTATTTCCGCGGAAAGTCCTCATTGCGGCGTCGCTCGATAAGCCACACCACGTGTCCAACGAGGATCAGCAGGGCGATTACACCGAGCAGAAGAAATAACACAGTCGAGGAGAACATCTTGGGAAGCAGGGACCAGGCAGTTCCGTTCGATGGCTTGGTCAGGATCTGTAACCCCGAGTCATACATCGCAATGCTGAAGTCGAACTCTTCCTCACGGGCTGCTGTGATGGAAATTGCCCCGAGAGCTGCATCGGCTTTCCCAGAGCGCACTGCCTCAAGTTGTTCTGCTACTGAAGCTTTTTCTTGGTACTCGTAGGGGATCTTCAGAGCATCCGCTGCTTCCTCCCACATTTCGATGCTGTAGCCCGACCAACCGCGTGGGGTCAGAAATACAAAGGGTTCAACCTTGCGAACTGCGATATCAAGAACTCCGTCAGGACCAGTCGCTTCAGCGAGTACAGCCGGATCTATCTGCACGGTGCGGGCGTCTTGGCTTTTCATTTGCCTGCTTGCACCCGCCGGGCTGGCCTGTGAAGTAGATGCGAGAACACCAAAGAGAAGGACTATCAGAAGCGCTCCGAACCGGGGCCGCCTTGTTGATCGCGTTGTATCTGACATCATCGGACCTCGCTGCACGGAAAAATAATCTCACAGTTGACTAGTCGTAGGCGAAGTAAGCCGGTGTCAGCGATACTGAGCTATGGCCGAATCTTGGTGGAAGCAGCTTCGCACAAGCCTCCGGGCCTCTGCCATGGGTCGAGTAGCGGGTTTGCCAACCTCAAGTAACCGGGCATCCTCGTTTCATCTCACATGGCAGTTGCCCTCTGTGGAGGATTCGGCCGGCAGCGTCCCACCCATCACCGCAGCAGCCATAACCGCCGCACCCATCACGGCCGTAGCTGTCACGATCGAGATCCTTGAGCCGCCGAGCGTGGAGCGCCTGTATTTCTGGGCACTGCAGGCAGATTTCGCAGATGAGAACGGACGCCATGGTGGTGGGGCGCATCTTGGTTTGCAATGGCATCCCGGTCATCCTGGATCAACGGCGGTGAACTGGGGTGGGTATGACCACCGCGGGATGGTGTTATCGGGGTCCGACTCTGCGTTGCCCTCAAAGATGGCGAATCCGCATACCCGAGACTTTGTCTGGCAACCCAGAGTTCCGTATCGCCTACGCATTGAGCGAGTTGCACTCGGGGGACAAACCGCTTGGCGGGGAACGGTGACCGACCTTTCGAGCTCTGTCTGCACCGTAATTCGAGACCTGCACCCAGCCGGTGATCACATCTCGGGAGTCACCATGTGGTCTGAAGTCTTCGCCAGATGTGATGACCCCTCTGTTGCCATCCGTTGGTCAGATGCAGAAGCGTTGCTTGCCACAGGGAACCAGGTGCTGCCGAGCGGATTCAGAGTCAACTATCAGTCACATCAAGATGGCGGCTGCGCAAACAGTGACTCCTCTTGCGATGAGGTCGGGATTGTTCAGCGAACCACAGTGCTTCGAGACACGCTGCAGGGACAGGTCATTTCGCTCTGACGCGACTACCTTGTCTGCTCATATGGGCGATTCATCATCAACAACTGCATCAGAGGCCTCGCTGAGCTACAACTTGGCCGACTTGTTCGAGGCTGTCTCGGATCGCGTAGCTGAGCGTGAAGCGATCGTCTGCGGCTCTCGCAGATTGACCTACGGGCAACTCGAGGAGCGGGCTAACCGCATGGCGAATCACCTCTTGTCCAAGGGCGTGCAGCCGGGGGAGTTTGTGGGTTGCTATCTGACCAACTCCACGGAGTATCTCGAGGTACTTCTGGCTTGTTTCAAGATTCGTGCAATCCCCGTCAACATCAATTACCGCTACGTCACCGAGGAGTTGCGGTACCTCTTGCTCGACTCTGGGCTTGTTGTCTTGGTCTGTAA
>CAMDLX010000157.1 GCA_945901935.1 Bifidobacterium breve | reverse complement strand
CAGCGTGTGAAACGTGGCCACGAGAGGCAGGTTCAGATCGTGCTTGAGTCGGTGAGCAGCTACTGCTGACAGCCAATAGTTGGCATGCAAAACATCGACGGGACGCTCTGCCAAGTCGGCTGCAATGCCATCGGCAAATTCCTCAACCCGAGAGAGAAGCTCTTCCTTTGGAAGCTGCGAGGGTCCGGCAGTTACGTGCACTACCTCAAAGCCGGGCTCAACCGAGACCCGGTCTGGCAAATCATCAGCCCACTTGCGCACATACACACGAACATCAACACCGGCCTGAGCCAGCGAGGCACTGAGTTCGCGCACATAGACATTCATGCCACCAGAGTCACCTACGCCCGGCTGTTCAAGCGGCGATGTGTGCATGGAGATGATTGCCACGGAACTCACGAGAGTCTCAACCCCGTTGAGGCAAATTCATTCCCGTAGGGCCCGAAAGCCTGAGCCTCCACTTAAACCTCGGCAGCCGATGTAGCACTGAGAAGGTCTCTTGCAGCGGCTTCGCTCTCTCGCAGGAACGACTCGTAGATACGTACGAGCGCCTTCTTCTGCTCCTCAGTAATGCAAGGGTCACGACGAATTTCAGCAACCACATTCACGTGACCGTCCGGCTCATCAAGGATCCCGGCACGCACATACAGCGTCTCGGATGAGATCTCGAGGGCGCGAGCAATCTGCTGCAATATCTCGGCCGAGGGCCTACGCAAACCGCGCTCAATCTGCGACAGATAGGGGTTCGACACACCGGCCATCTCAGAGAGTTTGCGCAGTGAAAGCTGCCCGATGTTGCGCTGTTCACGAATGAACTCGCCTAGGTCTGACCAGCGGCGATCCAGATCTTCTTTCATTCGAAGGATCTTACCGCGACTCTCGCGAACACTTCGATTGCAAGAGTAAGCAGCAGCAGGCTGTTGGCCTAGCGGAGCAGATCGTCTACGGATGCACCGCTTTGATAACGCCCAATCAATTCATCTTGGACGCGATCAATCCGATCGTGCATCTCGTGGCGCAACTTCGACACAGCCTTCTCGAGTTCACTAATTCCTAGTGCTGCTTGCGTGAGCCGCTCCGCGGGAAGCGCCGTCAACTGACCCAGTTCTGATGGAGTGAGGATCTCATCTAGCTCAAGGACAATCTCGTCTGCCCACTCCGGCGGTTCAACATCTCGGACGGGCCGCGGCAACCCGGGACCGCGAGAATGCGCCGCAAGCGCATCGGGAAGTCGTTCAAGCACGTCGTTGTCCATCACTCCTTGAGTACGACGATCAAGTTCAACTGTCACTGTGTCGAGTCGGCCCTGAACAATCCGCCTGGCGTAAGAGAGTCCGTTTTCTAGGTTTTGATAGTGATCGCGAATTTCACGGAGTTCGGGCAGCGAGCATCCATCTAGGTTCTCTGGCTCAGAGATCGTGATGAGTTTGTTCAGATCGAATCGCAAGTGGCGGCCTTGTCTGTAGTTCGAATGAATGGTGGGGAGCGCAATTGTGGGCTGAGAATGACCTCACGCCTTCGTAACACTAGGACCTCGGTAACACTAGGGCCTCTAGGATTTGCAGAACGGATCAACCCGGCAAGAGCCAGACGCACCCCAAGAACACGGGCGCTGCCAACAGGTACGCATCGATTCTGCGAAGGGCCGGGGCACGGGAGTCCGCAGCGGGTAAGAACGATGACCCCAACCACTGACCTAGTGGGCAGGCAAGGCAGATTGCTACTCCCGCGATCCATGCCGAGGCAGTGCTAAACGGTGGAGGGTGAAAAGTCGCGATAGTAAAGGTCACTCCCAACACGCCAAGCATTCCTGCGACTGGACCCTCCCAACGACTGCTCGCATCCGCTCCAAGCAGGAAGGATCCTGCGTCATACAAGCTGACTGCGAGTACCAGAAACAGCCCCGCCCATAATCCCGCACGAACGGCAAGAACTACCGAAATCGCCGCCAACGCCGGCAGCACAATGCCGATCACGGTCGGCGCAGCAGTTGAAGGCTGCAGACCAAACACCAGATGCGCCAGGATTGCCAGAAGCGGGAGAACTATGAGCGCAGCACCAGCGAGGCCTGTGCTGTAAGCCGCCGCAATCGGCATCAGAGCGGCTCCCGCAGCAGCAACTAAGCGAAACAATCCGCCGGAACTCAAACGATGCCGTGCGTCCTGTGAATCCTCAGGAATCGCATGTTCTGCTTGGTCACGCTGCCAAGCCGCAACAATCTGATACCCGGCTGCAGCTGAAACGACTGCCCAAACAGCAGCGGTCCACACACGACCGCTCGTCGCGGCGGCAAGCACAAGGAAGAACCAAAAAACCCCAAGGCGAATACGCGGGCCACGGGTCTCGGGGGTAACCAGTAACAGCGCCAGCCGGTCTGCCAAGCGGGGTCCGGCCTCGGCTTGATCTTGCATAGGTTCAGCCGCATCCACTTCAGGCGCTGGCGGCGTCTCCTCAGTTGCCCGTTGAGCCGCCCTCTTGGGGCGAACCACGGGAGCTACAACCACGAGTTGGTTCTCTTTGGTGGATGGTTCAGTGGTCACCACAGAAACCCCCACTTGGGTGGGCAGGTTCATCCTCGGGTCTCCAGCAGACGCGGGCAACAAAAAGTCACTGTCGAATTGTAGTCAGCAGGGGCTGAGATTCCCCAACGCGAAGGCAGAACAACTCCTGATCCACTGGTAGCTTCACCACTGTGACCAGCCTGCTTCTTGTGCGACATGGACAATCCGTATGGAATGCCGACGGCCGTTGGCAAGGCCAAGAGAACCCTCCCCTGACCGAGTTGGGCCAAGAACAAGCCCGCCTTGCTTCTCATGGAGTCGGTGCCGTTGACGCCATTTATTGCTCACCCCTAGACCGCGCAGCCACAACGGCGATGATTATCGCTGAGCAGATCGGGGTCGGTCCGATTCTGTTGCTACCTGGGCTCATGGAACGTCATGCCGGCGAGTGGCAAGGATTGACACGAGACGAGATTGAAGAGCAATACCCGGGGTATCTCGATGCTGGAACGCGCCCACCGGGTTGGGAGGATGATGACGAAGTCGAGGCCCGTGTTATGGCCGCCTTGGATGAGATTGCTGAGCAGCACCCCGATGGGCATGTGCTCGCCGTGGCCCACGCTGGGGTGATTTTTGCTGTTGAGCGCATCATCGGGGCCGAATGGGAGCGCCTAGCTAACTTGGGTGGCCGCTGGCTTGAACACGCCAATGGCACCTGGACCATCGGCAATCGAATTCACCTACTGATCGACGAGACCATTCCCGATCAAATCTGATCAGAAGTTCCTGCCGAAGCGAACCGGTCCTGCGGAACCGCAGTCGCAATCTGCGAAGCCGCAGAATCCCCAAGCGAACCATCCGTTGAGATCTGCTCCAGCGTGGTAATCGCCTGCTCCACTGCTGCAAGATCAGCTTCGAGCTGATCGAGCGCTGCGAGTTCGTCCTGGTCCGCTGCCGAATCTGGTGCGGTTGGTACTTCTGCAGCACCGGTTACGTCTGCCGCAGTTAGGTCTGCAGATGTTGAATCCGTGGTGGGTTGGCCGATGTTCTCCATGGTCTTCAGAGACTACTAGTCAGCACTCCTACCGCGAATCCTGGCCTGCCAAAGCAGGTCGCCCTTGGCAGTGCCGATACGCTCCACGATTGCGTGTTTGTCACCCTGTTCATCCAACGATTACACATCCAAGAATTGTTCATCCAACGATTCATTGGCACTGCTCCTCATCCGCCAGCGCTACTCGGGCAGGTTCAAGGAGAAACCCTTGGCAGAGCACTGCTCATTGCTGTGGTTCTGATTACCCCCTACGCGATCTACAAGATGCGCCAGGTGCGAGCTGTCCGTCGAGCACATGACGCAGCAGTAGCTGCGGATGCTGCTGCATTGAAGGCGGGGGACCTCACTCCCCTGCCGGCACTGGAAGATGTGATCCGAGACATCTCGTATGTGGTGACCGAGGCCAAGGCGAACGGCGGCGCAATTTTGGTCATCCCGGCGCAAGTCACGGTGAGTCACCGAGAGGCCAGCGATCAGATCGTGGACCTGCTAATCAACGACGCGCTGCGCCGGTCGGGCCTCGTTATTGCCAGCCAAGAGACCACCGAAGAAGGCCGCCTGCTGCATTGTGTGCCGGCTAGTCCCTCGGCATGAAACGGGTTGACCGAGGCCTGTACTCTTTGCTCCGCAGCAGTACTTTTGCTCCGCAGCAATCCCTTTACTCTGCAGTCTGACTCCGAGACCTAATCCAAGATGGGTGACCCAGATGCCTGCAACAGCCACCATGCAACCAACAATTATCGAGCCAGGCGGTGCAACCACCACCGTGACCGAGGAACGACTCGAGACCGAAGATGGACCCGTTGCGCATATCGTCAAGACCAAGCGCAATGAAGACGCCGCTGCCAAGGTGCTTGCTGCTCGTGTTGAAGGAACCCCGCTCGAGGCACTGTGCGGCCACGTCTGGGTGCCATCACGTGATCCCAAGCAGTTGCCCGTGTGCCAAAAGTGCAAAGACATTTATCAGATGTACAAAGGCATGAACGACGGGCTGGACGACACCCCCAAGATGTAGCTGAAAACGTCTACACATAGCGGGTTTACCCAGGATTAGAGCCTCAAACAGGGTTTGTGCGATGCAGCAAGTTATTTCACTCTGCGTCAACATTTACCCCCCTTAAGGGCCAGATAAGGGCCAGCCCTTAGACCGAGCCGTAGGGGTCAATTCTGGCTGGCGCCGATTGAGGTGCTGTCCTGCCATGCCGGGATGCTGAAGCTGGGGTTGTAGTTCGGGTTGGG
>CAMDLX010000156.1 GCA_945901935.1 Bifidobacterium breve | reverse complement strand
CGGGCTAACTACTCTCGGGCTAACTAGATGGCCTCGGCAGCCTTCTGGGCTGGCGTTGGTTCCTCGGCGCTAGTTATTGGCGCGCTGATCGGGTTCTTTGTGCCTGTCTCTGCGCGTGTGCTCGGTTTGATCATGGGTTTCGGTGCTGGAACTCTGCTCAGCGCAGTCTCGTTTGAACTGGTCTTGCAGGCCTACAACGAGGTCAAAGATGCCTCGGTCGTGGTTGGGCTGGTTGCCGGTGCGCTGGTGTTTTGGGCTGGAGACCGACTGCTCGAGCGATTCACACCAAGCGGTGAGGACCCAGTAGTCGGCGCAACCGTGTCTGGCCCGTCACTCGTGCTGGGCGCAACCCTTGATGGAGTTCCAGAGTCTGTCGCTATTGGCTTGGCTCTGCTTGGCGGTGGCTCAGTGAGCGTGGCGATGGTTGTAGCAGTGTTCTTATCGAATATGCCCGAGGGTATGGCAGCCTCGGTTGGACTGCGCAACGCTGGGCATTCTCGGGCACGCATCCTTTGGGTATGGGCCGGGATTGTTGCCCTGTCAGTCAGCGCAGCCGCTCTTGGCTATGGGTTGTTAGGGAACGCTTCTCCCGACGTGGTTGCGTGTATCCAAGCGTTTGCCGCTGGCTCAATCTTGGCCATGCTGGCCAACACCTTGATGCCTCAAGCTTTTGCAAACGGCGGTCGAGAGGTTGGCCTAGTGACTGTGTTTGGGTTCATCTTGGCTTCGGCTCTAGCAACTCTGGGTTAGTCAGTCCCCGCAGTTGCTTAGTCTTCGTCCTCTAAGTCGATAATGATTCGCGAGGGGCGATCGTGGTGCATATAGGCGAAACTCCAATTCGTCATTGCAACCGCTCGATTCTCGGCACCGCTCAGCAGCGCCAAGTGCACCGAGCCCCAAACCAAGGCGGCTGGCATCCCAGTCAGGTGAATGTCAGGTGGGAGCGCGGCAACCGCCGCCTTACGGCCAATGGTGGCCATGCTGCCTTTGTCGAAGTAGCTGAAGGGCTCTGGTTCTTTGTGCTTGCGGGTCATGCGGTCAATAGTTTTTCCGACGTGCTCGCCAGCTTGAAGTGCCACCGATCCAAGCTGCGGAAGCACCTTCTCAGTCTTGGTGTCAGTCGTCCAGGCCAAATCGCCGATCACAAAGACTTCCGGGCGGCCGGCTAGGTGAAGCATCGGCTCAGTAGGAACCCGGCCATGTTGAAGGTCATCTGAGAGCGCGCTGGCCAAGGTGACTGCAGAGAGTCCTGCTCCCCAGACTGTTGTGTGAGCGTCAAGGGTCTGCCCCGAATTTAGGGTCACCGAGTCAGCCTTGATCTCTGTGACAGATTCTCCCAGTCGCACGGTTACTCCACGTTCCTCAAGGGCTTCTTTGGTGTAGTCACTCAAGCCTTGATCGAACATGGTGAGAAGCCGATCGCCGTATTCCACCAAGGTGATGCTCGCATCGGCCACGGGTAGTCCAGGAAAGTCACGCGCTAGCGAGGAGTAGTACAGCTCTGCCATAGCGCCCGCAGTCTCGACTCCGGTAGGTCCTCCGCCGACGATGACCACGTTCAGGGCGCCTGCCTCGACTAGCTCATGGGACTTATTGGCAGCTTCAAACTTGGTGAGCACATGTTGTCTCAGCTTCACTGCGTCGTTGAGCGTGTAGAGAGGGAAGGAGTGTTCTTCGGCCCCGCTGATGTTGAGGAAGTTCGCCTTTCCACCAAGGGCGACCACTAGGTAGTCATAGTGCTGCGGCTCCCAGTCGGAGAAACTCACCACTTGATTCTCGAGGTCAACTCCCGTGACAGTTGCTTTGGTGAATGACAGATTTTTTTGCCGGTCCACGAAGGAGCGAATCGGGTACCCAACAGTGGTGGGCTCAAGAACATCGGTTGCAACTTGGTAGAGCAACGGCCGAAAGGTGTGGTAGTCGTGCTGGTCAACCAACACGATGTCTACTGGGGCCTTCTTTAGCTTTGAGATCACTCCGATGCCGCCGAAACCGGCACCGAGGACAAGTACAACTGGTCGATCAGACATCTAAAGAAGTTAGTTCGCATTGCAAGACTCGTGCGGAGGCGAGTGAGCAAGTGGTGCCGCCTGCATTTGTAATCAGGGTGCCACTGTCTGGAAACAATCTAGAAACAATGATCCCCAATCCTGTGGACTTCAGTTTGGAGGCGGCAGTAGCGCACTCTGAATCTTCAACCCATAGGGGAGCAGAACATGAATTCCGGTGATATTGCATGGGTATTGATTGCCTCGGCGTTGGTGCTTTTTATGACACCTGGTCTTGCGTTTTTCTATGGGGGTATGGACCGCAGTCGCAACGTGTTGAACATGCTGATGATGAACTTCTGGTGTTTGCTAACGATCCCGATTCTGTGGGTCATCATCGGGTACTCGATAGCTGGTGGCAACTTTGATGGCAGTTGGTTCGGTGGCTTTGACGCAGCGTTTCTCAACAACATCAACATCTCATCGGATGATGGCGTAGGAAGCCTGCTCACGGTGATTTTTCTGGGCATGTTTGCGGTGATTACACCTGCGCTCATCTCGGGTGCCGTGGCCGACAGAATGAAGTTCGCTGCGTGGGCGTTGTTCGCTCCGATCTGGATGTTGCTTGTCTTTGCTCCGGTGTTCAAGTGGGTCTACGGAGGGTGGCTTGGCGTTCGGGGTTCGCTTGATTTTGCTGGCGGAACAGCAATTCATGTGAACGCCGGCATCGCTGCGCTCGTCGCCGTGGTGATTCTTGGCAAGCGCAAGGGTTGGCCGAAAGAAGGCCATCCACCGCACTCCATGCCGCTGGTCATGATTGGAACTGGCATCTTGTGGTTCGGTTGGTTTGGGTTCAATGCGGGCTCCGCTCTGGGCGCCAACGGCCAAGCTGTTCAAGCATTCATGAATACCTTCCTAGCTGCAGCAGCGGCTGGACTTGCTTGGGCAATTACGGAACGAATCAAGGACGGCCACATCACCAACCTTGGAGCTGCATCGGGAATCGTGGCGGGGCTCGTAGCTATCACGCCAGCCTGCGGTTATGTCTCTTCTATGTCGGCAATCTTCATTGGTTTAGCGGCTGGTCTGGTGTGCTGTTTCGCCGTCCACTTGAAGTTCCGAGCCGGCTACGACGACGCACTTGATGTCGTGGGGGTTCACTTTGTTGGTGGCCTAGTTGGTTCGCTCATGATTGGGCTGTTCGCAGATGCCGAGTACTTCGGTGCTGAGCATATGAGTGGATTGTTCTACGGAGGTGGGTTCAGACTCCTCGGCGAACAAGCCATTGCAAACGGGGTGACGATTGTGTACTCCGCAGTAGTCACCGCTCTGATCCTGTTGGCACTCAAGGCCACTGTTGGTCTCCGAGTTTCTGAAGAGGAAGAGAACGTGGGACTCGATATCTCGGAGCATGCCGAGACGGCGTATCACGCAGACGACACCATCATGGAACGGGCCTAAACCCTGCAATTGGAATCGTTCACAGGGATGCAACATTGATGAAACCCGGGAGTGCGGTGTGCTCCGTACGGTGAAGTTCTGTGAGTACCGCGCCGGATTCAGAACTGCCGGATTCAGAACTGCCGGATTCGCAACAGCCCGACAGCCTTCCGGGCTTTGACGGCATTGAACTTCTGCGTTGGCCGGAGCAGGACCTGGCCAGAAGGTCACTGCTCCGGTCCGGAATCCCTCGGCTCTTGGTGCTCTCGGGCAGCAGTCAGCCTCCCGAAGATATTTGCTTTGACGAGGATTGGATACGAGCCCCGTATCGACTAGCTGACTTGCAGGCTCGTGTCCGTCGCTTGGCGAAATCCCTGAATGAACAGTCCACTACCGAACTCTGGTTGGATGAGCAGCGGATACTGCATCGAGGGAACCGAACGGTTGTGCTCACGGCTTTCGAGGCTGTGGTTGCTGCAGCGTTACTAGAGCGGCCCGGAGAGATTGTGACCCGGTCTGCAATTGAGCAAAGCCTGTGGTCGGACCAACCTGCGCCAGGACCACGCTCTGTGGATGCGGTGGTCTACCGATTGAGGGGCCACTGCCGCGGCCTCGGCCTGACGATTATCACGGTCCGCGGCGAGGGATTCATGTTGCGAACAGCGGCTAGTCACCGAGGTGATCAGCCTCGCTAGCGATGCAGCGCGCTGAGGGCCGAGCGAATCGGCCGGAGTGGTGTTTCTTCAGGCAAACTAGGGAGGTGTCTGACTCTGTCCGTCCCAACTCAACTATTCCTCCGGTATCTGCAAAGCCTGCCACTGAAGACTCAACGTTGTTTGAGCCAGCGCAGCTCGGCCCTTTGACGCTGCGGAATCGTGTCATCAAGGCAGCCACCTTTGAGGGATTGAGTCCAGATGGGCTTGTTACCGATTCGCTGATTGAGTTCCATCGCTCGGTTGCTGCTGGTGGCGTCGCAATGACCACTGTTGCGTACCTGTCGGTTGCTCCCGAGGGTCGTACGCATGCCGAGTGCATCCAATTGGTGGATCAAGCAGTGCCGGGCTTGCGCCGGCTGACCGAGGCAGTTCATGCCGAGGGTGCGCTCGTATCGGCACAAATCGGCCATGCCGGACCAGTAGCCAACGCCTCGTCAAACCGCGCTCAATCGATTGCGCCTGGCCGCATGTTTAATCCCCTCGGAATGCGCAGAACTCGTTCCGCCACCGAGGCTGATATCGCCAGAATTACTGCCGACTACGCCCGCTCTGCGCAGCTGTGCGTAAAGGCCGGCTTTGATGCGCTCGAGATTCACCTTGGCCACAACTACTTGCTCAGCGCGTTCCTCAGCCCAAAATTCAATCAGCGCACTGACCGCTTTGGTGGTTCGCTCGAGAACCG
>CAMDLX010000155.1 GCA_945901935.1 Bifidobacterium breve | reverse complement strand
CGCAGGCGGCCGTGGCCAGCGACTGTCCAGCGAAGCACTGCGTCGTTGTACTCGCCCAGAACTGCGCTCGCGCTCGGATGGTCAGACCACGCCGGTAGCGCCAAGACAACCTGAGGGAAAATGAGTTGGCGTTCGATCCCCATGATGTCGAGAGCGGCTAGGCGACCCTCGGGGGTGGACGCACCCGGTGCGGCGGTGCCTTTGGTCGTCCACACGGACTCGGTGGTCAATTCGGGCTCGTCGGTGGCATCGAACAAAGAGATGCCAGCGAAGCGCTCACCGAATCGGGCAGTGGCCTCGCCGAAAACCTCACCCCCGCGTGAGATCGGCACTTGCAGGTGGCTATCAAGGTCGTTGATGCGGCCATGGATCGCTGGGACAGTCGTCGTCATTGCGAAAACGTATTGAGGGGATCGTACCTTGTCAAGGGTGGAGGGGTCAAGGGTGGCGGGGGTCAAGGGTAGCGGGGTCGGCAGTCGCCTATCTGGCCGAGTCGGCGTGAACAGCGAGGGGCGTGTGCCGTGCGAGGGCTGCGAGGTCTGCGTCGGCGTGCAGGACCGGAGCGTCTAGTCGAATAGCAACCGACGCGATCAAGTAGTCGATGAGCCTGCGAGGACCTCCATGCTGATCGCGTCGCAGATAGCGAGGTCGTTCCCGAGCAGGTCGTCCACGGTGTTGCAGACCTCTGATCTGGTGTCGGTCAAGAACTCGAACCAAGCAGAGGTCTCGACGAAGATCATTCGGTGCGATTTGACCTCATCTGGTCAAGGTCTCCGTCCCAACCCGAACCTCGCAAGTGCATGGCATCTTCCACTTCGAGCGGTTCCGAGGCAAGGCGGCGCAGGGCCAGATTGGAATCGCTAGCTGTTCTGAAGCGAAGTGCCGGCCTGCGCTTCTTGCTAGCGGAGACTCCAGAGTCCTTTGAAGGGTGTTCCGCCGTCGCTGTCGGCCTGGTTCTAGGTGTCCCAATTCCATTCGAGGCCCGCAGGTCACCTGCTCATTGACGCGCGTCACTGACGCGCGTTAGCCTGACTACTATGCCGGCACCGGAGAGCGTTCTAATAGCGCAACCAACCAAGGCGACTGATCGCCGCACGGCTCAGCGTGAAGACACTCGTGCACGCCTCTTTACTGAGACGGTCGAAGAGTTCAAGCGATGCGGCTTTGCCGGAACCGAGATTGCAGCAATCACCGAACGCGTCGGTCTGACTCGCGGCGCTTTCTACGTGCACTTCGCCGGCAAAGACGCAGTTCTGCGAGAACTGCTCCTGATCGAGGAGCGCCGAATTGCAGCAGCGGCACTTGTGGTGAGCGAACACTCAGGCTCTGTCGAGGAGGTGTTCGCTGCGGTGGTCAAAGCAGTCCTATCAGCAGAGCGTCGCCTTGGCCGCAGACTTGTCCGAGACCTGTGCGCGGGGCAGTTCCGACCAGAGGTTGCGCAGAGCCAAGATGTGGCGGATCACCCGGTGGGACTCATGCTTGTTGGGGTCATCGCCAAGCGAGTCCCCGAAGTGGATGCAGTTGATCTTGCGATGACGTTTCTCACCGGCATGTTCGGTCTGTTGGCAATCGAAGACGCACCACTCTCAGCGCGCCGTCGCCGCCTTGACCTACTCGTCCGAATCGCCTCGCAAGGAGCGATGGCAACAGAAGCTAGTCACAGCGGGCCAGACCCAAGCATCAACAGGAGAGTCACATGACCAAGCACAAGCCAACCACCTTGAAAGATCGACTCGGAGCGCTCTGGGGCCTGCTGCGAATCAGCGATGACGACTACAACGCCTATATGCGGTCCTATGACGAGTTGTTTGTGGACTCGCCCGAGAACACCAAGGCCGACTACGAAGCTGGCGTCGCTGTGCGGGGTTATCCGCAGGGCAGTAGCAACGAACTCACCGAGCTCTACAAAGTGATTCACCTGTTGTGCACGCTGGGCTCGGTCGAGAAGATGTACATGCCGCCAACAATCGACCCGTCTCAGTCGGTGCTGCAGAACCAGATCCTGTTCGAGCGCATCGTGGCCAATGACTTGCAGCTGAGCAAGGGTGAGAAGTTCTTGGACTTGGGATGCGGCTGCGGAGCAATTGCAGAGCATATGGCCGAGCTGACTGGCGCAACCCCATACGGGGTCAACCTAGACCGGTCACAGATTGAAAAAGCTTGGCGGAACCCGAACCTGCCGAGAAACAACTTTGCGTTCGGTGACTTCAATAAGCCCCTCGAGTTTGAGGACGCCTCCTTCGATGCCATCTATGCAATTCAGCCGATGACCTATGTGAGCGATCATGAGTTCACCTTTGCGGAAGCCTTTCGAGTGCTCAAGCCCGGCGGGCGCTTTGTGATCAATGACGTTGCAGCTCTTGACGCGTATGACCGAGACAACGAACACCAACGCACGCTGATTCAGCACACTCGCGAGCTCACCGTGTTTGGTGGGTTCTGGTACTACAAGTACTGGGATGACGCATACCGCCAGGCCGGGTTTGAGCTGGTGTCCTCGGTGGGACGGCCTGCAGTTGAGGTGATCAAGAAAGAGGTGGCCTTGTTCGACAAGTACGAGGCAGCGTTCAAGTTCTTAGCCAAGCTGCACCTCATCCCAAAAAAGACCGACACGTTGCTACAGCGGATGAACAAGAACAGTCAGTCCTACATCCAAGCTGAAGAGGAAGAACTGCTCACTCTGAACTGGCATTGTGTGGGGCAGAAGCCTGCGTAAAAGCGCGGTAGCGAACAAGGCTGCAACAAGCTCACCTGCGGCTTAGTCCAGTAGTTCCGGCACCACTCTGGGGTCGTCAGTACAAATCGCTGCCACTCCAGCTTGGGTCATCTTGGCCATGAGCTCTGGCGAGACGGTGTTCCAAGAGACGACTCCAAGGCCAGCGTTCCAGAGTCGCTCAATCCACTCACCCGCCATCAGGTCAACGAGGTCCGGCATCAGGTCGAAACAAGGGTGCACAAATCTGCAACCAAGGTCCTGGGCCACAGCAAGGGGATCAGAACCTGGGTCCAAAAACAGCCAACTCGTATCGACTGCCCGTTGATGCGCTACATAGGCCACGATGTCAGCTCGGAACGAGGCCACGCAGACCAACTCGTTGAGGCCCTGCTCAATAATGTCGGCCACTAAACGGTCCAGCGATTCAGCGCTCGCAGCCTTCACTTCTGCGTACAGACCTATGCCCAACTCAGCGCAGCTTGACAGCAGATCAAGGTGAGTCCCCGGTCGCTTACCTGTGACCTCGGTGATCTCATCCAGTGTGAGGTCTCGCACCCAGCGCCAGATATCCCCATCGGTAAGGAAGGCGTCATGGAGCATGACGAGCTGCCCGTCAGCAGTTTGAACGAGATCAACCTCGACGGAGTTTGCGCCCGCAGCGGCGGCAAGGGCGAAGGTGTCAACGGAGTTCTCGGGGCCTAGCGCAGCCCCGCCGCGATGCGCCATCACCGATGGCTTCGCTGGGCGCTGTCCACTCGTCATCCAACTCACACCCATGGTGACCCCTGCATGGTTCATTTCCGAACAGACGTAGCGCCTTTCGTCCCCGAAGTTTCGTTGACTCCCCGCCGTCAGTAAAGTCTGAATCCGTTGATTGGCTCACGCGTCTGCCGGGTGGCGCGCTGCGTGAGATCGATTCAGCCTGAAGCCCAAAGTTCTCTAGTCGTCCGTGCCCGAACATCGGTGTTTGCGCATCGGCTGTTGAGCGAGACCGAATGTGCCGCAGTGTCCACCACGATGTACCTTCAACTGTGACGTTGGTGCTGCTGGCTCTCGTATCTGGGCTTTCGTTTTTGTATTACGGATTCAAAGTCCTGTTTAAGCCTGCTTCGATCGAGGAGTTTGAGCGGTTCGGAGTGGCCGGTCAACGAAAATTTGTGGGCGTCATGGAAGTTTTGGGCGGAGCGGGAGTGATGTTGGGCCTGATAGTTGCGCCGTTGGGTGCCCTTGCTGCTACCGGTTTAGCGCTGCTCATGTTCCTTGGGCTGATCGTGCGAATCAGGGTCCATGACGCTGTTCGACTTATGGTGCCCGCCGCACTACTCGGTGTGGCTAACACCATTCTTGTGGTGCTGTTCTTGGTGTAGTGGAGCCCCCGACCCCAAGGCAGCGGTGCCACACTGACGACCTGACGGGATGCACGACCCCACGTAACCTACGTATCAATACCCCTCTGAAAGGAACTACCCCATGAATCTGATTGGCAAAATTGCCCAGACTGCAGCAGCACTTTGGATAATGAATGTGTGGACCCTCCGGTTCAACAGAGACACTGGCTATCGGGGTGGCGACGCAAAAAACATGAAGGAAGAGTTCGCTGTCTACGGTCTGCCTGAGCCCGTCATGTACGCAGTAGGTGCAACCAAGGTGGCCTTAGCTTCGGCGATGCTTGTCGGAACAGTCGTGCCGCGTGTGACTCGGCCCGCCTCAATCGGCCTAGCTGCATTCATGGTCGGCGCGATCGGCATGCACATCAAAGCCGGTGATTCGGTCAAGCAGTACCTACCGGCGTTGTCGGTGTTAACGCTGTCCACCATCTCGGCTGTCGCAAGCGGCAATCAGAATGAAACTGCTGAGGCAGGCGCCGAACTCCCGTCTGCTTGATCGCTACCTAGGGTGGGATGACTGTGAACCAAAACGGATAGCTGGCTCAGGGAACCCCGAGCAGCCGCACTTCAAATTTGCGAATTAGACACGAGAATGCCGGAGGCTCTCTCGGGCAAACTGCTCTGGATCTTCGACGCTGACAGAGGGCGATTTATTCGGCGCCGATCAGCTTGGCTGAGTTTCTAGTTAGCAGCATCCATAGCTCAATCCTTTGACTGCAAGCG
>CAMDLX010000154.1 GCA_945901935.1 Bifidobacterium breve | reverse complement strand
AGCGACTCTCCATGGAGCGAGCCTCAATCGGGATTCGCTGAGGTGGCCAAGGTGAGGGCGAGTGGCTGAGTCGAAGCCCCGACAGATCAGAGCCGCAGGGGGTGTGGTCTGGAGGCTGCGTTCGGCGAACCCGTCGCTGGGGGAGCTTGGCCCACCTAGCCGCTTGTCCGAGATGGAGTTCGCGCTGGTTCACCGGCCTCGGTATCAGGATTGGAGCCTGCCAAAGGGCAAGGCTAAGAAACGCGAGTCAAGTGAACAGACTGCCCTGCGAGAGGTTCGAGAAGAAACCGGGCTGGAGTGCAAACTCGGTGAGGAACTCCACACCGTGCAGTACCTCACACCAAAGGGTGAAGAAAAGACTGTTCGATGGTGGGCGATGACGGTGCTGAGGGACCACGGATTTGAACCAAACCAAGAGGTTGATCGGATTTCTTGGGTCGCCTTTGAGGAGCTATCGGGCATCTGCGCGTTTTCGTCCGACCTTGAGGTTGTTCACTCGCTGTCTACATGTGAACGAGAAATTTAAAACTTCTCATCTCATTTCAGCACATTTCAAACCAGAGATTTTATAAGTTTGGCAGGGGTTCATCTCCTGTTCATGCAAATCACTTCCGCAGTACAGCACAACTTCCTAGCTTTGGCGATCTTGGGTCCCTATTGCCTTTATGAATATGGCCTGCACAAAAAGAGTTCCCGCAACTCCACCCCCTAGGAGAAACAGAATGAATGTCAAGCGTGGAAAATCCCTGAGTACTCAAATCGGTGCGAGCATCGCCCTGATTGCTGTAATGGCAATTTTTGCCGCAGCCTGCAGCAGCGACTCAAAAGAGTCATCTACTGACAGCACAACAACCACAGTCGCAACAGCTGGCGAAGCCCCAACTGATGCCTCCATCAAGGCGCTCACTGCCTCGGTATCTGGCGGTGGAGCAAGCTTTCCTGATTCCTTCTATCAGGCAGTCAACACAGACTTCAATGACGTCGCGGGCACCGAGCGCGTGACCTACGCCAAGAGCGGCTCCTCGGATGGGCGCTCGCAGCTCTCTGCTGGAACCGTTGACTTCGCTGGTAGCGATTCGCTGCCCAAGGATGGCGAAGTCTTTCCGAGCAATGTGTTGTTCTTCCCAACTGTTGCAGCACCCATCACGGTCTCATTCAATCTGGACGGTGTGACCGAACTGCAACTCAGCCCCGACGTGATTGCCGGAATCTTCCAGGCAGAGATCACCACGTGGAACGACCCCAAGATTGCTGCAGACAACCCAGACGCAGAATTGCCTGCGACTGCAATTACCGTCGTGCATCGCTCAGATGGCTCGGGAACTACCAACAACTTTACGAAGTACCTCACAGCGGCATCGCCCAGCGTCTGGACTCTGGGAAGTGGTGACGAGGTCAACTGGCCAGAATCCACGCAGGGAGCAGAGAAGAACTCAGGAGTTGCAGAGTTGATCAAGCAGACCTCTGGAGCCATTGGATATGTTGACCTCGCAGATGCAGGTAAAGCCGGTCTGAGCTTGGCCAGCATTCAAAACTCTTCAGGGAACTACATCGCTCCCTCGGTTGAGGGCGTGCAGGCTGCACTCGAGGACGCAACCATCGAGGCAAACCTGACCTACAACCCACTCAATGGTTCGGGTGCCAAGGATTACCCGATCACAGCGCCAACCTTCTTGTTGGTCCTTGAGAAGCAAACCGATGCGGCCAAGGCCACCACGATCAAGACCTACTTGCAGTACGTGTTGACCACGGGTCAGGCCCAA
Organism: Bifidobacterium breve; assembly: GCA_945901935.1. GTDB lineage: Bacteria > Actinomycetota > Acidimicrobiia > Acidimicrobiales > Microtrichaceae > IMCC26207. The sequence continues at coordinate 3,167 of CAMDLX010000154.1, read as the reverse complement.
GCAGCCGAGACTGGTTACGTTGCGCTTCCGAGTTCACTCGCCGAAAAGGCGATTGCTCAGATCGACAAGATCGCTAGTTGATCTCACTGGGGTCGGATCGCTTGCGGTCCGGCCCCAGTCTCTTTATCTAATGAGTTGTATCTGATGAGTTCAAAGGGCATGTATGTGTGCATTGAGTACTGATGACTACCCAGCTTGAAACTCCTCCCGCCGAGAGCGAGGAGACCCCTCCGAACCCGCTGACGGAGCAAGGCTCTGGAGCAGTTGCTGACGGAATTTTCCGAAGGGTAACGCTGCTATCCGGAGTGGCCGTACTGGTGATCCTGCTGCTGATCGCAGTGACTACCACCAAGCAGGCTTGGCCAGCATTTTCTGAACTCGGTACCTCGTACTTCTTTGGACTTGAGTGGATCCCGTCTGAGGGGATCTACGGAATTGTCCCATTGGTATACGGCACCGTCTTGGTCTCGCTCATAGCGGTGTTCTTTGCGGTGCCGCTGAGCATTGGCATAGCGCTGTTCGTGACCGAACTAGCGCATCGGCGTGTTCGCAGCAGCATCACACTGGTGATTGACCTGCTTGCCGCTGTGCCCTCAGTGGTATTCGGGTTGTGGGGCTTTTATCAGCTCATACCGATCTTTCAGTCGGTCTTCAACGCAATAGCCGATGCCGTTTCCTCGATCCCGGTCCTGAATGTCATCTTTGCCCCCGGGTCTGGGTCGAGCTTTATGAGCGCAGGTTTAGTTCTTGCACTCATGATCATCCCCATCATTACCTCGGTTACCCGAGAGGTGTTCTTGACGGTGCCAGAAAATGACAAGTCTGGGTCGCTTGCTCTTGGGGCGACCCGATGGGAGATGATCAAAGGTGTGGTCATTCCGCATTCCACTGGCGGCCTGACAGGAGCGGTGATGCTAGGGCTCGGCCGGGCAATGGGAGAGACCGTTGCCGTCGCGCTTCTGATCGGAGCTTCACCGCAGATCTCGGCCAACCTCTTTGGGCGTGGCGAGACGATGCCCGCACAGATCTTCCGGAGCTTGTCAGAGGCAGGAGGCCTGTACCGATCGGCTTTGATCGGACTCGGTGTCTGCCTGTTTGTGATCACCATTGTGGTGAATGTGTCGGCTCGACGGATGGTGCTCGTGATTGACCGGCGGATAAAGGGGACGGCATGAGCAACACAAGTTCCGAGTCCACCGAGCAGGTGTTCCAGAGCCTGACTTCGGCCAATATGTCCAAAAAGCGTAGGTTTCGAAACGCAGCCGCATCGGTTGCAATGGTCGGAGCGTTCCTCCTTGCAGCGATTCCTCTTTTTGCCATGGGAGCTAGCGTGCTCTCTCGGGGGCTTGGCGTGGTACTCACTGTCGATTGGTGGACTCAGCCCATTCCAGGCGATGTTGGCAGGGCAGACCTAGCCGGCAATGAAGAACTGTGTGATCTGGGGTTTGGTGATGCTTCGGAATGCGAGGCTGGTGAATCCTCCACCTCTGTGGTTGAGGGGATGCAGCCTGCCATTGTGGGTACCTTCCTGACAGTCTTTGGTGCGTCAGTCATGGCCATTCCACTGGGAATCCTGGGGGCTGTCTATCTGCATGAGTATGGCAAGACTGGCCGCTTAGCTCGGTTCATTCGCTTTATGACCGACGTCATGGTGGGGGTTCCCTCGGTGGTCATGGGTGTGTTCATCTACACCATCTGGGTGTTGAATTTCGGGACAAACGGAAAGTCGGCGTTCGCAGCATCCTTGGCACTCGGGTGTTTGATGCTGCCGATCGTGGTGCGGTCGACCGAAGAGATGCTGAAACTCGTGCCCAATGCCCTTCGTGAAGCCTCTGCTGCGCTTGGAACCCGCACATGGAAGACCACGCTCAAAGTGGTGCTGCCAGCAGCCAGTGCGGGAATAACTTCTGGTTGCCTGCTTGCTGTTGCCCGAGCAGCCGGCGAGACAGCTCCAGTGGTGTTCACCATTGGCTATGTGACAACCACGAACTTCTCGATGCGTGGGCAGAACACCACCCTCTCGGCCCAGATCTATTCACAACTCACCAACGGTGGCAGTATCGCGACCCAACTCGCATGGGGCGCTGCAGTGACCCTGGTGGGCATCGTTTTGGTACTGACCCTTACTGCCCGAGCTATCAGCAGCAGATTGACCATCGGAAACACATGACCTCTCTGGAGAACACGATGCAGGCAAACAGCGAGCAAGAGCCGAACTCGGCGAGTGCCTCTACTTCGGCCCCTGTGGCGCCGCCTGTGATCGGCGGCGAGGCTGCGGTTCACACTGGGTCAACAGATACTGCGGACAGCGGTGCCGGAATCTCCACTCAAGGCGATCCTTCTGATTCATCGGCTAGTCAAGACAAGCCGGATGAGCTTGGCTCGGTGGTGTTCAACGTGGACAAGCTCAGCGTCTACTACGGAAAGTACCGTGCCGTGCGGGACGTAGACATGAAGGTGCGAAAGCATGAGATCACTGCCTTCATCGGGCCTTCTGGTTGTGGCAAGACCACCGTTCTTCGCTGCTTTAACCGCATGAATGACCTGATCGATGGGGCCCGAGTCGAGGGCAAGATTCAGTACCACGGGGTTGATCTGTACGGAGAGAAGGTCAACGCAGTAGAGGTTCGTCGTCGCATCGGGATGGTCTTTCAGAAGCCGAACCCATTCCCAAAGTCCATCTACGAGAACGTGGCGTATGGCCCCAGAATCGGTGGGATCAAGAAGAAAGCAGAGCTTGACGAGATTGTTGAGAGCTCACTCAAACGAGCAGCCCTGTGGGATGAGGTCAAAGACCGCCTCAAGGCCTCGGCACTTGGGATGTCGGGTGGTCAGCAACAGCGCCTGTGTATTGCGCGAGCAATTGCTGTGAAACCAGAAGTGATCCTGATGGACGAGCCCTGTTCTGCTCTGGACCCGATTGCTACTGCTCGAATCGAAGACTTGATGAGAGAGATCAAGACCGATTTCACGATTGTGATCGTCACTCACAACATGCAACAGGCTGCGCGAGTGAGCGATGCAACGGCGTTCTTTTCTACTGAAGTGAACCCCGAGAGCGATGTGCGCACGGGCCTGCTCGTTGAGTTCGACCGCACCGAAACGATCTTTGCAAACCCAAGCGACGAGCGCACCGAGCATTACATCACTGGTAAATTCGGATGATC
>CAMDLX010000153.1 GCA_945901935.1 Bifidobacterium breve | reverse complement strand
AAGACCGAAGATGTTTCACCCAGCCTGATTGGTTCCAACGATAACAATTAGTTCTGCGCCATCTGGCTCGATGGGAGATGGGTCAGTTATCGGAAGAACGTCCATTGCGCTCAAACCGATTGCATTGGCGAGCACCTCGGCCTCGGCTTGGTGCGGGCCCCGGTAATAGACCGTGGTGGCCGCTACATCATTCACCTTGGCATCCGTTGGCGTGCGGGTTGTGTAGCCCTGAGCAGCCAGCTGTTCAGAGACTTTCGCTGCTGCTCCCGAAGTCCGAGTGCCATTGCCAACCCTGACTGTCAGCTCCTGAGGCGACTTCACGATAACAATCGGTGCGGCGGCTGGGATCGTTGTCTCGGGAGTGGATGTCGTGGATGTAGTGGATGTTGAAGGAGTGCTTGTGCTCGTGCTGCTCGTTGCACTTGCACCGCTGCGTGCGACCGTAGTCGTAGGGAGTGAATCGACATCTTGGCTGCGGATTCCGGGGAATCCAGCAATTGCAAACCCGGCAACGGCCGAAATACCGATTGCAAGTACCCACAAACCCTTCTCGCCACGCTGCTGCATAGAGGCAAAGTTTAGGGCATCACAGGTGGGCTTCCCCACATGCTCTGGGCAAATTGAGAACACAATTTGTCGAGTTCAGCCGCACAAGACTGAAACCCGATCGAACTCCCGCGATAGGGGTCAGCAACATCAAGATCCTCTGAGGACAGCACTCCTTGAGCAGTGCGTCCCTCATTCAGAGCCTCAATCCACTCCTCTAGATCCAGATCACCCCTCGGGCCAGCATTCCGAGACCGTCTCACAATCTCTGGAAGCGTGAACGTGCGTCGAAACAACCCACTCTGGCCATCCACAGCCCTGGGAATATGCGCCGCCTCCATCGTAAGAACTAGATCAGCCTGTTCATCTAAATCCGCTAAGGGCCGACTCAAGTGATTCGACAGGTCAAGCCCGAAGGCTGCAAGCGCCGTAACTGAACCCGAGGCTGCTGGCATATTTGGCCGAGCGAGGACTCCTGCCGATGACACCTCAACTGCAGCTCCGCGCTGCTCTGCTTCACGTCGCAGAAGTAGTTCAGCCATGGGGGAACGACAGATATTTGCAGTACATACAACCAATATTGACTCAGGCAAGTTGTTCCAGATACCAAGAATACGTGTCTTCAATTCCTTGGTGGAGTGGGATCGAGGCATGCCAGCCAAGCGCATCGAGCCGGCCCGAGTCGAGCAGTTTACGAGGGGTTCCGTCTGGCTTTGAGGAGTCAAAGACGATGTGAGCTTCGGGGTAGACGATCTGCCCAATTACTTGGGCAAGATCACCGATCGAGATCTCTTTGCCGGCGCCGACGTTGATTGGTCCGGGGTCATTGAAGTGATCGAGCAGGAACATGCAGGCGGCTGCAAGGTCATCTACATGCAAGAACTCCCGCAGAGGCGTTCCGGAACCCCAGATGGCCACGGACTCTGCGCCGGTCAGTTTTGCTTGGTGGAAGCGCTGAATCATTGCCGGGAGGACATGGCTTGACTCGGGATCGAAGTTGTCGTTGATCCCATACAAATTGGTGGGCATCGCCGAAATAAAATTGCACCCGTACTGGGCTCGGTAGGCGTCGCACATCTTGATCCCAGCGATTTTTGCAATCGCATACGCCTCGTTTGTCGGCTCGAGCGGGCCGGTCAGCAACTCGTCTTCAGTGATGGGTTGCTTGGCGAGACGAGGGTAGATGCATGAGCTTCCTAAGTAGAGGAGTTTCTCTACCTGGGTCTCACGAGCTGATTCCACCACCGTTGCGTGAATCATCAAGTTGTCGTACAGAAACTCGGCTGGCCTCGTAGAGTTCGCCAGGATGCCGCCCACAGTTCCGGCAGCAAGAATCACATATTGCGGCTGTTTTGCCCGAAACCATGCATTGACTGCTGCCTGATCACGAAGGTCGAGTTCTTCCCGACCTGCAACGAGCACTTGGCTCCAGCCCTCTGACTGCAGTCGACGCACAAGCGCCGAGCCCACGAGGCCTCGGTGGCCGGCCACAAATATCGATGCCGACCGATCAATCAGTTTGGGGCTTGGTGCGTTCATTCAGGCTCCGGGGGGTGCGATCCAAGAAGTGCAGCGGTACTGGAACTCTACTCGCCTGCCGCAGACTCCTTTACTTCTGTCTGGCTCGCTACCGGTGGCCGACCAGAGCGCAATTCGTAGCGGTCCCTGACCCCAGAGCCAGAACAGGCTCCGGCATTTGTGGTTGAAGCCTGTTCCAACTTTCCGTCCAACAAGGGGCTCGCAGCGCTGAACACTCCCCAAGGACTCTCACATCCCGGAACGACCCAAGCGTGACTCATCCAGCCTTTTGAACCATCGCTCTTGATGCCACCGATTGCCGCGCACTCTTCCGCAGTGAGCGTTGAGTCACCGATGACCCCCACGCCTGCCTTGTTACACAGACCAACATGCCGATGTGAGTGATCATTAGCGCCCGTAAAGCCCTGACTGGGCTCGGCTTGGCCCGGCTGAATCATGTAGTAGCTCAGCCCAACCACTCTGGCCTCGGGAGTGTTGCCGTCGTACAGAATCATCTCAGGCTGATCGATCTGGAACTTGCCATCAACGACGCCGTACTTCATGTAGTGCGCCGCAATGCCGGGTACATAAAAAGTCACTCGCTCCCAGCCTGCAGCCATTGCGTCGGCAGCGGTCGGGTACTTCAGGGCCGTCGAGCGAGCTAATGAAAGCTCTGCGTCCAAGGTGTCACACTGCTCCTGGTCCACCATTGCCGTCCAAGGCTGCGGGCCAGCATGGCCACCGTGGCCACCGTTATCAGATGGTGCGGCGGCAGAACTCGCGTGACCGTGTCCCCCGCCAGCCGTACCAGAAGCAGCCATTGCTCCCATCCACCTAGTCCAAGCTGTGTAGTCGGCATCGGTGGCGTCGGAAAGGGAAAGAATCAAGCCAGCCGCCGCGCCCTCACCACCAGAACTCTGCGAGGTGGCCGCTATCAACTTGTCAAGGCCCTCGGAACCGCGGCCTTCAAGAGGGTCCCCTCCAGCAACAAGCTCGTTCAAGGTTGGCGCCGCTGCCACCTGCATGCTGCCTCCGCCATAGGTATCCACGCCCATTTTCGCCGCGTCATCCCAGTACGACTGAGGGTTAAATCCTAAATCGCAACGCGCCAGGTCAATCGCTGCCATCTGCGCGACATGCCCTGATCCTGCGGCGTGATCTGTATGGGCCACGCTTGCACCGGCAGCAGTAGCAGTAGCAGTGCCAGTAGCAGTGCCACCTGCGTGAGCACCATGAGAAGATGCATCCGGGCTGACAATGGCTGCTGTTGCAAGGCCAAGCACAGCAATTGCCGCAACCGAGGCGCCGAGCATGCCGATGCGCAGGCGAGCCGGAGCGAACAGCATTGCACCGGCTACAAGTACCGCTCCCAATTCTAGAGCCGCACAAATCTGATCAACTAGTCCAACTGGTTCAACAACTCCTGCATGTGCGCCGAAGGGCAGCCCAACTGTGCGACTCACAACCCACAGCGCAACAACTCCGGCGCTACCAAGAATCACTGCTGTATAGAGCCTGCGCGACCCTCTACCCAGAAGCAGCGCAACGCCTGCAGCAATCTGAGCCCAGCCCACCACCGCGAAAGCGATTCCTTCCGCCCAGGACTCCCCGATATGTGATGGGATCATGACCAGATGGATAACTCCAGCGCCTGCCAATAAACCGGCAAGCAAGAACCCCAGAGAGGGTTGCTCACCAACCCCAGTTGAAGCTTCTTCTACATCAGCGACATCAGACACATCAGCCATAACTGACCCCCTAAATTCCGAACGAGCAAAGTCTAATCGGATGGCGAATCGGTTGGCTCAAACCAGCGTATTCACGCCCTCAACAACGAGGAACAGCCCAACGGTGAACGCAAGCAAGACTGTGTTTGCGTTCATTGTCGTAGGAAGGAGAACAGATTGGGTGGTTTTACCCATGTCTAACGGCACACTGGACGGGTGTTACCGATCTCGCCACATCATCGCAATCTCGTAGCAGCACTGAGTTTGACCCTCATCACATGCATCTTGAGTTCTTGCGTGGTACCAACAGCGGGCCGGCAAACTAGCCGTTCCGCAACGGCGCCCTATGTGTCTGCTGGAACGGTTGAATACTCCACCGGCCTAATCGGAGACCTCTACCTGCCACAGGCCGGAGGAAACAAAGGCGTGATAGTCCTGGTTCATGCTGGCGGTTTTTATACTGGTTCTCGACAGCAGATTGCGGCTTATGCAACGCCAATCATGGATCAGATCGATCGCGGTTTTGCCGTACTGAATATTGACTACCGGCTGACTTCTGGCAACCAGAATCAATTCCCCGCTGCAGTTGCAGATGTTTCAGCAGCCATTGATTGGACTCGATCAACCGGGCCGAACTACGGAATCAACCCAGCTACGGTCATTGTTGCTGGACACTCTGCAGGTGGAACCCTTGCCGCTCTCATTGGACTGGGTGCAAATAATCCCAACAGCCCACGCGGTAAAAGTTCACCTGTCGACGGGTGGATTGCTATCTCCGGTATCTATGACCTGCGAGTTCCTGGTGTGGCACAGCTTCAACAGCGGGCGTGGCTCGGTCCGAATGCCAGCGCCGCTGCCATTCAGGCAGCTTCTGCAGTGACCCTGGCTGACGCTGGCGATGCACCCGGCTATATCGCTCATGGAACGCAAGATCCCCTAGTGCCAGTGGCGCAACCGTTCACCCTGTTTGTCACAACCTGGCTTACAGGCACCAACCCTTGGCTGGATCTGGTGTCCTCAGCGGATTGCAATGGCCACATTCCTACCTGCGCCATGAACACCGGATATCTGAACATGTGGGTTGATCAAATCGCCGCTTAGGCAGATGAGTGGCTAGCCTGTAGGTCACGACTCTCAGGACGGGACTGGGC
>CAMDLX010000152.1 GCA_945901935.1 Bifidobacterium breve | reverse complement strand
AGTTTGGCCGCTGCAACTTGTTGTTCCTGAATGCCGGGGTGACCTCGGGTGGTGGGGGACTGCCCTGGGAGCAAGAGCCAAATGACTGGCGCTGGTGCTTTGGGGTCAACGTGTTTGGCACCGGTATCTGTAGCTCTGTCTTTATTCCGCGCATGATCAAGTTGGCGCAGCCGGGGCAGATCATTGTGACCTCCTCCAAAGATGGTGGTGTTGCGCCCGTACCAACGGCATCGATCTATGCAGCTTCGAAGGCTGCGCTGACCTGCTTTGCCGAGTCGCTGAATCACAACCTGATCAACAACAACACGGCACTGCGAGCCTCGGTGTTTTATCCCTCGGGTGGGCTGCTAGATACGGGGTTGTACTCGGCTGCAAGAAATCGTCCCGAGCATCTGCAGCGTCAGGGCGCAGGGACTGGGCGAGGAAGCATGAGCTTTGATGAACTCGTGGCTCGTGTGGCGAAAGCAACGGGCAAGGATCCTGCAGTGGCTGACCTAGACGAGTTGGCTGAATTTGTAATCGAGGGTGTGCGCAAGCGCAGGTTCATAATTGCTCGAGATCTAGATGCCACCGCAGAGCTGTTACATCAGCGTGCAGATGCAATCGGCCGCGGAGAGTTGCCTCCGCAGCACGGGCTAGTTCTGGGCTAGCGCTGGCTAGCTGCGAGGTGATGTCGGCCTGAGTGCGGCAGCGAAAACCGCAGCGACCTCGGTTGCGTAACCCGTCGTGGCAGTGCTGCCGAGCTGCACAACGGACATGAGCAACGCCAACATGATCGCAACGATTCCGTTTGCCATGACGAGCGGGTCGACATCGGGTCGTATGGTCCCAGCGGTTTGCTCGGATTGCAATCGTGTAGCGCATGCCGCTCGCAACTCTTTGAGTGCCGGAATCTCTAGGACTCGATCAGTTGCCTCGGGCTCTAGGCCGGCGAGGAGTCGCCGTGACAACGGGTGCTGCTCGGCCGTGGCTACCAGGGTGAAGAAGAGGCGCTGCTGCCAGTCGGCCTCGGGTTGCTTCCGGCTGCTTTGTGAATCGGTCACGAAAGCAAGGCCTTCTTGGATGTGAGCGGCAACGTCTTGGTCTACTGCTGCCAAGAACAGCGCCTCTTTGTTTTTGAAGTAGGCAAACGCAATCGTTCCACCCAATCCGGCATCACGAGCAATATCTGCAACCGAGGTTGAGCGGTAGCCGCTTTTTGCGAAGCGAAGCACGGCTGCATCGAGGAGTGCCTGGCGAGTCTGTTCGCCTTTGCGTGTTTGAGACTCAAGAACTGGAGAACGCACGGCTTCGTTTCTAGCATAAAAATTGAGTAATTGACGAAAGTACTCAAATCGCATAGCTTTTGGAATCTGCGAGATTGCTCCCTTCTGGGAGTCTCTGCCCATTTCACTAGCGAAGGCTCGGACACTATGGAAACTCTTGACGCTCAAGACCCCCACAAGCCTGTGGAACACCTTGATGTCTTGATCGTCGGTGCTGGATTATCGGGAATCAGCGCGGCGCACTTTGTGAAGACCGAGTGCCCGTGGGCAAGTTACGCACTCTTTGAGGCAAGAGATTCAATCGGGGGAACCTGGGACTTGTTCCGCTACCCGGGAATCCGCTCCGACTCCGACATGTTCACGCTTGGATTCTCGTTCCGACCTTGGCAAGGCGAAAAGTCCATTGCTGATGGCGAATCAATCCTGCAGTACATCAAAGACACAGCTGCGGAAGAGGGCATTGATCGCAAAATTCGGTTTGGCCACAAAATAATTTCTGCTGATTGGTCCTCGGCAGACTCGCTCTGGCGGATCACTGCAGAGCGAAGCAGTAGCGGTGAACAATTTGAACTCACTGCAGGCTTCTTGTACTCCTGCACGGGCTACTACCGATACGACCACGGCTATCAACCAGAGTTTGCTGGCCTCGAGGACTTTCAGGGTGAAGTCATTCACCCCCAGCAGTGGCCCGCTGATTTGGACTACGTCGACAAGAACGTTGTTGTAATCGGCAGTGGAGCGACAGCGGTGACGCTGGTCCCCTCACTGGCTCGCACGGCCAAACACGTCACCATGCTGCAGCGTTCGCCAACGTATATTGCAACCCTTCCCGCCAAGAATCCGATTGCTAATTCGCTGCGTAAATACCTGCCTAAAAAAGTGTCGGGGCCAACTATCCGCTGGATGCTCGCGCTGCAGACGCAAGCCTTCTACACACTCAGTAAACGCCGCCCGGAATTTGTCAAGAAGACGCTCCTGAAGGAAGTAACGAAGCGTTTGCCCGATGGCTACGACGTAGAGAAAAACTTCACCCCGAGCTATAACCCTTGGGATCAGCGAGTTTGTGTGGTTCCTAACGGCGACCTCTTCAAGGCGATGCGGGCGGGTTCGGCCGAAGTGGTGACTGACACGATTGATACCTTCACCAAGCAGGGAGTCCTGCTGAACTCGGGAACTGAACTGCCAGCGGACATCGTTGTTACGGCAACTGGCCTTGAGCTGCTGTTCCTGGGAGGAATCGAACTATCCGTAGATGGCGAGCAGGTCGATATTGGGAGCAAGCTCACCTATAAGGGCATGATGCTCGAAGGCGTTCCCAACCTAGGGGTTGCGATTGGCTACACCAATGCGTCATGGACACTGAAATGCGAATTGACCTGTGCCTATATCTGCCGGCTGCTGAACCGTATGCATGATGATGGTTACTCGCAGTGCACGCCCAAGAATTCCGATGGTGCAATGGCACCCGAGCCGCTCTTGGACCTGACCTCGGGCTATGTGCAACGTTCCGCAGGGCTCCTGCCGAAGCAGGGCTCCCGTTTTCCATGGAAGGTGTATCAGAGCTACGTGCGCGACTACCCCTCGCTCAAGTTCTCTAAATTGAACGACGGGGCCATGCAGTTTTCTGGATCGAAGAAGTTCGGCGAGACGGTCTCCACGCCGACCAAAACGGGAGTATCACGATGAGTTTCAGGTTTGCGGGAAGCGTGGTGGCGATCACTGGTGCCGGGTCTGGCATCGGACGCGCTCTGGCTCAGGATCTTTCAAGCCGGGGAGCGAACTTGTCCTTGGCAGATGTTGACTCCGATGGCCTAGCCGAGACAGTTCTGCTGATCGAAGCGAACTCGACGAGCACCTTGAACACCAAGGTGACTGCAACAGTTCTCGACGTCTCAGATAGAGATGCGGTCGAGGCTTGGGCCGCGCAAGTTGTCGAGGAACACGGCAAGGTCAACATGATCATCAACAACGCTGGTGTGGCTCTGAGCGCAACCGTTGAGGCGATGTCCTATGAGGACTTTGAGTGGTTGATGAACATCAACTTTTGGGGAGTTGTGTACGGAACGAAAGCCTTCTTGCCGTATCTGAAGGAGTCCGGTGCTGGCCATGTGGTCAACATCTCAAGCGTGTTTGGGCTTGTGAGCATTCCCACACAGTCGGCCTATAACGCAGCCAAGTTTGGTGTGCGTGGTTTTACTGACGCACTGCGCATGGAACTCGAGATTGAGAAATCGGGAGTCTCGAGCACCACGGTGCACCCAGGGGGAATTCGCACGAACATTGCGCGAAACGCACGCACTGATCTGTCGGTTCTCTCGATCTCGGGGTCGGCCAAAGAACTGGCAGATAATTTTGATCGCCTGACGCTGACCACCCCCGAAAAGGCGGCGGGGCAGATCCTGAAAGCAGTAGAGAGAAACCGACGGCGTGTCCTCGTTGGTCCGGACGCAAAAGTCTTTGATCTGGTTTCCCGCTTACCTGCACCGCTGTATCAACGAGTGCTCGTTGCCGGGTCGAAACGCTCTTGGATTGGCAAAAAGAAGTAGACCGGCGGCAGAACCGCAGGGCTTGAGCGCTTACTGAGCGTGTTCGTGTTCTAGCGGCAGGTTGAGTCGGGAAACGGTTTCTTTGTCGAAATCGAACTGAATCAGAACTGCAGTCTCATCACCGATCACCGTTGCATCATGGCCTGGATGAATGATCACGGCCTGCGGTGCAATCAGGTCGATGCAACAACCGTCGGGGTACTCAATGCGCATATGGCCCTCTGCAAGGAACCCCACATGGGCATGCATGCACAACTCGGTTCCGACAATGGGCTTGAGGTTGGTGGACCACTTGTAGCCGGCCGGGTACACCACACGTTTGATGTGCGCATCGCCTGCAGAGAAGATGTCTTCGGAGACTCCTCCGACCTCTCTGCGCACAGCGCCTCCGATTGGTGGAATCAGTCTGGCTTCTGAATTGGTGTTGGGCTGCTCAGTGCTCATCGCCACAGAATAGAACCTTGGTCGTTGCGGCTGCGCAACAAGCGGGCATCTGAGTCTGAACGGAGACCACGGCCGCATTGGTAAAACCAGTTGGGGTTAGGGGATGTCCCTTGCAAGGCGAACCCCAGAGAACATCCAACTCTTGGCCGGTGCAAAAAAATTGCGATACGTCTTGCGCGCATGGCCTGCGGGTGTCGCAAAACTGCTGCCCCGCAGCACTTGTTGATTCATCATGAACTTGCCGTTGTATTCCCCGATAGCTCCAGCGCTTGCCCGGTAACCGGGGTACGGTCGATACGAAGATTCAGTCCATTGCCAGAGTTCCCCGAACCACTGCTGTGCGTCAGGCGAACTACCTGCCGAACGAGGGGCCAGTACGTCCAGGTTGAGGTGGGCGCCAGGGGCCGGGGCATTGGCCGCAACCTCCCATTCGGCCTCGGTGGGTAGCCTTGCGCCACTCCACCGGGCGAACGCATCGGCCTCAAACCAACTGATGTTGCTGACTGGTTGGTGAGGGTTGAGCGGCTGCTTCCCGGCCAGTCCGAAGACCTTCCACTCAGTGTTTTCGGCTCGCCAGTACATCGGCGCTGCCAGTTCCTGCTCGGCAACGAGAGCCCACCCCTCTGCCATCCAAAACTCAGATCGGCAGTATACGCCGTCCTCTAAGAACTCCAACCACTCACCGCAGGTGATCAGTCGATCAGAAATCT
>CAMDLX010000151.1 GCA_945901935.1 Bifidobacterium breve | reverse complement strand
CAGTCCCGCTACTCTTGGTTCAAGACCTTGAGAAACTTCAGAGAGCAGCTAGGACTGTGACCAAATCATCAACCCAAATCACATGGCCGATGATTCGGGTCGTGCTGGGCCATCCATCGCTGTGGCCCACAGCCATTCGGCAGATGTTTTTTCTTGCGCCATCAGGTTGGTGGCGACGAGCCCCGTTCCTGCCGCTGCCCGATGCTGCGTACCTACGCTTTCGGATGGTAACTGCCTACGGTGGTGATGGAACTGCTGTGGCTCAACCGGATGACTTGCTGACGTATCTGCGCTGGTGTCGGGCTTGGCCGGCAGCGACATCCCGCTCGTGAGCGGGGGCGCCCCCGCAGAGATTCGATTTCTGCGAGTCAACCTTCCGCTGCTGCACCAGCATTCTGCTGCTCACGGAACGGAACAGATCCGCGATGTGATTCTGGTGAGTTGGCAACTTTCCGATGGCACCGTTGGGTGGGGCGAGTGCCCCACGCTGTCATCTGATGGGTATGTCACCGAGTCCACGCAAAGGGCATGGGTTGGCCTGACCACTCAGCTTGGACCCGTTGTCCTGCGCAGTGGCTTAGCCACTGCTACGAACTCTGCTGTCTCTGCGGGACTGATCGCTTCTGCTGCTGCGCTAGCGGATGCATCGCTCGACGCCCAGCTCCACTCGGAAGGAAGATCCCTGCTCGAGGAGTTGCTCAGTCTGAGCAGCAGCCCGCCAAGAGGTGAGCGGCCGATTGCCAAGCAGGCACTATCGCGCTGTGCGGTCATTGCTGATCTCGGCGCATCACCAAGGAAACTCGCCGAGCTTGCGAGCAAAGCTGCTGAAGGCGGTGCTGCGATGGTGAAAATCAAGATTGCCCCCGGTCACGATGTCGAGGGGCTTCTAGCGGTTCGTGCGGCCATTGGTGACCTACCGCTAGCAGCCGACGCAAACGGGAGTTACGCCGGCCTGAGTGAGATTCAAGCAGTAGACACCTTGGGGTTGGATTTTCTGGAACAGCCGTTCCCTGCAGGATTGCCTTGGGAGGAGCTTGCTCGGCTTCGCTCCTCGATGCGCACACCGCTGGCCTTAGATGAATCACTGTCCTCGATAGAGGCAGTGAAGAGTGCCGTGCTAGCGGAAGCTGTTGATGTGGTCTCGGTCAAGCCTGCTCGACTTGGCGGCATGAGAGCCGCTGCCTTGGCAGTGGAAACTGCATCTTCTGCAGGCCTCGGCGTTTTTGTTGGAGGCATGTTGGAACTTGGGATCGGGCGTGCGGGCGCGGCCGCCGTGGCGGCTCTGCCTGGTTGCAATCTGCCTACAGATCTGGGGCCGAGTCAGCAGTATGTCGAGACCGATATCTGTGATCCAATCAACGTGAACCCTGCTGGAGAGCTGATCTTGCCGACGGGTCCGGGGAACGGACGAGTGCCGCGTGAAGAGCAGTTGCAGCAGTTCTGCGTTGACGAGGTCCTGCTCAACTAGTTCTTGCTCAACTAGTTCTGGCTGCTTAGCCCTTAGGAGGGGAGGCCTGCTCATGCCACCGGGCAACATGGTGTTCATCCGGTGTGATATCGATCGGATCGCCAGCGAACTGACCGCCGATGACATGAGGAAGAAACTCTGCCATCCGGTACGGAATCGTGCGAGGTTGGTGCTCAAGCAGGTCCTCGAGGGTCCACCATCGCTGCTCGCCGAAAGCAAGTACTTCGAGTGCCTCAAGGCCCTGGGGTCCCTCCGATACACCCTCGCAACGGGCGATATGAACCCACTCATCCTGATCGAAATGCCAGCCACCAAAAGAGAACTGCACACGTTGGAACCACACACATGGTCCGATCTCCGCCCCGGCTATGCCTGCTTCCTCCCAGAGTTCGCGTCGAGCAGCATCTTCGGTGCTTTCGCCGTGGTCGATACCACCACCTGGGATCTCCCACCAGCCGGGGCCATTGCGATGAAGCGGGTCGCTCGCATTGATAAGAAGAATTCTGTCGAGTGGGTCAAGGACAACAACTCGCGCAGCGCGCCGCCGTGGCCCGGACCGCCCTAGTCCCGACTGCCCTATTCCCGACTGCCGTGACCCGGGTGCAGCACCAAACCCATTTGGCAACTCGCCGTTCTCCATCCTGAGCAGGTTACTCCTGAGCAAGACTTAGTTTTTTGGCAGGACTGCGTTCGGAGTGCTCTGAGATGGGGGAGAATCCCATGCAATGACTAGTGCCGCGCCAGGACAAAGTCCCTGGATCTCTGAGCTCTTGAGCGGGAACGCTCATGAATTGCATCAATCCGAGATGCCACCTGCGCAGAGGTGCGTCCGGCTACATTCCCTCACCCGTCCTGCGGTGGTCTTGGGAAGCGCTCAGGTCGCAGGGTCAAGACTTGGATCCTCCGAGAAGTTGCCGGTTGTTGCTGCCGAAGTGCTGGAGCAATTCGGTTGTGACCTTGCCGTGAGACGTTCAGGGGGAGGCACAGTGTGGCTCTCGCCCGGTGATCAATGCTGGGTTGATATCTGGTTGCCAGCGGGTGATCCGCTGTGGCGTTCCGACGTGGGTCAGTCCTCGTGGTGGCTAGGGGAGTGTTGGGCACAGGCCTTGGTTGAAACGAGTCAGCTAGCCGCGCAGCCGGTGGTTCACCGGGGCCCTCTGTTACATCGAGATCTTGCACAGGTGGCTTGTTTCGCCGGCCTCGGGCCAGGCGAGGTCACTGTTGATCAGAAGAAGATTGTGGGTATTTCTCAGCGCAGGTCTCGACTTGGGGCGCGATTTCAGTGCGTTGTGTACACCTACTGGGACCCCCAGCCCTTGTTGGAAGTTCTGCAGTCTTGTTACCCGCAGACTGCTGCGGGAACCGAGTTTGGTCATGCACTCGGCGATGCCTTGCACAGCGGAGTACAAGCAGTGCAGGTAGCCCCAGCGCCCACTGGTGTTACGGCCGAGCGGCAGATCCTTGACGCACTGCTAGCAAGCCTTCCGCGCTAGCCAACTCGAGACTCCCCGTGGATTGGCGCCGGTAAGCGACGGATTCCGTAGCTTACCGGCGCCAATCGGTGAGGGGGTCCACTATGAGCGCGAGAGCACGCGCGGAAAGTGTGATTTTTTCTGATCAATTCCAAAGAAATGCTTGATCGTGGAGGAAATAGGGTTAGGATGGCGGAAAGTGGAGCAAAAGGGAAGCTTGAGGGGGAATTGCCCAAGGTTCTTGGTTCGCTCCATTCGGGACCAGCAGTACCGGCCAGCAAAACCGGCCAGCAAGAACGATTAGCAGCAGCAAACGATGTAGTGAGCCAACCAGCCGCCGAGCGGCTTGAGCGAGTGAGGGTATGGAATTCTTCGGTCAGTTTGAACACACGATCGACGATAAGGGCCGCATGGTCCTCCCTTCCGCGTACCGCTCCGAATTTGTGGACGGTGCGTATCTTGCGTTTCTTGGTAGTTCAGCAGCGTTGTTCACCCCGGACGGGTGGGATCGCTACCGCAGAAAAATTGAACTGAGCGGAAAATTTGAGCGCCAAGACATGCAAGTGCTCTTGTCGCTAGTGAGCCCTGCAACGCCTGACTCACAGCATCGCGTCACCGTCAGTTCACAGTTGAGAGAGATTCTGGGCCTGCAGCGTGAAGTCACGATTGTGGGTTCGGGCAGTTTCGCTGCGATCTATGACCGATCAGTCTGGGCTGCACGGCAGAGCAAAACCTTGTCGAGAGATGAACAAGGACAGACCTTGGCCGACAAATTCAACGAATTGACGTTCTTATGAGCCGCAGCGACTCCAGCGCCAACTGCAACGAAAGATCCAGCACCATCTATCCGCCGGCCATGCCGGTGGGCAGCTTCCCGGTCAACGTGAGGGTTGGCCTTGAACTCCGCCCGCGCCGATTCGGACTGACCGGGGAGACATCCCGGCAGTCGTCGCGTGATCGGGAGGCTGTCCTCCAGCAAGGCCGGAGCAGTTGTGTCCGATGACTTCGTACACAAGCCAGTCCTGCTCGATCGCATCGTGGACTTGTTCAGCGACGTACCCGCTGGCCTCTACGTGGATGCGACCCTTGGGGGAGCAGGCCATGCGCGTGCGGTGCTGCAAGCCAATCCGGGGTTGCACCTACTCGGCCTCGACCGAGATGAAGTCGCCCTCTCAGCGGCGATGCGGAATTTGGCAGACATGCCGGACCGGTTCGAACTTGTCCGAACCGGTTTCGATCAATTGGA
Organism: Bifidobacterium breve; assembly: GCA_945901935.1. Lineage (GTDB taxonomy): Bacteria > Actinomycetota > Acidimicrobiia > Acidimicrobiales > Microtrichaceae > IMCC26207. Next base: position 791 of record CAMDLX010000151.1, on the reverse strand, counting down.
ACATCTCGTGCGAGACCGAACCCATCAAGGAGCGAGTGCTGTGCTACTAGATCTTGGAGTTTCTTCTCCTCAGCTTGATCAGGCCGAGCGAGGGTTTTCGTATCGATCAGCAGCCCCGTTGGACATGCGGATGGATCGTCGCGAACCAAAGAGCGCAATGCAAGTGGTGAACGAGTACACCTACCCCGAGCTTGCGCGTGTGATTCGGACCTATGGGGAAGAGCGGTTTGCCTCTCGAGTCGCCCGAGCAATCGTCGAAGCGCGCCCCGTTACGGACACAGCAGAACTGGCTGAAATTATTCGTAATGCCATTCCTGCAGCAGCACGACGTACTGGAGGTCATCCAGCTAAGCGGACCTTCCAGGCAATCCGAATCGAAGTCAATTCTGAGCTAGAACAACTCTCTGATGCGCTCGACGGTGCGTTATCAGTCTTGGCCCCAGGTGGGCGACTTGCAGTGCTCTCGTACCATTCGCTCGAAGACCGAATGGTCAAGTCTGCATTTCGGCAGGCTGAAACTGGCGGCTGTGTCTGTCCCTCGGGTCTGCCCTGTGCGTGTGGGGCGGAGCCAACTGTTCGACTTCTGAAGCGCGGCGCTTGGAAAGCCGCTCCTGAAGAAATCGCTGTGAATCGAAGGGCAGAGAGTGTCCGTTTGAGGGCAGTCGAGCGACTCGAGGAGCAGGCCTCGTGACAGCTGTTCGTAGCCGATCCGCTCGGAGATCACCCGCAGTAATTCAACCCAAGTCAGTTTCGCGCCGCACTAGCGCTGCAGCTAGCAGCACAAAGTCGCG
>CAMDLX010000150.1 GCA_945901935.1 Bifidobacterium breve | reverse complement strand
CGTCCTCCTCAATTGACTCACCGACTTGTTTGAACCATCGGGTAATGGTGCCTTCGGTGACTGATTCACCTAGCTGCGGCATCAAGATCTCGGGCATAAGAGGATGTTCCCTTCACTGTCTGATTCACCGTTGAATCCGGCAGATCAGGGTCAGTTTACTTGTGTTGAACTTGTCTCGTTACTTAGTGAATATAGGGGTAGATCAGCAGCCCTTAGATGCTTCGCAACCGGAGCATTATTGGCGGCAAAGCAACTGCTCTGGCCTATCCGTGAAGCGACCGGCCAGTGAGGGCCAACATGGACTCTCCAAAGAGTTCGGTCAAGGATGGATGCGGCTGAATCAGCTCAGCGACCTCATCAACAGTGGCCTGCCAGTTGACTGCTAGGTAGCCACCCGACAACTGCTCAGTTACCCATGGGCCAACCATGTGAACACCCAAGACAGTGCCGGCAGTTCCATCAGCGCGCTGTTCTGCGATGATCTTGACGAGACCATCGGTCTCTCCCAAGATCTGCGCCCGACTGTTTCCGGCGAAGCGGTGCTTCGACACCACGACCTCATAGCCGGCCGCCTTTGCAGTTGCCTCGGAGTGGCCAGCAAAGGCAACCTCGGGATGGCAATAAATCGCCCATGGAACCTTTCCGTAGTCGATCGGCGTCGGAGACTCACCAAGGATGTCTTTGATTGCAAGAATGCCCTCAGCGAAGGCCACATGAGCCAACTGCGGACTAGCAATGGCATCCCCAATTGCCCAGACCGAGGGCTCGGCAGTACGGCAGAGCGAATCGACTTCAAGGTGTCCACGATCAGAGACTTGAACCAGTGTTCCAGCGTCAAGCAGACCCCCGGAATACGGCACACGGCCAACAGAGACCACGACTACATCGGTATCGATTGACTCGCCGTCACCAAACTGCACTGTTGTTCCGCCAACTGGGTTTGGCGTGTGCCCCGTTACAGCGACCCCAGCGCGAACAGTTATGCCCTTCTTTTTAAATGACTGCAGCACGACGCGAGTGACATCGTCATCGCATCCGGGCAGCACCTTGGGAAGGGCTTCGAGGACTGTCACACTGCTGCCCAAGTCGGCCAAGGTCGACGCAAATTCGCAACCGATCGCGCCTCCACCAATAACCACCGCTCGGCGGGGAATCTGTGTGAGATGAAAGAACTCATCAGAGGTAACGACGATGGTTCCGTCGGGCTCAAAGCCAGGAATGATTCGGGGCACGGACCCGGGTGCGAGGATGACTGCATCCCCAGAAATGTCCGCCTGTTCGCCATCAAGACCCACAATGTGGACCTGCTTATCGGGGCCAAGAGAACCCAGACCATTGAACATCGTGACCTTGCGATTCTTCAGCAGCATGACCACACCGCCAGCAAGTTTGTTGATCACTTCTTGCTTGCGTGCCAGCGTGATGCTCCAGTCCACCGTCTTGGGCTCAACAATGACTCCGAACTCAGCAGCATGCTTGACGGTTCTGACGATTGAAGCCGTTTCAAGAAGCTCTTTTGCTGGGATACAGCCTCTGTGCAAACAGGTGCCACCAATTTTGTCCATCTCGACAAGTGCAACATTGAGACCAGCTGAGGCCCCATAGAGGGCTGCGCCATATCCACCCGGCCCGCCCCCAATGACTACAACATCAAAATGTTGGCCTGAGGGTGCCGCTCCGTTACTAGTGCCCGTTAGCAAGGGATCGGCTGTAGCAGTAGTCGCTGCTTGCGCATTGGTGTCATCCACGACCAACAGACTACTCAGATGAGCTGCGCCGCTTGCACAGCAAACGCAACCAAAATTGCCATTCCACAGATCAAAGCAAGAACTATCAGCATTCGGGTGCTCACATGGACCAAGTTAGGACCTTTTGCCTGCAGCGATACCACCGGGTCAAAGCAAGTGCAGCCATCCTGACTAATGTCATGGTCTGACATGTGGCGCTCTGTCAGAGTGAGTGCGCCTGGAACAACGCTAGAGCCGCAACAATCGAGCGCTTCTGCGCCAGAACTGGAGAACCACGTGCGCGATGCACTAGGTGAAGTGCAATCAGTACTAGTACTCGGAGGCGGGTCAGACATTGGCCAGGCTGTCTGCCTGCGCCTAATACAAGGCCGTTGCAGAACCGTGATTCTGGCTGGCCGCCCAGAAGACGGCATGGATTCTGTTGCTCAGGTGCTGCGCGCCGGAGGGGCGGACAGGGTGGAGATTGTTCACTGGGATTGCACCGACGTTGACAGCCATCCGAAGGTCATTGGTCATGTGTTCGACGAGTTCGGCGATATCGATCTGGTGTACGCACCCGCAGGAATTTTGGGCAGCCAAGAAGCGTTCGAGGCTGACCCAGCATTTGCAGCTGCGGCCGTGCAGATCAACTTTGCAGGGTTGGTCTCTGCCAGCTTGGTAGTGGCCGAACGATTCAAGGCCCAAGGTCATGGCGTGTTGGTCCTGATGTCCTCCGTTGCTGGCCTCAGAGCCCGCAAGGACAACTTTGTGTACGGATCAACCAAGGCCGGCTTGGACGCATTTGCCCAGGGTCTTGGGGACAGCTTGGTTGGAACGGGCATCAAGGTGATCGTTGTGCGCCCTGGTTTTGTGCATACCAAGATGACCACCGGCATGAAGGCTGCACCATTCTCGACCACTCCAGAAAATGTTGCAGAACTGCTCAGCTCTGCACTTGCGAATGGCCACGAGGTGGTCTGGGCACCTCCGATACTTAAGTACCCGTTCTTTATTTTCCGCCTCCTGCCACGCGCAGTGTGGCGCAAGGTCAGCGAGCGCGGCTAGCTCAGATCAGCCTGTTGGTACCTGCGCGGCTAGAGGCCTCGCGACCGCGCAGGCTGTTAGCAGTGCTAACCAAGTATGCGTACCGGCACCTCCCGTCGGCGAAAGAGGAAATGACTGATGAAGATTGCTCTTACTGGTGCTAGCGGCCTGATCGGCACGCAACTCATGGACGCACTTCTGCGCGATGGCCACGAACTGACTCAGTTCAGCCGTCCGAATTCTGCCCCAGCAGCCCGCAAGGATGCTGGAGCAGATGCAGGTGCTGCCGCTTCTGTGGTTCGTCAGGCTTCTTGGGACCCATCAAGAAAACTCATTGACGCCAGCGCACTCGAGGGTATCGATGCAGTCATCCATCTGGCGGGAGTGGGCATTGCCGATAGTCGTTGGACTCCCCAACAGAAGGATCGCATTCTGACTTCTCGCACGCTGGGAACCAGCCTGCTGGCCACGGCCCTTGCCGCCATGGACCAACCACCGGCTGTGCTGCTCTCTGGGTCGGCCATTGGCTATTACGGCGAGCATGGAGATGAGATTCTTGATGAGAGCGGAACGCCTGGTTCGGATTTCACTGCCCGTGTCTGTATCGATTGGGAGGCTGCAGCCCAGCCGGCAGTAGACGCCGGCATACGAGTTGCCTTCTTACGCACCGGAATTGTTCAATCCACTGAAGGAGGAGCGCTTGCGAAACAACTGCCCTTCTTTAAATTGGGCCTTGGCGGCAAGGTCGGTTCTGGCAAGCAGTACATCAGTTGGATCTCAATCGAGGACGAGGTTCGTGCAATCCAATTTCTTCTGACTCATGAGCTTGCCGGAGCAGTCAACCTGACTGCTCCAGAGCCAGTCACCAACGCCGAGTACACCAAGATTTTGGGTGGCGTACTTCACCGGCCGACGACCATCTTGCCCATCACTGGCCCGCGGTTGCTCTTTGGTAGGGAATTGGCCGACTCGTTGCTTCTGACGAGTTCACGAGTAGTGCCTGCGGCACTGCTTGAAGCAGGGTTCACCTTTAGCTATCCCGAGCTCGAACCCGCGCTTGCTGCTTTGCTCGCCTAGCGTGGTTATGGATTACTTCGACTGCGCAACCCAGCGTAAGAGAAACAAAGATGGGAACAGATCTTGAGCGCAAACAACAAGCAGGTCTCCGCGACTCGTGTCATTGCAGCGGACGCGCAGCGTATTTTTGATGTAGTAGCGGACCCGACACTGCATCACGTCATCGACGGTTCGGGCAGCGTTCAAGGTGCCAAGGGAGAATCTCGCAAGCTGGCTCTCGGAGACAAGTTCTCGACCAATATGCGCATCGTTGTGCCGTATCGGATTAGCAACAAGGTGGTGGAATACGCCGAAGGGCGACTCATTGCTTGGGCACATGCTGGCGGGTGGCGTTGGCGCTACGAGCTTGAACCAATTACCGAAGGCGCTGACGCTGGCTCCACTCTGGTGACCGAGACCTTCGATTGGTCTACTTCAAAGTTCGGAGCCTACATAGAGATCACAAAATCTCCGGCAAAGAACCTGAAGTCCATGGAGTCAACCTTGGCGCGCCTAGACGCCTTCGTTGAAAACACCTCTTCACCCCTCTAAGAATCCACGCTCCAGACTGGTACCTAGGTTGACTGAACTAGCGAGACGCAAAGTTGCTGCCTTTGACTTTGACGGAACCCTGTCGAAGAGCGACACGCTCATTCCGTTTCTACTGAGAGTTACAGGGCGTTCACGCTTTGCTCAGATAGCAGCAGAGGTTGGGGTTTCGGGGCTTCGAAGAAACGTTGATCTTCGTGATCGGGACGCCGTTAAGGCCGAGATGATTCATCGCTCGATGTGCGGTCGGCGCGAGCAGGATTTGCAGCGCCTAGGCAATCTGTATGCCCGCGACTTGCTCATCAACGAGTTGAATCCAACGGTGCTGCAACGACTGGAGCAACATCGTGAGGCTGGCCATGAGTTGCTCTTCGTCTCGGCTTCTCTGACCTATTACCTTGAACCACTCGCTCAGGAATTGGGAGTGACTGCAGTGATTGCCGTAGAACCCAGCGTGGAGTACGGCCTGCTGACAGGGCAGATGGAGTATCCGAACGTGCGCGCAGAACAGAAGGCTCTCCGGCTGCGTGCATGGCTTGGACAGCCAGCACTTGGTCCGATGAAGAACCTTGAACTTTGGTCCTATGGAAACTCCAGCGGCGACCACGCACTGCTCGCCATGGCCGATCACGCTTATTGGTTAGGCAAATCTTCAAAACTGCCAAGCGGAGCCAGCATGCTGATTCCTTCAGCAGCACCCTTCGAGACGGTTTAGCCTGCCCTTTGAT